>JAANWZ010000112.1 GCA_018263585.1 Calditrichota bacterium | reverse complement strand
CCGGCTGTGAAATCCCGTTTCACAAGGTCCGCCGGCCGGTCCGTCTCCGGGCCGGGGACTGTCGTCTGCTTGGGCTTCCCACGGACCGCCCCGGACAGGCCCATCCGGCGCATCAGCCGCTCCACCGTGCAGCGGGCGACGGTGATCCCTTCCCGGCGGAGCTGGCGCCAGAGTTTGCGCGCCCCGTAGACCCGGTGGTTCTCCCGCCAGACACGCTCGATCTCGTCGCACAACACCGCGTCGCGCCGCGCACGGGGCGGCATGCGCGACGGATCGGCCTCGCGGCGCTCATACCGCAACGCACAACGGCTGCGCCGTCATCTCCGCATCCAGGACGCGCTGGAGCGCCGCCGTCACGATCTGCCACCGGAAGTCGGGGTCGTCCTGCAACCACGAGAAAAGGGCCTGCGCGATGCGCAAGCCCTTGATTTTATGGTACCCGCGTCGGGATTCGAACCCAAGACCTTCTGCTCCGGAGGCAGACGCTCTATCCAGCTGAGCTACGCGGGCGGCTGATTCGCCGCCGCACTCGCAAGCAAGTGCGGGCACGAGCGGAGTGCTGCTGTCTGTCAGCAAAGCTAAAACCGGACATCCGGCGTGTCAACTGCGCGCGCACCGCTCATCGGCGGGTGCAGGACCGGCTCGGCTCGCATCCGCGCGGGCAAGCCCGCACGGCCGGTACGAAGGTGCCCCTGTGACAGCGCGCAGCGATGTCGCAGGGCCGATCCACCGGTAGATCAACCGCGCGGGCAAGCCCGCGCGGCCGGTGCACGGATGAGAGATTCCCTCCGGGAATCACTATATTCCGGCTGGTCTCGCCGGCCATGGGTGGCCTGGGGCTTGCCCCGGGTTTCATGCCGCGCCGGCGATCAACACGCTGCAGAGGGAGTTCCCGGAGCATGGCGTTTCAGGCGGAGCAGAAGGACGTAAGGGACGTGCTCGTGTTGTTCAACCCGCAGTCCGGCGTCGTGTTCAAGCCGTCGGACGTGATCAACGCGCTGAGCGGCACGTGGGATGTGGAGCAGGGGATCAACCTGTTCTATCAGGAGAGCAAGAGCCCGGAGGACGGGGTCGCGAAGGTGCGGCGGGCGTTGGAGCGTGGCACGGACACGGTGATCGTCGTCGGCGGCGACGGGATGGTGAACACGATCGGATCGCAGCTCGTCGGCACGAAGACCCGGCTCGCCGTGCTGCCCGCGGGGAGCGGGAACGGGTTTGCGCGCCATTTCGACATCCCGGTCCGCCCGGAGAAGGCCGCGAAGGCGCTGCTCGCCGGGCAGACGATGGACATCGACGTCGGGTTCGTCAACGGCCGCCCGTTCTTCATCACCGCCAGCCTCGCGTGGGACGCCGAACTCGCGAAGGGGTTCGAACGGTCGCCGGTGCGCGGGATCGCGCCGTACGTGTTCGCCGGCATCTACCGCTACTTCACCTACGAACCGCAGGTGTTCAAACTAACGATCGACGGCCAGCAGATCCGGATTCACCGCCCGTTGCTGATGACCGCGGCGAACCTCACCCAGTTCGGCGGAGGGGCGAAAATCGCGCCGGACACGCGCGCCGATGACGGCCTGCTCACGCTCGTCGTCGTCCCGCACATGGAGGCGCTCGAGCTCGTCTCGAAGATCCACCACTTGTTCGACGGGACGATCCAGACGGTGCCGGAGGTGCAGACGTTCGCGTTCAGCGAGCTGAAGATCGACCGCGAGCGGGAGGATCCGATCCAGCTCGACGGCGAACTGATGGAGGCCGGCCGCGAGATCACGATCAAAGTGAAGCCGAAAGCGCTGCGCGTGATCGTCCCCCACCGCGAGAACGCCGTCCGTTCCGGGAAATGACGCCCCCTCGCCGGTTCCCCGGCAAGGCAGGCCGGTTCGGAACCGGCCCCGCCGCCGTATCATGCAATGGTCGGAAAGTACGCTGTCGGTGATTCATCGGACACGGCCGGCGATGCCTCAGTTCACGTTCGACAAGTACACGGCTCCGGAAATCGCGCGCAAGCTCCGCTCGTGGATCGATCCGGAGAAGCTCGACCGTTCGACGATCGACGAGTCGATTGCGATCGCGTCACATCCGAAGGTGCGGTCGGTTGCGTTGATGCCGGACGTGCACACGACCGGCAACGGCGCGCCGAACGGGGCGGTCATCCTCGCTGAAAAAGCGCACCTCCCGCTCGCGGTCGGCTACGATCAGGGCTGCGGGATGGCGGTCGTCGATACCGGGCTGACCCGGGACGATGTCCGCGACGGCGTCCCGGAGATCATGGAGTCGATCAAGCGCGCCGTGCCCGCGAAGGAAGGGAACCTGCGCTCCGGGACGAAGCTGCTCGACGCGCAGTCCGTGTACCCGCCGCTGCACGGCGAGACCCGCCGTGACTCGCTCGCGGCCGTAGAACAGCTCGAGTCTGCGATGCGCGAGGTTGTCGGCGATACCCGCCCGCGGCTCGAGAAGCTGGCGAAGAAACACCCGGGCCGGAACGCGAAGAAACGGCTGCAGCAGTGGGCGACCACGATCGGGAACATCCGCGTGCACGCCGGCACGCTCGGCGGCGGCAACCACTTCCTCGAGCTGCAGGCGGACGAACGCGACCGTGTCTGGCTGATGGTCCACTCCGGATCGCGCGGGCCGGGATTCAAGACGTGCAACCTGTTCCTCGCGCTCGCCGATTCGCTCAACCGCGCGGAGAACAACAACCGCCCGACCGGCAGGCTCGCGTGGATCGACGAACGCAGCGAGCTCGGTGACCTGTTCTCCCGGCTGCTCGCGTTCAACCAGGCGTTCGCGAACTGGAACCGGCGCGCGATGTTGCGCAACGCGCTCACCGCAATGCAACTCGCGGACCGGATTTCCGCCGATCAGATCACCGATCTCCACCACAACTACGCGATCGGTGAGACGCACGAGGGCGCTGCGGTGATCGTGCACCGGAAGGGCGCGACCGCCGCGCGCCGGAGCGAACCGGTAATCATCCCCGGCAGTATGCAGACCGAGTCGATCATCGGCTCCGGCCGCGGACACCGGGCCGCGTACGAGTCGTGCTCGCACGGCGCCGGGCGTGCGATGTCACGCCGGCGCGCGAAGCAGACACTCTCCGAGCAGTTGACCGCAGGGCAGCGGTTCCTCCCCGGCGTCGGCGGCGAACAGGTCTATCTCGCGCGCGCGAAGGGAGCGAACCCGATCGACGAGCTCGGCGACGCGTACAAACCGTTCGCCGACATCATCCGGATGCAGGAAGGCGAGCTGATCGACGTCACGCACCGCCTCCGCCCGCTGGGAGTGCTCAAGGGTTGACCGCGCCGATCCTCACGATGAGGCGGGTTCAAGCTCGACGCGCACACGGTAGCCCATCGCGCTGGCGAGCTTGACCAGCGTGTTCAAGCTCAGACCCGTGTAGCTTTCCCGCTCGTAGCGGGAAATCACGGACTGCCTGGTACCGATGCGCTCGGCAAGCTGCTGCTGCGTCAACCCCGACTCCTCGCGCATCCTCGATATCAGGTGGCTGAGGCGGAGGCGCTGGTATTCGGCGTCCGATTCGGCGATCAGATCGGGCCGATTATCCAGCATCTGGTCCAGGATCTTGATCGCTGCTGATTCTGTTCCCAAGTCATCAACCATGTGTAGAATGACCCGAGTTCCTGAGTAGAAGGTCTTATCTGTGTACCGGCCGTTCCAGACTGTTGAAGAAGGCGTGATCGTCCGTCATGCTGAACGAAGTGAAGCAGGTCCAGGTTTGTAAAGGGTCTGTCTTATGAGCCAACCTGTTGATAACTGAGGACTTTTCCTTCACTGCGTTCAGGACCTTCTTCCGCCGCCTGCGGCGGCGTCAGAACGACATATTACCGGCGTTCCGCGGTTCATCAAGCCTGAAGTACTTTGTCAGCAGTCTGCGTGCGGGCCTGCCCGCATGGTTGATCTACCGGCCGACAGGCCCTTCGACATCGCTGCGCGCTGTCGCAGGAGCACGTGGTCCGGCGTGCGTGAACCGCGGTGATCCTGCGGATCCCCGCGGGCATACAAGTTCTGTGCATGAAACCCGTGGCAAGCCCCGGGCCACCCGCACGCCGCTACCACTCACAGCCTGAGCGCGAGCACGTCGCGCGCGTCGCCTTTCGCGAGTGCGAGCGGGGTGCGGCCCTCTGAATCGGTGGCGGTGGGATCGGCGCCGAGCTCGAGCAGCACGGTTGTCGTTCCGCTCTGCCCGCGGCGGGCGGCCTCGTGCAGCGCGGTGTAGCCGTCGTCGTTCGTCGCGGACACGTCGGCGCCGGCTTCGATCAGCGCGCGGACGACGCGCGGATCGTCGCTCTCGTCGATCGCGAAGTGCAGCAGCGTGCCTTCGTGCTTCCCGGTGACGGTGAGATCGACCGCCTGCGCGCGAAGCACCTCGCTGAGCGCCGGATACCCTTCCCTGATTGCGAGCGCGACCGCGTTGTCGTTCAAATCGTCACGCGGCACAACCCTCGCCCCCTCCGCGACGAGCAGCCTGAGCACGGGCAACCGCCGCTCCCGGATCGCCATTTCCAGCGGGGTCTGTTTCCAGTCGGGGAGCGCGAGGTTGACATCTGCGCCGTGCTCGACCAGCAGTCTCGTGAGCGGCAGGCTGCGCGCCTCGATCGCCATCGACAGCGGCGTCTCGTCGTCGTAGGTCGCGTTCGCGTCCGCCCCGGAATCGAGAAGCAGCCGGGTGATCGGCACATCCTCGTGCTCCAGCGCGACCTTGAGCGGTGTGTCGTCATCGACGGCCTGATCGGGGAGGGCGCCGAGTTCGAGCAAGCGGCCGGTGAGATCGACGCGTCGCTCTCGGACGGCGGCGAGCAGCGGCGTGTAGCCGGACGGGAGCGGCTCGTTGACGCGCGCGCCGAAATCGACGAGTCGCGCGATCAACGGCGCGTCATCCTGCTCCATCGCCAGCGAGAGCGGTGTCTCGTCCCCGTCCGGGTTTTCGAGCGAGGCGCCGTTCGCGAGCAGACGGTTGATCAGGCGGTCGCTGCCGTACCGGATCGCGAGCATCAGCGCCGTCTCGTCGTCCCTGTTCGTGAGCCGGCTGTCGATGCCGGCGTCGAACAGCGGGTTGATCCACTGTTCGCGGTGAAACAGGACCGCGAGGTGGAGCGCGCTCGCCTCTTCCATCTCGGGCTCGGGGAGGCTGGAGCCGGTGAGCAGGTTGATGTCCGCGAAATTGGCGAGCACGAGCTCGAGCATCTCCGGGCCGGCGTGGATCACCGCGTGGTGCTGGGAGGAGAGCCCGGCCCTGTCGCGCAGGTTCGGGGCGGCCCCGTAATCGAGCAGCAGGCCCGCGAGTTCGCTGTCGTTCGCAATCACCGCCTGCATCAGCGCCGTACGCCCGCGGTCGTCCGAGGCGTTCACGTTCACGCCCCAGTCGAGGAGCAGCCGTGTCGGTTTCGCCGACCCGGAGGCGGCCGCGAAGTGAAGCGCCGACGCGCCGCCGTCGGAGACAGCGTCGAGATCGGCCCTCGCGCGGAGGAAGAACCCGGCGAGCTGCGTGTCCGCGAGTGCGGCGGCGAGCATCAGCGGCGTGCGACCGTAGTCGTCCTGCTCATCGACGACCGCGCCGGCCCGGGTCAGTTCGTTGAGGATCGCCGTGTTGCGCGCGAGCACGGCGTAGTGCAGCGGATAGAACCCGCGGTCATCGTCCTTGCCGAGCAGCTTCGCGCCGTCCTCTCCCCCGAGCACCGCTTTCACCGCTTCCAGGTCGTTGTTGCGCACGGCTTCCGTCAGTTCCGTCGCATGCGACAGCCCGGCGACGAGCGAAACGAGCATAAACGAGAGCGCGGCGATCAGGCGCACCATCGGGAACCTCACGCGTGGATTCAGAAGTCCGGTATGAACACCGGTAAGGTAGGGAAAAACTCACTCGCGCCGCAGCCGGTGGTCAATTCGAGACAGCGGCGCCCGTCGCGTCAATGTCGATCTGCTCGCGCGCCATGTGCTGGCGCGCGTAGGCGAACACGGCTCCGGAATTGATGAACACTTCCACCACGTCTCCGTCGAGACAGCCCTCATCGACCATTCGTCGGATGATCTTCAGCGTCTGTGACAGCTTCATCGGCTCCTTGTACGGCCGGTCCTTCGCGGAGAGCGCCTCGAAAATGTCCGCGACCGCCATGATCCGGGACTGGAGCAGGATCTCGTCCCCCTTCAGGCCCTTCGGATACCCGCTGCCGTCCAGCATTTCATGATGCGAGGCGGCGATCGGCGGCACATCCTTCATCGAACGCGGCCACGCGATCTCGTGCAGGATCCGTTCCGTCTGCACGACGTGATCCTGGATGATCTTCCGCTCCTCTTCGTTCAATGTGCCGCGCGGGATGGACAGGTCGCGGAACTCGTCCTCCTGCAGCGCCGGCAGTTCGCCGTCCTCGCTCAGATACCGGCGGCGGGCGATCTCCTTCAACCGTTCCGCCCTCGTTTCCGTGACAAATTCGCCGCCGTCGTTGAGCTTGAGGATGAACGCGAGTTCCTCGTCCATCTGCGACAGCATCCTGTCCAGCTCGTGCTGCACGCGTGCGGCCGCATCGCGGGAGATCGAATCCCCGGCCTCGGCGAGCAGTTGTTCGAGCGCTTCCCGGTGGGCGCGCTCTTTCATCGCCTGCCAGCGCGTGCTGAGCATCTCGGCGCGGTCGAACACGGTTTCGAGGCGGGTCGATTTGTCCACTACGTGCTTCGGGGTGACGATCTTGCCGGTGTCGTGCAGCCAGGCGGCGATCCGCAGCTCCTCGAGCTCGGCTTCGCTGTAGTTCGCGCCGGCGAGCGGCCCGCTGTCCGCCTCGCAGACCGCGCGCGCGATCAGCATCGTCAGCTCGGTGACGCGGGCGATGTGATTGCCGATGTGGTCCGACTTCGCGTCGATCGCGGTCGCGAGCGCGCGGATCAACGAGTCGAACAGCCGCCGCATCTCGTCGATCAGGTTCTGCTGCGTGAGCATCACAGCCGCGAGACTGGCGAGCGACATCACACGCCGCTCGTGATGGCTGTCGAACTCGATGGTCGCGTTCGTGTGCGGATCGATCGCGTTGATCAGTTGCAGCACGCCGATCGTCGTGTGCGTGTGGTCGCGCATCGGCACGGTCAGCATCGACACGCTGCGGTAGGCGAGCTCGCGGTCGAACGCGCGCGCGCCGCTGAAATCGAACCCCTCCGCGCGGTACACGTCCGGGATGTTCACCATCTCGCCGGTGTGGGCGACGTGCGCCGACACGTTCTTGTGGTTCGGCTCGCCGTCACGGTACAGTTGCACCGGCGGGATCTTCACCTCGACCGGAGAGGTCCCGCCCTGGTGCAGACCGAGCGTGTCGTTGTGCACGACGTGGAACTCGAGCAGCGTCCGCTCCGGGTTGACCAGGTACAGCGTGCCGCCGTCGGCGTTCGTCACCTTGCGCGCGTGCGAGAGGATCATCTCGAACACCGCTTCGACGTTCTCCTGCGCTGACATCGCGACGCCGATCTCGACGAGCGCGTCCACCTGGCTCACCTGGTCTTCGGCGAACCGGCGCAGGTGATCCATCACGCTCGCGAGCACGCGCTGGATGCGCGGATCCTTCGTGCCGCCCGCTGAACTGTGAGAGGGGTCGTTCATTCTTCGCATCCGTCCGCTGATTACCACACTGCAGCTACGTTAGCGGTGTTTATAGAAGATTGCAACCGCCGCCAGCAGCCGTTCGTGCCCGCGGGGACCGGAGGTCACCGCGGCTGATCGGACGGTGCGGACTTGTCACCGGCGTCGAATCCGCGGTTGCGAGCAACCGCGGGCATGTTCCGCCCGGTTTGCGCAGCCGGCGGCGAAGGCGTAGCTTGCCTGCATGAACGTACGACCAGACAGCCCGATCCCCGCTCACACGCTGCTCACGCACGTTCACCCCGACCTCGACGCGTCGTTCTCGATCTACCTTCTGCGCCTGCACGGGGCCGACCTGTTCCCGGGTGCGGGGGAGGCCGGGCTGCGGTTCGTCTCCGCGAACGAGCTGCCGCACGGGAAATCGCCGGATCAGTTGGAGAAAGAAGGTGTGATCGCGGTCGATACCGGCGGCGGCCGGTTTGACACGCATCCGGTCGGCGACACGGAGAACGTGGAGAAATGGGACACCTGCGCCGCGCAACTCGTCGCGGAGGCGCTCGCCGTCGCCGACTCGCCGCGGTATCGGTTCCTGCTCCCGTACACGATCGCCCATGATGCGCACGGCCGGTCGATGAGCAGCCGGAACGCCGTGCACCACCTGCTCGCGCCGCACGGTCTGATCGATGGCGTGCACCGCCTGCTCGACGATGACACGGAGGCGGTCCACCTG
>JAANWZ010000111.1 GCA_018263585.1 Calditrichota bacterium | reverse complement strand
GACAGTGACCGTGTACAACGGGCGCGGGCGTCAGGTCGCAAGGCTCGCCGACGGCTCATTCCCGGCGGGCCGTCACCGGTTCACGTTCGATGCGTCCGCGCTCGCGAGCGGGCTCTACTTCGTGCGCGCGACCGCTCCCGGCCGGCTGGATGAGACGCGGAAGATCATGCTTGTGCGCTGAGTGCAGCAATGGATGAAACCCGGGGCAAGCCCCGGGCCACCCGCCGCATACGGAGCTGCGGGGCTCCATCGGCGAGATTTGTCCGGTACATTCCGGCGATGGAGTTCACGATTTCATACACGGACGGCCTCGCGCGCAGCGGGCGGATCGAGACAGATCACGGCTCGCTGAGCACGCCCGCGTTCATGCCGGTCGGCACCGCCGGTTCGGTGAAGGGGATCGAATCGGCGGAGCTCGCGGCCTGCGGCGCGGAGATCGTGCTCGCGAACGCGTACCACCTCTACCTTCGCCCGGGCGCGGACACGATTCGCGCGCTCGGCGGGCTGCACCGGTTCATCGCGTGGGACGGCCCGATCCTCGTTGACTCGGGCGGCTACCAGGTGCTCTCGCTCGCGCAGCTTCGGCGGGTGGACGAAGACGGGGTCACGTTCCGCTCCCACCTCGACGGCTCGGAGCACCGGTTCACTCCGGAGACGGTGATCGCGATCCAGCGCGCGCTCGGCGCGGATTTCGTGATGCCGCTCGATGAACTCGTCGGCTGGCCAGCGTCCCGCGAACAGGCCGGCGCCGCCGCGGAGCGCACGTGGCGCTGGTTGAAACGCGCGCTTGAAGCGTTTGACAAAAGCGACTGTTTGTACGACCACGAGCAGACGCTCATCCCGATCGTGCAGGGCTCGTTCTACGAGGAGCTGCGGCGGAAGGAGACGGAGCGGTACGCGTCGCTGGACGCTCCGGTGTACGCGATCGGCGGGCTCGCGGTGGGAGAGGAGAGCGAGCGCACGCGTAAGGCGATCGAGCTTGTCGCGGGCGCGCTCCCGGAGGAGAGGCCCCGTTACGCGATGGGCGTGGGCACGCCGGACGACCTGCTTGCGGCGGTTGGGTTGGGCGTGGACCTGTTCGACTGCGTGGTTCCGACGCGGAACGGCCGCCGCGCGACGCTGTACACGTTCTCCGGGCGGATGAATCTGCGCAACGCGCGCTGGGCGCGTGACCCGCGTCCGGTCGAGGAAGGTTGCCCGTGCCCGCTCTGCCGCCGGCATTCGCGCGCGTATTTGAGGCATCTGTTCGTCTCCGGCGAGCTGCTCGCGATGAAGCTGGCGAGCGCGCACAACCTCGTGTTCTATTTCAAGCTGCTCGCGGAGGCGCGGGCGAGAATCCGCGAGCGAACGTATCACTCGTGGGCGGCGGAGATCGGAGCACGGGCAATGTCACCGATTCGCGATTGAGACGTGACTTTCCCACTCGAGTTTTGCACATTCCTTTCGTTCACGAAGACCAAACTTGCGAACCGCGGGCTCTCCATTCCGGGCCGGGAGCGGACCGGCGTGCCGTCGGGGAGTTGTCATGTATCATACGCGCGATCGAGCGATCCGGGGGGACGGGTGCAACCGATGTCGCTGTCGTTTGTAATACCGACCGTCAACGACGCGCCGGCGCTTGCGCGAACGCTGCGCTGTCTGCACTGGAAGGACGTGGTCGAAGAACTACTTGTCGTGGACGGCGACAGCTCGGACGGGACTGCCGCGGTCGCGAGGCGGTTCGGCGCACAGGTGGTGAACACGTCCCCGGTGCGCGGCCGCCAGCTCGATTTCGGCTGGCGCGAGGCGAGAACCGACCTCGTCTGCTTCCTCTACCCCGGATTCTGCCTCACTGAGCGAGCGGTGCGCGGCCTCGTTTCTGTGTTCGAGGATCCTCGCACGGCGGTTGCCGCGTTCCGAGTCGGGTTCCGCTCGCGGGATCCGGGTCTCGCCCGGCTCTCGTTCTGGTACATGGTGCGCACGGTTCTGTTCGGGATGCCGAGCGGGTTGCAGGCGCTTACCGTGCGCCGGCGCGACCTCGAGCGGCTCGGCGGTATCCCGCACTGGCGCGAGGACAACGACCTCTATCTCGTGCGCACGCTGCGCCGGCGGGGCGCGCTCCGGCTGCTGGACGAGTTCGTCTATCTCCCGCCGGAGCCGTTTCTCGAACGCGGGGTGGGCAACGCGTTCCGCGATGATTTGCGCGAAGCGTTGGCCTGGCGCCGCTACCGGGTCCCCGGCTACCTGCACGAGTCATGAGAATGCGAACCGGCGTATCGCCGCCGGTTCGTCCTCCGATCATTCCTCAGACTCTGTACAGCCTTGGTTACCAACGGTTTCGCCTGAGAGTGCGGGCGGTGCGAGCTCTATCCGAACGGTGACCGCCTCGCTTCGCATTCGCGCGCGCGGCGGTCCGTTTCGTACGTTCGCTCGATGGCTCGACGGCAGACGACAAAGAGGCGAACGCGCACGGGAACGCAGTGGTCCGCTGATCCGCTGACGCAATTCCTCGAACGCCTGAGACAGCACCGGAAGTACGGCGGCGAATTCGTTCATCACCGGCGGCTGGAGCCGGCTCCCGCGCGCACGCAACAGCTCTCCCCGCCGCTGCCGGAACAACTGGCGCGGGCGGTTCGCGCGGCGGGGATCGCGCGTCTCTATTCGCACCAGGTGGAGGGAATCCGGCTTGCGCGGGAGCGGAAGAACGTGGTCACGGTCACCCCGACCGCTTCCGGCAAATCGTTGAATTACCTGCTGCCGATCCTCGAGCGCCTGATCGCGGCTCCGAAGTCGCGCGCACTCCTGCTGTTTCCGATCAAGGCGCTCGCGCAGGACCAGCTTGTCAAGATCCAGCGGCTGCTCGCCGATGCCGGCCTCGCCGGGAAGGTGCGCGCGGCGATCTACGACGGCGACACGCCGCGCGCGGAACGGGTGAAACTACGCCGCAACCCGCCCCACCTGCTGCTCACCAACCCGGACATGATCAACGCCGGGCTGCTCCCGTATCACAACCAGTGGGAGGCGCTGTTCGCGAACCTGAGCTGGGTTGTGATCGACGAACTTCACAACTACAAGGGCGTGTTCGGCAGCCATGTGCTGCAGGTGCTGCGCCGCCTGCGCCGTGTCGCGATGTTCCACCGCGCGCGCCCGCAGTTTCTCGCCGCGTCCGCGACGATCGCGAACCCGGGCGAGCTCGCGGAGCGGCTCACCGGCGAACCGTTCGTCGCGGTGGAGGAAAACGGCGCGCCGCGCGCGGAACGGCACGTCCTGTTCGTCAATCCGACCGGCAGCCTGTACACGAGCGCCGTCCGCCTGCTCAACGAATCGGTCGCGGCCGGGTTGAAGACGATCGTGTTCACGAAGGCGCGCCGGATCACCGAACTGATCCACACGTGGACGCTGCAGTCGAACCCGGAGCTCGCCGGGCGGATCAGCGCGTACCGGAGCGGCTACTTGCCCGCTGAGCGGCGCGAGATCGAGCGGAGCCTGCTCACCGGCGAGCTCGACGGCGTCGTCGCGACGAGCGCGCTCGAGATGGGGATCGACATCGGCGGGCTCGACGTCGCGGTGCTCGTCGGCTACCCCGGCAGCATCGCGTCCACATGGCAGCGCGGCGGGCGTGTCGGCCGCAAGGACCGGCCGAGCGCGATCTTCCTGCTCGCCCTGCCCGACGCGCTCGACCAGTACTGGATGCGCCACCCGGACGACTTCTTCCGCCGGTCCGCGGAGGCGGCGGTCGTCGATACCGCGAACCCGTATCTGCTCAAGGCGCATCTGGTCGCGGCGGCGCAGGAGACACCGCTGCGCGCGGACGACCCGGTCTATCCGCATCATCAGGTCGCCGGCGCGGTCAGCGAGCTCGTGAGCGAGGAGAAGCTGCTCGAGGCGATCGAGGGGCGGGTCTGGTTCGCGAAGGAGTCGTACCCGCAGCGCGGGATCGACATCCGCGGCGGCGGGGAGACGTTTGTCATCCACGAGCAGGGAACCGGCCGGCTGATCGGCCGGGTCAACGGCTGGCAGGCGCTGGCCGAATGCCACCCCGGCGCGGTCTATCTGCACCGCGGGCGAAACTGGCTCGTCACCCACCTCGACCTCGGCACCCGGGAAGTCGTCGCAGAGCATACGGATGTCCCGTGGTACACGCAGGCGCGCTCGGAGAAGGACACGAAGATCCTCGAGGTCTATGCGAGCCGCGAGATGAGCCGGTACAAAGTCTCGCTTGGCAAGCTCGAGGTCACCGAACGGGTGGTCGGGTATGAGAAACGGTCCACGAGCGGCCGCGACAAGATCAGCGAGCACGAGCTCGACCTGCCGCCGGTGGTTTACCAGACGGTCGGACTCTGGTTCGAACCGCCGCAATCGGCAATCGGCGGCCTGATCGCGCACAAGTACCACCCGATGGGATCGCTGCACGCGACCGAACATGCCTGCCTCGCGCTGCTGCCGCTGTTCGCGCTCTGCGATCGCAACGACCTCGGCGGGATCTCGTTCACCCGTCACGCAGAGACCGGCGGGGCGGCGGTGTTCCTCTACGACGGCCACCCCGGTGGACTCGGGCTCGCGAACCGGGCGTACGACGTGCTCGACGAGCTGTTCGAACGCATGCTCGAACTCGTCCGCGACTGTCCGTGTGACGACGGCTGCCCGTCATGCGTACACTCCCCGAAATGCGGGCACGGGAACCAGCCGCTCGACAAGGCCGGCTGCGTGCGCCTGCTCGAACACCTGACCGGCGGGCGGGCGCTCGCCGGAGATCGGTCGCTCGCGGCCGCCGCGTTCGGCAGCGAAGGCGCGGCACAGACTCACTCACTCGCGCGCAACGGCCCTGCGAACTCACGCACACCAACGGAAGACGATGCGATGAACGCTGCAAAACCGGACCGGCCCTGGGAAAACCAGCTCCCGTACGCCGACGGGCGCGACATTGTCGTCTTCGACCTCGAGACCCAGCTCGCCGCGCACGAGGTCGGCGGCTGGGGCAACATCCACCTGATGCGGCTCGCGGTCGGAGTCGTCTATCAGCGCGCGACCGGCGACTTCCACGTGTTCGAAGAAAGCCGCGCCGGCGAGTTGATCGACAGGCTGCAGCGGGCGGAGCTCGTGGTCGGGTTCAACAACAAGCGGTTCGACAACGCCGTGCTCTCCGCGTACACATCCGCCGACCTCCGCGAGCTGAAGAGCCTCGACCTGCTCGAAGAGATTGTGACCCGGCACGGGTTCCGGGTCAAGCTCGACCAGCTCGCGCACGCGACCCTCGGCGCGCGCAAGACCGCCGACGGCCTCCAGGCGCTCGCGTGGTGGAAGCAGGGGAAGATCCAGCAGATCATCGACTACTGCAAGGTCGATGTCGATGTCACCGCGAAGCTCTTCGACTACGTGCTCGAACACGGCTACGCGCTGCTCGAACGCAACCGCCGCCGCGCGCGCCTCCCGCTCGAAATCCGGCTCAGCGACGTGCTCAGCGACCCGGACCTGTTCTCCGGACTGAGCTGAAAGCCCTCATCCCCGAGTTTCACTCACTTGCTCGTGCCCGCGCTTGCTAGTCCAGACGCGGCGGACTCAAAATCCGCTGGGCATTGCGCCCGTGGGGGTTCGAATCCCCCCCTCGGTACCGGGCAGTCTCACGGGCCGCGGCATGTTCCGCGGCTCTTCGTTTGTTGTACCGGGAGGGGCGCGCTGGTTGATCGGCGGATGCCGTGAGCCCCTTCCGTTCCGCACGGACAGTTCCCGCCGCTCCGGCCGCATTCCGACCTGCGCATTGTCTCCGTACCGACACGAAACCGGTGCATGAAAACTGCTGACTGTCTGGTTTCGCTTTCGCTTGCCGGTTGCGCTGGTTATCTTCTCCTTTGCGTTGCTGCTCGAGAGGCAGGATTTCGTGTCTACGAATGTGGAGAACGACGGCTTCGAGCTCGGGGGAGGGGATGATGAGAAAGGGGTTTCGTGCGGTTGCGGCAGTGTTGCTACTCAGTTTCATCGGCGGAGTGTCCGGCTGCTTGACAGGGGGCAAGGTCAGCAAGAAGGACCTGATGATGACGCGGCCTGAGTGGGCGCCGGACGTGCCGGCGCTGCTGCTCGATCACGCCGTGGAAGGCTACATCGCGCGGACGGCGGCCGGATTCGAGATGAGAGTGAACAAACGGATGAAGATCAAGCTGTTCGAGGAGCAGGCGCTCGAGTACGCGGATGTCGAACTGTACATCCCGGGCGCGGAGAAGGTCAAGCAGTTCGAGGCGCGCACTATCAGGCCGGACGGGAGCACGGTCAAGGTTGATAAGGGTGACCTGTTCGATCAGGTTGTCTATTCCGGGCCGGCCAACGATCGCCGTCACAGGTTGTACCAGTTCGCGTTCCCACAGGCAACTGTCGGCTCGATCCTCGAACTGGAGTATTCCTACGTTACCGAGAACATCTACCTGTTCCCGCCTTTCTACTTCGACTCGTACAATCTCCCGTCGGTTAAATCTACGGTTTCGCTTACAGTTCCGTTCACGCTGCAATACCGGACTGGCTTGGTGAACGTGATCGACTGGACGGGGAGACTCTCTACCTCGACCCATCTCATCGCGGCGCCGCATTCAACCAGGTCCCATGGAATCTCGCCGGCGCGACGATGTTCATTGTCAACCCCGAGAACGCGGGATTCATCAGGCTGCCGGACCGGATCGTCCCGGATGAGTTGATTGTCAGCGTGCAGGGACGGTTCACGCGCGACGGCACGCTGGAAGCGGATGTTTCGATTCAACTCGCCGGCCCGAACGCGGCCGCGGCAGTCCACCCACTCGAGGATTTGCAGCCGGACGATCTCGCCGACTGGATCCACTCGCGCTGGTTGACCGACGTGGAAGCGGAGTCTATCCACGACGCCCGCGTCGTCGCAGGACCGGTCGGTTCTGTGGAGGCGCGGGTCGTGATTCCGGATGCAGCGGTGCCCGTCGGCGACAGCTGGCTGATCAGGCCGAACGTGTTCAGAACGATGAAGCAGGATCTGCTCCCTGAGGTTCCCGACCGTGAGACTAACATCATCTTCGGACATCCTTACAAGCGGAAGCTCGAGGTCACGTATGAGCTCCCCGCCGGTTGCACGTTCTCCGGTCCCACCGTGAGGAAGGTGAACAACACGGATGCGTTCGGGTACCTAATGCGAGCCGTGCCCGGGAGCGAGCCGGGAGTCATGATGTACAGCCGTCACACGCGACGCACGCACTGGTCTTTCGCGAGCCAGCACTACGATCGCATCCGTGAATACTACAACGAACTGGCGGAAGCGGATCGTCTCGAGATCGTCGCCGATCCGATCAGCGGATCCGGCTCGCAGTCTGCGGACACGCCTGATCTCGAGGGGGAGTGAACGATGCCGCGGGGGACCTTTCGGATTGGCTTTCTCGCCGCCGTGATCGCGGTCGCCGTTGCCGGGCCGGGCTCTACGGCCCGCTTCCCGGAGTGGGCGGCGTCGCGGACGAGGAGCCTGCCCGAACCGCTGCCGGCGAGGGATCGGCTGCTATACCGTCATCTGCACATCAGGCTGGATGCGGAACACGATCGGACTGTACTCCACGAGCGCCAGGCTTGGCAGGTAGGGGGCAGGGGACAGACATCGTCTTTTCGAACCAGCGAGCTCTTCGCGGGCGAAGGCAATATCGACGCGGAGCGGAGTTTCCTCCTTCGCCCCGACAGGACTGTGGAGAAACTGCCGCACAATACGCTGCGAGTGAGCGCGCACAGGGAGGACGCGGTTCTGTACTCCGACACATACGTCGCCGAATGGACTCTCGCAGAGGTTGCGGTCGGCTCCGTCGTCGCGATCGAGTTCGAGAGCACACTTGAGCGAGCCGTTCACTTTCTTTCACCGGCTGTGCAAGAGGTGCACGCGCCCGTGCGCGAACTGCGTGTCAGTGTGCGGGCGCCGGCGGGATGGGATGTCGAGCTCGTTCCGTACGCGGGTGGTCCGTGGCTCGCCGTGAAGCCGGGGCTTGTCGTCGCCGGCGCGGACATTCCCGTCTGGGAACCGCGACCGTATGTGGGCGGATACCAGAGGGCGGTCGCGCGCGTTCTCGTCTCGTTTTCCAAACGCGGCGAGGACTACGGCTGGGACGACGTCGCGCGTGAGGTCACAGAAAAATGGGGTGATGTGTACGCGGGCGAGACCGGCGAACGCAGCGACGCGCCCGGCGGCGAAGTGCTCGCCTCCTTTCTCCCCTGGTACGAAGACAACTACCGCTACGTAGCCGTCGAGATCGGCGAGGGCAGAATCGTCCCGCACTCACTCGAGGAGATCCGCGCGAACAAGTACGGCGACTGCAAGGACCTGGCGCTGCTCATCGTCGATGAACTGGGCAGGCGGGGGGTAGAAGCGCGGCCGGTGTTGACCAATTACCCGGCGACGAGCCGCTTCTGGCCGGAGTACCCCGACCCGGGACAGTTCAACCATGCGATCGTCGGCTGGGTCGATCGCGGCGACACGGTCTATTTCGACGCGACCGGCCGGGGGTGGTCTCCGGGGGAGATCCCGTGGGGTCTGCAGGGGGCGCCGACGCTTTGGCTCGGCGGGGCCGATTCGCTCGCGTGGATTCCCCGCGACACCCTCCCCCGCGTCACCTCGCTGTCCTTCGACGGGCACGTGATGGAAACCGGGATTGTCGCCGGCAGCGGAACGGCCGCGTACGATCAGCGCGAGAGAGTCCGGCTCGGAAGCTCGCTGGCCGATGTCGGACGGGAGCAGATCGCCGCGCTGCTCAGCGATGACTTGCAGCGGGACGTGGACAGCTGGTCAGTGAACCGCGACAGCCTCACGATTTCGTACGAGATGACCGTCCGCGGCATGTTTCGCCGCGCCTCCGGGCGGACAATCGTGCGTCCTTATCCGTTTCGCGACGCCGACTGGACTCGCCCGCTCGATCCGGGTCCGCAAGGATACCAGCTCCCGCGCCCGGTCGAATACCGCTGCTCGCTCGCGCTCAAGCTGCACGAGCCCGCGCGCGATCAGGTGTTGACCCTCGACTCGTTGAGCAATCACGCGGGCGAGGTGCGCGCCAGGGTCGAGATCGCCGGCAACGTGCTGCGCGGAGAATGGGTGGTCGCCAGACGAGCGACCCGCCTCGCGCCCGAGCAGGGTGCGGACCTGAACGCCCTGATCGATCGGGTGCTGAAACTGCAGGCGCAGCGAGTATTTCTCTCCCCGTGATCCTGACCGGCATTCGGTAATCGGAAACAGAAGCGCCGTTCAGTCCGTCGCGGCGACATGTTGTCCCCCCTCCAATGACGACACCCTTGTGTCGTACCCGCCGGGGGTTACAGTGATTCTCGGAGAGAAAGTCTCATCCGTGTACCGGCCGTGCGGGCTTGCCCGCGCGGATTATCCGCCGGTGTATGAAACCCGGGGCAAGCCCGGGCCACCCGCCGCCTGCATGGACCCGAGCTCTGATCGCCGGGGCGGCCGAGCCGTCATTCTGAACCCCGCTTCACGCGTCTGTCTGCGTGGAGACGGGTGAAGAAGGTCCAGCTTGTCCAAGGGTTATTTCTTGACTTCGGGGACGGTGGTTAGTGCCGGTTCATATCCGGTACGCTCGTTCCACTGTGTCATTCTGACGCTCGAAGGGCGGAAGAAGGTCGGAGTACGAGCGGGGCACTGTCTGGATTGACCGGTGCTGGAACTGGACCTTCCCTTCACTGCGTTCATGATAGACTTCACGCCGCTGACGCGGCGTTCAGGATGAACTTCCCTTCGCCCGACACACGGACGTCGGACTTCGGTCAGAATGAGGCAGTTTTCGCGTCATCGCCTGTGTCAAACGGGACATTCCTTTCGCGACCGTGTACAATCGTGGCCGGCGATCTCAACTCGCCGCCTGGACCGGGGTTGCGCGTTGTTTCGTGAGTTCCGCGTCCACGCTGTTCCCGCCCGTGAACAGGCGCCGGATGTCCTCGAGGATCAGGTACTGCGCCGGCACGAGCACGAGCGTGATCGCGGTCGCGAACAGGACGCCGAACCCGAGGCTGATCGCCATCGGGATCAGGAACCGCGCTTGGATCGACGTCTCGATGATGATCGGCATCAGCCCGAAGAAGGTGGTGGTCGCGGTCATCACGATCGGCCGGAACCGCCGTTTCCCCGCGGCCATCACCGCGTCCCCGACATCGTCGCCGGCGTCGCGCCGCCGGTTGATGAAGTGGATCATCACGAGCGAGCTGTTGACGACGACACCGTTGAGCGCGACGATCCCGAACAGTGAGATCATGCTCATCGCGTATCCGAGCGCGAGGTGGCCGAGCACGGCGCCGACGATGCCGAACGGGATCGCGCTCATCACAATGAACGGCTGGAGGAAGCTGCGGAACGGGATCGCGAGCAGCGCGTAGATCAGCATCAGGCCGACGAGGAACGCGCCGATCAGGTCCTGCATCGCCTCCCGCTGGTCGCGGCTCCGCCCCTCGAGGTCGTAACTGAGCCCCGGGTATTCCGTCATCAACCTCGGCAGCACGCGGTCTTGCAGCGCGGCCATGATCTCATCGACGCTGGTCGCCTGCTTGTCCACATCCGCCATCACGTTGACGACGCGGCGCCGGTCGGTGCGGTTGATCGTGCTGAACCCGCGGCCCTGTTCCACGTACGCCGCCTGCTCGAACGGGATTTCGCGCCCGGACCGGGTGCGGATCCGCATTTTCTCGATCCCGGCGAGCGTGCGGCGGTCGCGTTCCGGATAGCGGACCATCACCTTCACTTCGTTCTTGCCGCGCTGGATGCGCATCGCCTCCGCACCGTAGAACGCGCCGCGCACCTGCATCGCGAGGTCCGTCTCCGTGATCCCGAGCGTGTGCGCCTCCGGCCTCAGCTTCAGCCGGAGCTCCCGTTTGCCTTCGACATGACTGTCCGAGACCTCGCTCGTTCCCTCGAACGCAGCGATCTCCTGCTTCAACCGGTCCGCGGCGGCGAGCAGCATCGAGAAGTCGTCGTGCGAAAGCTGGATCTCCATGTCGGACGTCGCACGCACGAGGTCGGAGCGGAAGTTGAGCTTCTCGACGCCGGGGATTTCGCCGACACGCTTCCGCCATTGCTCCGCGAACACAGGCGTGCGCACGGTGCGCACATCCGCCCCGTCGAGCTGGAAGTAGATCTGCGCGAGGTTCGAGCCGGTGATCATCGTGTTGCCCTCCGGCCCGCCGCTCGCGAGCTGTGCGCCGTACAGGGTGAACGTGTGCCTCAGGTTGCTTTCGCCCGGGGCGCGATCACGATCGAACTGTTCGACCGTGCTCATCCCGACGGCGCGGATCTGTTCGGAGATCCGCGCCGTCTCGTCAAACGGCGTGCCCGGCGGCATCGTGAGCGTGACAGCGACCTCGTCCGCGTCCACCTCCGACATGAACGTGAGCCGGATGTACCCGCCCGCGAGCAGCCCGATCGTCATCAGCAGCAGCGCGGTCGCGATCGCGACGGTGAGGTAGCGGTTCTTCCGCGCCCAGTTCAGCGTGCCGACGTATGTGTGCTCGATAAACCACTGGATTACGCGGTCGATTTTCCCGCGCCGCGCCTCGATCTTCGCCCACAGCGGCGATTCGCTCTTCACGAGACGGCCGTTCAGGTGCGACGGGAGGATGAAAAACGACTCGACGAGCGAGAGCACGAGCACGCTGATCACGATCGTCGGGATCACGCCCATGAACTTGCCCATGAACCCGCCGACGAACAGGAGCGGAGCGAACGCCGCGATCGTGGTCAGCCCGGCGAACACGACCGCTTTCGTCACCTGGCGCGTGCCATTGACCGCCGCGATGTAGTGGTCCTTCTCCCCCTGCCTGCGGTGCACGTAGATGTTTTCCCCGACCACGATCGCGTCATCGACCACGATCCCGAGGATGATCAGGAACGCGAACAGGCTTATCATGTTGATCGAGACGTCGAACCACGGCAGCAGCAGCATCGAGCCGAGGAACGTGATCGCGATCCCCGCCGCAACCCAGAAAGCGAGCCGGATCTCGAGGAACAGGGTGAGGATGACGAGCACGAGGAACAGCCCGAGCAGGCCGTTCTTCACAAGCAACTGAATCCGGCTCGCGAGGATCTCGGAAGTGTCATCGTACACCGCGATGTTGACCGACTCCGGGAGCTGCGCGTTGCGGGCGGCGACGTACTGGCGCACCGTCTCCGCGATCTCGGTCGGTTTCTGGTCGCCGACGCGATAGACGCGCACGAGCAGCGCCTGCTCCCCGTCGAATCGGGAGCGCAGTTCGACATCGGCGAACGTGTCCTTCACCTGCGCGATGTCGCCGAGGAACACGCGCTCACCGCCCGGGCCGCTGACGACGACGACGGAATCGAACTCGGCGCCGGTGAGCCGCTTTTCCGTAGTCCGGATCAGGATCTCGCCCGCGTCGGTGCGGATCTTCCCGCCGGCGAGGTCGAGCGACGCCCGCCGCACCTTCTGCGCGACGGACGGCAGCGTCAGGTTGTATTCGCGCAGCGTGCGCTCCGCGATCTCGATCGAGATCTCGTACGGCCGGTTCGCCGCGAGCTCGACCATCGTAATGTCTTCGCGTGTGAGCAGGTCGTCGCGCACGCGCTCAGCCTGCTCGGTGAGCGCGCGTTCGCCGGCGGTCCCATACACCGCGAGCAGCATCACCTCCATCCGGTTCGACATCAGCGCGATCACCGGCTTCTCAGCCTCCTCGGGGAAGGTCTGGATCCGGTCCACCTCGCTCTTCACGTCCTGCAGCACCTGGTTCGCGTCCGCGCCTTCGATCGTCTCGAGGATGACCGCGCCGGCGCTCTCGGCGGCGGACGAGCGCACCCGTTTCACGTTGTCGATTCCGCTCACCGCGAGCTCGATCGGGCGCACGACCGCCTCCTCGACCTCCGACGGCGTCGCGCCCGGATAGACGACGGTGACCCGGACCATGTCCATGTCGAACTCGGGAAACACCTCCTGCTTCAGCGAGAATGTGGTGATCAGGCCGCCGACGAGGAGCACGATCATGAGCATGTTCGCGGCGACGTGATTCGAGGCCATGTACGCGATCGGCCCCCGGCGTGTCCGCGTCTGATCCGGCATCATCGGCCGCTCTCCCCGGGCACACGTGTCCGCAGTCTCATTCCTTCCGCCGCGCCGCTGATCGGTGTGAGCACGACAAGGTCACCCTCCTCCACCCCGTCCCGGATCAACACCTCGTGCTCGCTCCGGTAATAGACCTCGGCCCTGCGGATCGCGAGCGTGTCGCTTTCGGCGATCCACACGTTATCATGCTCGCGAAGCGCCGCGCGCGGCACCGGGGTGACATCGCGCGCCGTCTTCCCGTGGATGCGCACATCGACGAACGCGCCGAGCTGGAGCGGGCTTGCGTTTGAAGCGCTCGTTTCAAACGGTCGATCAATCCGGACGACGACCCGCGAGAGCCGCCCGACTTCGCCGATCACGCCGACGAGACGGTGCACGTAGCCGGTGAACACGGTCGTGTCGTTGCTCGCCGGCAGCGTTACGTCCGCGCGCGCGCCGGGGATCTCGATGTACGTGAGCTCGGAGCTCGCGAGCGGGACTTCGATCTCCGCGACGTCGGTGGAATAGAGGCGCGCGACCGGTCCGCCGGGGCCGACGAGCTGGCCGGGTGAGACGGTCTCATTCGCGACCCGGCAGTTGAACGGCGCGCGGAGCACGGTGCGCGCGAGATTCAGCTTCGCCTGCTCGAGCGACGCCTGCGCCGACTGCAGCGCCGCGCGCGCCTGCCGGAGCTGCGGCCGGTGCAGCACGAGCGCGTCCGGTTCGCGCGCCAGCTCGTCCCCGCCGGTTCGCCGCCGGTTCTCGTTGACCAGCTCCCATTCCTCGCGCGCGATCTCGGCGTTTGCCTCCGCGACCTCGAGCTGGTATTGCGCCTGCGCGACCTGCGCCAAGGCCTGCTGCACGCGCAGCCGGTAGTCGTCCTGCTCGATGCGGAGCAGTTCCTCCCCTTCGGCGAAGCTGCCGCCGGCGACGAACTCCGGATGCACAGATTCGACGCGCCCGGTCACCTGTGGGATCAGTTGTACCTCGTCGAGCGCTTCCACGGTGCCGTGGCCGGAGACAATCACTTCGCGGTCGGTGCGGTGTGCTTCGAACACATCGACGAGCGCGCCGTTGGACGTGCGTTCCACCTGCTCCGGCGGGCGCCGGCTCACAATCAGCGCCGCCATCACGACGAGCCCGATGAGCACGACCGCAGGTACAAGCAACACCCGTCTCGCTGTCTTCCGTTTCATTCTCCCGCTGTCCCTGTGAGAGTTCGGTGTTCATCCAGTTCCGCGGAGGCGAGTACATCATCCATCCATCCGCCGCCGAGCGCGGCCGCGAGCGAGATGCGGGCGTCGATCAGGTCGTACCGGGCCTGGATCAGCCCGCGGCGCGCGTTCAGGTAGCCAGTCTGCGCGATCGTCACCGGCAGGTAGTCGGTGACCCCGCGCAGGTAGCGGTCCATCGCGAGCCGGAGGTCGGCGCGCGCGGCGTCCGCCTGCTCCCGCCGGTGTGCGAGCGCGTGCGCGAGACGCTGGTTGTTCGCGAGCGCGTCCTCGACCTCGCGGAACGCGGTGAGCACGCTCTCCCGGTAGCCGGCGACCTGCGCCACCCACGCCGCCTTCGCCGCGTCGGCCTGACCTTTCAGTCGACCTCCCTGGAAAATCGGCGCGGTTACATTCGCGATCGCGGTCCAGATCATGTTCGCCGGGTCGAGCGCATCGGCGAGCTCGGGCGAACGGCCGCCGGCGCTGCCAGTGAGTGAGAAGCTCGGGAACATCGCCGCGACCGCTTCCGCGGCGGAGCGGTCGGCCGCGACGAGCCGCTGGTACGCGGCGCGCACATCCGGCCGCCGCAGGACAAGGTCGCTCGGCAGACCCGGCGTGAGCGCCGGCAGTTCATCCGGGAGCGCCGCCCGCACGCCGGCCCGTTCGTCGTCCGGATAGTCGGCGAGCAGGATCGAGAGCGCGTGCTCGGCGGCGGCGAGACGGGCCGCGTTCGCCTCCGCTTCCGCCCGCGCAGAGGAGAGCGTCGCGCGCGCCTGATAGAGATCGCGCGAGTTCGCGACGCCGCGCTGATACCGGCGCTCGATCAGCGCGAGGTTGTTTTCGTAGCTGGCGATCGTCGAATCGAGCAATCCCTGCTGCCGGCGCAGCGACACCGCGGAATACCAGCTCCGCGCAACGAGCGCGGACAGGCTGAGCACGTACGCGCGCAGGTCCTCGCGGCTCGCTGCGAGCGTCGCCTCCGCCGCCTGGCGTGCGGCGTGCCCTCTCCCCCACAGGTCGAGCTCGTACGCCGTGCTCAGCCCGACCTGCCACTGCTCCTCGATCACAAACACGCGGCTCGGGTCGAATCCGCCCCCGGAAGAGGCGCCGTCACCGCCCGGACCGAGCTGAATCCCGCCGGTTTCCTGCTCCTCGAAGAAGTCCTGCCGCTGGTAGCTGCCGGACGCGCCGATTGTGGGAAACCATGACGCGCGCGCGACCGCGAGCTGCGCGCGGGCCTGCTCGTGACGGGCGAGCAACTGAACGAACGTGAGGTTGTTCGCGAACGCGCTGTCGATCAACGCGTTCAACGTGCTGTCGCCGAACCCGGTCCACCAGCGGCTGTCGCTCGTGTCCGCGACCTCCGCCGGAGCGGCGGCGTACCGCTCCGGCGGGGTGACCGTCTCCACCTCCCGCACCGGCCGCCAGCCGGCGCACCCGGCCAGCAGTCCGGCGAGCAGAAACGCCGCGGTCATCGCAACCGCAGGTTGCCTCGTATCCGCCCCTCTCATCCATCCTCCCTGCCCGGTGTGCCGGTGAACGTCCCGTACTCCGCGGGCTCTTCCCCCGGCGGGTACGCCTGCGGCGGCGGCAGCCACAGCGGCCCGCCCACGTTCCTCGTCACCTGCCCGAGCACGGTGAACGTTCGTTCTAAATCATCGTTTGAGATGCCCCTGACTGCCTCGCGGTGCAGCTCGGTGAGCATCCGGTTCACATGCCGCTCCATCTCCCGACCCGCGTCGGTGAGCGTCATCAGTTTGATGCGCCGGTCGTGCGGATGAGGCGTGCGTTCGATCAGGCCGCGCTCCTCGAGCGAATCGACATGCCGGAGCACGCTCGGGTGCGCGAGCGACATAATCTGCGACAGTTCGACGAGGGAGACCGATCGCTTGAAATAGAGCATCGTGAGCAGGAGCGCCTCGGTGCCGGCGAGCTCGAATTCGCGCGCGCGCTCGTCCAGCCGCGCGCGCAACGCCATCGCGAGCCGGTTCACCCAGAACCCGATCAGCTCGGTCGGGTAGTGACGGTCGCCGTTCTCCATTGTGTCGAGTCCTTACGTGCGTGTGCGCGGCGCTGTTTCGCAGTCGCCGGTCGCCCGCCGCAACGATACGTAGCATGCTACAAAGTAGCGGACTACAGAGTAACGCGCGGGCGCAAAGAAGTCAACCGGCGCAGGCGACATCGAGAGGCCGGCGGTTGTGTGCGCGCGGCTCCGCGAGGGATCGTCCGATTCGACCGCGCAGGACAACTCGCGCGCCGCGGGCGTCTATCTTCCCGCGACGGGGCAACGTACTTCGGTGATCACGATGGAGAACTGGATTCGCAGGCTGATGATGCCGCTCGCGGATTTCGCGGTCGTCGAGCGGGGGGCGACGGCGCTCGATGCGTTGCGCGCGCTCGAACGTGCGCAGCGGCGTGTGCCGCCCGGCCGGCAGTTGCACCGCTCTGTGCTCGTGCGCGACCGGCGCGGGCGGTATGTGGGCAAGGTCGGCCAGCGCGCGATCCTGCGCGCGCTCGTGCCGCAATCCAGGGAGTTGTTCAGCGGCGATCTGCTCGACCAGGCGGGCGTGAGCGAGGAGATGAAGCACATTTCGATGCAGCGCCTCGAGCTGTTGCGCCAGGATCTCGATGAGATCTGCGCGCGCGCGGCGTTCCACGAGGTGGACAACCTGCTGATGAGCGTGCCGGAGTCGGTGGATGTCGATGCGCCGATCAGTGAAGTGATCCGCGCGTTCAGCGAGCGCGACATCCTCTCGCTGCTCGTGACCGAGGACGAGCGTGTGATCGGCGTGCTGCGGATGGAGGACCTGTTCGGCGAGCTCTCGCGTCGTGTGCTGGAACGGATCGACTCGGGCGAGATCGAGCTCGGCGGGGAGGAGTAGATGCGGGCCGGCCGAGAGCGTGTGCTGATCATCGACCCGGACGCCGCGCTTCGCCGCCGGCTCGTCCGCCGGCTCCGTTCGCGCGGACTGCGCGCGCTCGAAGTGGACAGCGGCGAGCAGGCGCTCCCGATCGTGCGCGCGAACCGTGAGATCGCGGTGATCGTGCTCGCGCGTGAACTGCCGGGCGTGGACGGCCTGCAGGCGCTGCAGGAGATGCGCGCGTTCCGTCCGGAGCTGCAGGCGATCGTGCTCTCGAGCGAACAGTCCCTGGAGGCTGCGGAACAGGCGGGCCGGGCCGGGGTGCACCGCTTCTTCGCGAAGCCGGCCGATCTCGCGGAGGTTACGGAGGCGGTGGGGGCGGCGTGCCGGGAGCGGCCGAACGTGCTCGCGCGTCACGGGCTCGACCCGCGCGAATCGCACACCGTGTTCAGCTGGCTGCTCGGTTCGTCCGGCAGCCGCCCGCTGTTCGTGCTGCTCGGGGCGATCGTGTTCGCGCTGATCGCGCTCGGCTCGCCGCCGGCGGGGCTGCTCGATCTCGTCGGCGCGGGGAAGACCGCTCCCGCGGGACAGGCGTCGGGGGAGGACCCGGCGTTCGGGTACGCGGACTACCGGAAGATGGCGCGCGGCGAGAGCATCGCCGAACAGTACAGCCGCACGTACGACCTCGGCGCGGAAGAGACCGGCGCGGACGGCGCACCGCGGACCGTCCCGCTCACCGCGCGCGCGACCGCGTCCCGCGCGCAGGTGATGCTCGCGCTGATCGTGCTCGCGGCGCTGTTCTGGGCGACCGGCGCGGCCCCGCTCGGGGTGACCGCGATGCTGATCGGCGTCGTGATGTACTTCGGCGACGTGATGAAGCCGGACGACATCGCGCGCTCGTTCGCCCGCGACGCGGTGATCTTCATCTTCGGCGTGCTCGCGATCAGCCGCGCGATCACGAAGACCGGGCTCGACCGCCGGCTCGGCCTGCTCCTGCTCGGGCGCGCGCGCAATCTGCCCACGCTGATGTTCGTATTCCTCCCGCTGCTTTCGCTTGCGTGCGGGTTCATTTCGGAGCACGCGCTCGTCGCGTTCACGATGCCGCTGTTCGTGATGATCTACGCGACCGCGGTGCGCGAGTCGAACATCCGCGGTGACCGCGCGCTGATGATCCTGTTCACGCTCTCGCTGTGTTACGCGGCGAATGTCGGCGGTCCCGGATCCCCCGCCGCCGGGGGGCGCAACGCGATCATGATCGCGATCCTCGGCGATTACGGCGCCGCGCCCACCTTCAAGGACTGGTTGATCTACGGGATGCCGCTCGTGCCGGTGATGTCGCTCGTCGTCGCCGCCTACTTCTTCCTCTTCTTCCGGAAGAAGATCCGGGTGAAGGAACTGAACGCGGCGCGGATTGTCGCGGCGAGCTCGCGACGGATCGGGCCGATCACGCGTGACGAGATCGTGACCGCGATCGTGCTGCTCGCCGTGATCGTGCTCTGGATCGGCGCCTCGGACAGATTAGGGATGGGCGGGCCGGTGCTGCTCGGGCTCGTCGCGCTCAACGTGCTGCGCGTGCTGCACTGGCGCGACATCGCGTCGATCCACTGGGATGTCGTGTTCCTCTACGCGGGCGCCTCCGCGCTCGGCAAGGGGCTCGCGGCGACCGGCGGCGCGCTCTACGTCGCCGACTCGTTCCTCAACCTGCTGCCGGAATCGATGTTGACCGGGACCGGGCTCGCGATCGCGGCGAGCCTGTTCACCGGAATCATGACGAACTTCATGAGCGACGGGGCTGCGGTTTCCACGATCGGCCCGATCACGGTGCCGATGGCGATGCTCGGCAACGCGCACCCGTGGATGGTCGGGTTCGCGACCGCGTACGCGTCCTCGTTCGCGCACATGCTCGTAATCGGGACGCCCTCGAACGCGCTCGCGTACGCGATGGCGAAGAACCCGGTCACCGGCCGCCAGCTCGTCGGGCTCAAAGACTTCCTCTTCCACGGGCTGATCGTGCTCTTGATCTGCTTCGCCGTGCTCTGGCTGTGGGCGTTCCTCGGTTACTGGAAATGGATCGGGTTTCCGGCGGTGTGAAAACTGGGGACAGACTCCAATTTCCGCGTCATGATCGCGTTCGCCTCCGGTTTTCTGCGATCCGGTCATGCCGTTGGCTCAGCCGGGAACAATATCGGGGGTCGCAAGGACGTCATTCTGACCGAAGCCCGACGTCCGTTTGTCGGGCGAAGGGAAGTTCATCCTGAACGAAGTGAAGGGAAGGTCCAGGTTCGACAAGGGTGGGGGATACAATGAAACTCGTGAAATAACCCTCGG
>JAANWZ010000110.1 GCA_018263585.1 Calditrichota bacterium | reverse complement strand
CCCGAAGGGGATGAATCTGAATAGCCCCACGTGTAAACGTGGGGAGGGGATGAAGCGAAACCCACGCGCCGATCATCCCCGAAGGGGATGAATCTGAATAGCTCCTCTGATCATCCCCGAAGGGGATGAATCTGAATAGCTCCACGTGTAAACGTGGGGAGAGAGAGGATCAACAAAACCCACGCGCCGATCATCCCCGAAGGGGATGAATATGAATAGCTCTGATCATCCCCGAAGGGGATGAATCTGAATAGCTCCACGTGTAAACGTGGGGAGAGGGATGAACGGAGGCGCGCCCGCTGATCATCCCCGAAGGGGATGAATCTGAATAGCTCCTGATCATCCCTCTTCAGGTCGCTATGTACGTCGCGCACGCGAGGGCAGCATGTCCACCTATCGGCGATGCCTGCACCATATCATCTTTGCGACGAGAAACCGGGCGAATACCCTGCCAGACGGGTCACGGCGCGAGCTTTTCGCCTACATCCATGGAATCTGCAACAACCTGGAATGTCATGTGTACCGTATCGGCGGCTATCGAGACCATCTCCATTTGCTGATCGATGTGCATCCGTCCGTCTCGCTGGCGGATCTCGTACGCACGATCAAGATCAACACGTCACGGTGGATGAAGGACGGACAACAGTTCCCGGACTTCGACCACTGGCAGGATGGATATGCGGCGTTCACCGTCACCTACGCCGACCGGGACCGTTTGATCAATTACATCAAGGGGCAGCATGATCACCATCCAACAGTTTCGTTCTTGGACGAATACCGAGCACTGCTCAGAGATGAAGGGATAGAAATGGATGAGCGGTATCTTCCGTGATAACCAATGTGATGGAGGGGTTGAGCCGAGAATATGAGCCCCGGACAACCCGTCCGCCTTACGCATGCACAAGGAGAGAACCAGGCCACACATAGAGCAGCCGTAGAACCAAGGGGAGGCAGAGATGACGATCACGAAACTCGGCGTTGTCGGTACGGGAACGATGGGCAACGGGATCGCGCAGGTCGCCGGGCAGACCGGGCTCGATGTCGTCGCTGTGGACATCGAGCAGGAGTTCCTTGCGCGCGCGAAAGAGATGATCGAGAAGAACCTCGGCCGGATGGTGAAGAAGGAGAAAATCGGCGAGGCGGACGCGGAGAAGGCGCTCGCGCAGATCACGTTCACCACGGACTACGACGCGCTCCGTGACCGGGAACTGATAGTCGAAGCGGTCACCGAGAAACCGCGGATCAAGTTCGACACATTCGCGAAGCTGGACGAGCTCACCGGCGCGGAGGCGATCCTCGCCTCGAACACATCGACGATTTCGATCACCGAGATCGCGGCGCACACGAAACGCGCCGACAAGGTGATCGGGATGCACTTCATGAACCCGGTGCCGATGATGAAGCTCGTCGAGGTGATCCACGGGCTCGCGACGTCCGAGGACACGCACAAAGTCGTCGATGAGCTCGCGAAGCGGATGGGGAAGGCGCCGATCCTTGTCAACGACTACCCCGGGTTCGTGAGCAACCGGATCCTGATGCCGATGATCAACGAGGCGGTGTATGCGTTGATGGAGGGCGTCGCCGGCGTCGCCGAGATCGACGGTGTGATGAAGCTCGGGATGGCGCACCCGATGGGGCCGCTGCGGCTCGCCGACCTGATCGGGACCGATGTCTGCCTCGCGATCATGGAGGTGCTGCACGAGGGTCTCGGCGACAGCAAGTACCGCCCGTGCCCGCTGCTGCGCAAGCTCGTCGCCGGCGGCTACCTCGGCAACAAGACAGGTGTCGGCTTCTACGACTACCGCGTCGATCCGAAAAATCCGACGCCGCAGGAGTTTTGATCGTACCTTGCATGCGGCGGCGCGCGCGGCTGTGCGTGCGCAGAACACGTCCCGGGACCTGCCGTTCCGGGCTGCATTGGTAGGGAGTGTGATGAAACGTCTGTTGCCAGCTCTGCTTCTGCTCGGGTTCGCCGCCGGCTGCGGGCCGGGGGGACCGTACAATCCGCGCGACGGCGACCTCATCTTCCAGAACCTGCTCTCCGCGAACGGCCGCCTGATCGAACGCGCGACCGGGGAGAAGTACAACCACGTCGGCGTCGTCTATCTCGACGCGAACAAGCAGCCGTTTGTCTACGAGGCGATCGGCCCGGTGAAGTTGACGCCGCTGGATGAATGGACCCGCCGCGGCCGGGACGGCAGCTATGTGGTCAAGCGCCTGCGCGAAGCGGACCGGTACCTCGACGCGAACGGGTTGGAGCGACTGTGGGACGAGGGCGGACGCTTCGAAGGACGGCCGTACGACCCGTACTTCGAGTGGACGAACGAGCGAGTGTACGCCTCCGAGCTCGCGTGGAAGATGTACGCGCGCTCGCTCGACGTGCGCATCGGGCGGTCGGCCACGCTGGATGACCTGAACCTGAGTGACAAGGTCGTTTACACGAAGCTGGTCGAGCGCTACGGCAACGAGATTCCCCGCGAGGAGATGGTAGTCACTCCCGGCATGATGTTCGACAGCGACCTGCTCGTGAAGGTGTATCAGAAGTAGTGCGCTGGTTGCACCCCGCGGGCATCGCCGGTGCGCGCAGGTGGCACGGGGGCAAGCTCCCGGGCCACACCTGGCTGCGGGGTGCGGCGGCTCACGGCGCCCGGTTCTCCGCCCGGCCTCTCTTGACTCCCGGCTCCGGGAACTTTTCTTTTCCAGCGTTGTTAGCACTCAACGAGAGAGAGTGCCAACAACCCGCCAACCCGCTTCTATTCAACGAGTTGCACAGGCGGTCCGGTTTGTGTTTGCGCGGACGGGGTCGATTTCCGGGGAGGCGGGGCGAAGGCATTGACCGGCGAAGGCTCGGTTCACCGATGACAACGCAAAGGGAGGAAGCCCAGCGATGAAAGTGCGTCCGATTGATGAGCGCGTGTTGCTCAAGGTGGTGGAAGTCGGCGAGAAGAAGGTCGGCGAAATCATCATCCCGGACACGGCGAAGGAACGCCCGCAGATCGGGGAGGTTGTCGCCCTCGGCGACGATGTGAAGAGCAAGGACGTCGAGCGCAAGCCGCTCTCGCAGATCGTGAAGGTCGGCGACGAGGTTTTGTTCGCGAAGTACGGCGGCACCGAGGTGACGGTGGAAGGCGAGGAGTTCCTGCTCGTCAACCGCAGCGACATCCTCGGCGTGATTGAAAAGTGAACCGCGACGTTGTTCGCAATCTGACAGCAACCCGAAAAGAGGAGAGGGAATATCATGGCTCACAAGATCATTGCCTTTGATCTTGACGCTCGCAACGGGATGAAGGACGGCGTTGACATGCTCGCCCGGGGGGTGAAGGTGACGCTCGGCCCGCGCGGCCGCAATGTCGTGCTCGAGAAGAAGTTCGGCGCGCCGACGGTGACCAAGGACGGGGTCACGGTCGCGAAGGAGATCGAGCTCGAGGACCCGATCGAGAACATGGGCGCACAGATGGTGCGCGAGGTCGCGAGCAAAACGTCGGACGTCGCCGGCGACGGCACGACCACCGCGACCGTGCTCGCGCAGGCGATCCTGCGTGAAGGGCTGCGCAACGTGGTCGCGGGCGCGAACCCGCTCTTGCTCAAGCGTGGCATCGACCGCGCCGTGGGCATGGTCGTCGAGGAGCTGCGCCGGATGAAGGTCGATGTCGGCGGGAGCAAGGACCGGATCGCCCAGGTCGGCGCGATCTCCGCGAACAACGACGCCGAGATCGGAAAGCTGATCGCCGACGCGATGGAGAAGGTCGGCAACGACGGCGTGATCACCGTCGAGGAAGCGAAGGGCATCGAGACCACGCTCGAGGTCGTCGAGGGGATGCAGTTCGACCGCGGCTACGTCTCCCCGTACTTCGTCACCGACCCGGACAACATGGAAGCCGTGCTCGACGAGCCGATGATCCTCATCCACGACAAGAAGGTGAGCGCGATGAAGGATCTGCTGCCCGTGCTCGAGAAGGTCGCGCAGATGGGCAAGCCGATGCTGATCCTGGCCGAGGACATCGAGGGCGAGGCGCTCGCGACGCTGGTCGTGAACAAGATTCGCGGCACGCTCAAGATCGCTGCGGTGAAGGCTCCCGGGTTCGGCGACCGCCGCAAGCAGATGCTCGAAGACATCGCGATCCTCACCGGCGGCCGTGTGATCAGCGAGGACGCGGGGCTCAAGCTCGAGAACACCCAGCTCGACGATCTCGGCACCGCGAAGCGGGTTACGATCACGAAGGACAACACGACGATCGTCGAAGGCGGCGGGCAGGCGACGGACATCAAGTCCCGCATCGAGCAGATCAAGAAGCAGATCGAGACGACGACCTCCGACTACGACAAGGAAAAGCTCCAGGAGCGTCTCGCGAAGCTCGCCGGCGGTGTCGCGGTGCTCAACATCGGCGCCGCCACCGAGATCGAGATGAAAGAGAAGAAGGCGCGTGTCGAGGACGCGCTGCACGCGACCCGCGCGGCCGTCGAGGAAGGGATCGTCGCCGGCGGAGGCGTCGCGTTCCTCCGCGCGCAGAAGGTGCTCGAGGAGGCTTCGTTCGACGGCGATGAGGACACCGGCCGCCAGATCGTGCTGCGCGCGATCGAGGAACCGCTGCGCCTGATCGTGCAGAACGCCGGCTTCGAGGGCGCCGTCGTCGCGAACAAGGTCCGCGAGGGCAAGGACGCGTACGGCTTCAACGCGCTCACCGGCGAGTACGAGGACCTGATGGAGGCGGGCATCATCGACCCGACGAAGGTGTCGCGCAGCGCGCTCGAGAACGCCGCTTCCGTCGCGAGCGTGCTCGTGATGAGCGAGGCGGTCGTGTACGAGGCGCCCGAAGAGGAGAAGCAGGCCCCGCCGATGCCCGGCGGCGGCATGGGCGGCGGCATGTACTGACCTGCCCGCAGCACCGACACCCGCGCCCCCGGTTCACAGCCGGGGGCGTTTCTGTATGCACGGTGGCGAGAACGGGCGGGGGCTCAGAGGTGGACGGCGACCATCTTGATGTTCGTCATCTCATCGACGGCGAAGCGCAGTCCCTCGCGGCCGATCCCGGAGTTGCGGTTGCCGCCGTACGGCATCTGATCGACGCGGAACGCCGGCACCTCGTTCACCATCACGCCGCCGAAATCGAGCGCGCGCACCGCTTCGAACATGCGGTCGATCTCGCCGGTGAACACCCCCGCCTGCAGGCCGAATTCGGTGTCGTCCGCGAGCCGCAGGCCCTCATCGAACGAGGGCACGCGTTCGATAAGCACAACCGGCCCGAACACCTCCTCGCTCCACACTTTCATTTCGCGGCGGGTGTCCGTGAGCACGGTCGGCGCGTACGTGCGCTCGCCGAGTCGTTTGCCGCCGGCGAGCACACGCGCGCCGTCATCCACCGCCTCCCGCACCCAGTGCTCGATCCGGTCCGCGTCGGCGGGCGTGATCAGCGACGCGACATCGGAGTCCTTCACGAGCGGATGATCGATCCTGAGCGCCTCGGTCCGGTTCACGAACGCGTCGATGAACTCGTCCGCGACGGCCTCGTGCACGTAGATCCGCTGCACTGAGATGCAGACCTGGCCGGTGTGCGCGAACGCGCCCATCACGCACTGTCCGACCGCGCGCTCGAGGTCGGCGGAGCGATCGACGACAACCGGTGAGTTGTTGCCGAGCTCGAGCGTGACCCGTTTCAGGCCGGAGTTCTGTTTGATCGTGCGCCCGACCTCGACGGAGCCGGTGAACGTGAGCTTGCGGGCGCGGTCGTCGGTGACCAGGCCCATGCCGATCTCCCGGCCCGGGCCGTGAAGCACGTTGAACGCGCCCTTCGGCCAGCTCGTGCCGTCGATGATCTCCGCGAGCCGGAGCGCGGTGGTCGGGGTCGTGCCCGCGGGTTTGAGCACGACCGGGCAGCCGGCGGCGATCGCGGGCGCGACCTTGTGCGCGACGAGGTTGAGCGGGAAGTTGAACGGTGTGATCGCGCCGACGACGCCGACCGGTTCGCGGATCCAGAAGCCGAAGTAGTCTCTGCCCCGGGCGGAAGCGTCCATCGGCACCGTCTCGCCGTGCGTCGTGCGCGCGACCTCGGCGGCGAACGTGAACGTCTCGAACGCGCGCGCGGCTTCTCCGCGGGCGTACTTCCACGTCTTGCCGCCTTCGACCGCAATCCCTTCCGCGAGTTCATCCGCGCGCCGCTCGATCCCGGCCGCGATCTGTTCGAGCACGCGCGCGCGCTGGTGCGCGGTGAGCGCGCGGGTCTGTTCAAACGAGGCGGCGGCGGCGGCGAGCGCGCGGTCGAGTTCGCCGGCTCCGGCGCGCGGCAGCTCGGCGTACGGCTCGCCGCTGTACTTGTCCTCGACCGTGTCGATCGTGTCCGTCTCGATCCACTCGCCGCCGACGTACAACTTGAACCGCTTCATCGATCACCTCCTCGCGTCGTGGACTGCCGCCGGGACATGCCCGCGGGGACTGCCCGCAGGGCGTCACCGCGGCTGATCCACCCTCGGCATACTCTAGTGGAGCGAATCACATGGAACGAGGGCTGATACTACGTCATTCTGAACGCAGCCCGATGTCAGTTTATCGGCCGTAGTGAAGTTTATCCTGAACGCAGTGAAGGGAAGGTCCAGGTAGATAGACGGTTGCATATACATGCACTACCGACGTCGAACTCGGACCTCTCCTTCACTGCGTTCAGGACATGCTTCAGCTGCGAGCGGCAAACTGACGCCGTTCGCGGCTTCAGGATGACGGAGAATCACCTGTCGTTCGAAATGATCCGGCCCACCAGTTATTTGTCCGCAGTGACGGCCGGACCGCCGTCCCCGCGGGCGTACTACCGTGCAGTCGCCTCAGGCCCGCAAGAGGAAAAAATAGTCCCGCGGCCGGGCGCGTCGAGCCGGCGGAATCCCTCTTCCCGGCGAAGAGAGACGCGGGGGCGCGCCGGTCACGGGACGAGTTCACTCTCAGTATTTTACACGTTTTCCGGATCAACGAAACCGAGCCGCGATGAAACGCACAGGCAGGCGAATCCTGATCGGGCTGATTGTCGTGCTCGTGCTCCCGTTCGCACTCGGCGCGGCGGCGCTGCTGTTTCTCTCGTCACCGGCGGGCGGGCGCTGGCTGGCCGGCGTCGTCGAGGAGCAGGCGGCCGCGCGGTACGGGCTGGAAGTGAATATCGGCTCGCTCAATCTGCAGCCGCTGCGTGAGGCGACGTTGCGCAGCGTCGAAATATCTTATCCCACGGTCGCGGACAGTGTCGCGCTGCTCGCGTTTGACCGTCTGCACGTCGCATACCGGCCCCTGGAGCTGCTTCGGAGACGGATCCGGATCGACGAGCTGGTTCTCGACGGCGCGCGCGTGCACGTGGTCCGCGACGATTCCGGCCGGTTCAACCTGCCGCTGCCGCCTGTGGACACGAGCGCCACCCCGGACAGCGCGCGCAAGCCGTTCGCGTTCGTGCTCGGTCGCGCGGAGCTGGAGCTCGTCGGAGGTTCATACGGCGACCGCGCTCGTTCGTTGCTCGCGCGCGTGGACAGCCTGGATGCGACGGTGACCGGTGAGGGCGCCGGCCGGTTTGCTTATCGGCTCGCGGTCGCCGGGTCGTCGCTGCGCGCCGGCGACCGCCGGTTTGCGATCGCCGACCTGCTGCTCGCGGGTGCATATCGCGGCGACACCCTGCGGGTCGATACGTTGCGCGCGCGCACGCCCGGCGCATCGCTCGCGGGCGAAGGGGACGCGTCGCTCGCGACCGACACGACCCGGACGCTCGACGCCGGGGTGCGCGTGCGCGGGGACGCCGGCGAACTGAGCCGCCAGATGATCGACCTGATCCCGCCTGCGCTGCAACCGATCGAGGGCCGGTTCACGATCGACGCGGAGGTGAGCGGATCGATCGATGTGCCGGCGCTCCGGGTCGATGTGAACGCCCCCTACCTGCGCGCGGGCACGTACACCGCCGATTCGCTCGCGGTGACGGTGCGCGCGACACGCGACGAGCTCGCGCTGGAGTCGTTCTCCGCGGACCTGTTCGGCGGGCGTGTCACCGGGACGGCGAACCTGGCGCTCGACGAGTCCCGGCGGCACACGGCCGCGCTCGATCTCACCGCGCTCGATCTCTCGCAGGTGCAGCACGCGTTCCTCCCGGGTACGATCTCGGAACCCCCGGATTCGCTGCTCGCGGATTCCACGCGCGCGGGCTTCCGGCTGAATGGCCGGCTCGACGGATCGATCACGTCGGCCGGGCCGCTCGCCGAACCGTGGCAGGGTACGGCGCGCGCGAACCTGCTCGCGCGGGTCGTCGAACCGTTCGACACGATCCCCTCCGCGTACCGGATCGACCTCTCGTACCGGCAGCGGATGGGCGCGGTCCGGTTTCAGCGGGGCAGCGCGCAGGTGAGCGCCGATCTCGCCGTGCGCACCGACTCGCTGCGCGGCACATTCCGTGTCAACATCCCCGCGATCAGCGAGCTCACGGAGCCGGTCGGGATCGACAGCCTGTACGGGCGGCTGCGCGGGTCGGGCCGGCTCGCGGGCACGCTCTCCGCGCCGGAAATCTCCGCTTCGCTGAGCTCGGACCGGCTCGTGTATCGAAACGTCCCGCTCGATTCGCTGCGCGCGGCGGCCCGGTTCGACACGGGCGGGGTGCATCTGAACAACGTCAGCTTCGCCGGCCGGATCGCGCCGATCGACACGCTGAACCCGCCGCTCGGGATCGCGAATCTGCGCGGGACACTGATCTACGACGGCTCCGCTTCGGGCACGATCCCCGATCTGACGGGGCATGTGAACGTGGATGCGCGCGCGCTGCAGTACGGGTCGATCGTCACCGACCGGATCCGCGTGCGCGCGATGGTCCGGCGTGACTGGATCAGCGTGCCGGTCGCGGAGATCGACCGGAATGGCGAGCGGCTCTCGTTGAACGGGAACTACTCGCTCGCCGACCGGCGCGGGCAGCTCGAGCTGTGGGCGGGGCTCGCGCCCGGCGCGGAAGAGAACGAGAATCGCGGCAGTGACCGCGACGCGGCGGACGTGTCGAAATCGGGCCGGCGCGGGATCGGCTACGGCCGGATCCGGTTCGACTATGCGCTGCACGACAGCGCGCGCGTGTCGCTCTCGGGATCGGGGGAGGGGCTCGACCTCTCGCGCGTGCCGGAGATTCACCCCGCGCTGCGTGATCTCGCGGGCACGATGGCGGCGTCATTCGAGTTCACTGGCAGCCCATCCGACCCGCGCGGCCGGGCGGCGTTCACCGTTCACGCGCTGCGGGTTCAGGAGTTCGAGCTCGATTCGCTTTCCGCCGGGGTCGTGCTCGCGCCGAGCCGTGTGAGCGGGGAGATGCGCGGCTACCTTGCGGATGGGGAGGCGTTCCGCGCGACCGCCGTGCTCCCGCTGAAACGGGCCGGCGACGTGGTCGCTCCCGCGCGCGACGCGCCGATCGACGTCGCCGTCACCGCGAGCGAACTCGACCTCGCCCTGCTCAACCGCGTGCTGAAGGATCCGATGCGCGCCGGCGGGTTCGCGACGTTCGCGTACACGATCCGCGGCACGCTCGCCGATCCCGTGTTCAACGGGCGGCTCACGGTGGACCGGGCGAGCGTGGAGTTCGGCGAAGACAGGCCGCGGCTCGATTCGCTGTACGTGTCGCTCGTGCAGCGGGATTCCGTGCTCCGGCTCGAGAAGATCCGTGCGTGGTCGCTCGACCATCTCGTCCGCTTCAGCGGGATCGCGCAGTTTCAACCGGAACACGTGATCGGCGGGCGGTTCACGCTGATGATCGACTCGCTGGTCGCGGTCGAGGGGGACGGCCGCTACGGGCCGGACGGGTACTACGCGGAGCTGACACTGCCCGACCTGCCGGTCGATCCGGCCGCGCGGCTGCTTCCCGGCGTCGCCGGCATGCGCGGCTACCTGTCGGGGCGGGCGACGGTCGCAGGCGCCGCGAACGCGACACCGAAAGTCAGTGGAAAGATCCGCGGGCGCGACATCCATTTCCAGTTCGCGGCGCTGCGCGAGTGGCTGCACAGCGCCAACTTCACGGTGAGCTTCGACAACAACCGCGCGGAGATCGACACGTTCGCGGCCGGGTTCGGCGACCAGGGCCGGTTCACGCTTGCGGGCTCGGCGGCGATAAGCGAACGCGGCGAGCCCCGGTTCAACCTCGCGTTGCACGGGCGCAACCTGCGCGTGGAACAGCCCGACTACACCGTGCGCGCGAAACGCGCCGAGCTCACGTTCGTCACCCGCGACGACGGCACGAACGACCTCGCCGGCGATGTCCGGGTCGGTGAGAGCCGCTACCGCCGCAACCTGCGCCTCGACACGTTCCTCCGCTCGCTGCAGGCGCCGCCGTCACGGAAACTCGAGCAGCCGAACGAGTTCGCGCGGTCGATTCAGCTCGACATCCGCTTCCGGGAAGCGGACGAACTGTGGGTGGACAACAACCTCGCGCGCGTGCACATGGACGCGAACCTGCGCGCGGCCGGCACGATCGCGAACCCGATCGTCACCGGCCGGGTCAATGTGGAAACGGGCTACGTCTATTACCTCGACCGCAAGTTCACGATCCAGCGCGGGCTGCTCGATTTCGTCGATACGCGCGAGATCAACCCGTACATCGACCTCGAAGCGACGGCGAACGTGATCGACTGGGACCAGGGGGAGCGGATCGAGTACACGGTGACGCTGACGATCACCGGCGAGATGAAGACCGCGCGGCTTCAGCTCACGTCCGAACCCCAGCTCGAGCAGTCGAGCATCATCGCGCTGCTCACGTTCGGTTCGATGGAGACGGGGGGATCGACGATCACCGCGCGCACCGAGTCGCTCGCGCTGCAGGCGCTCTCCGGGTACGTCGGCAGCCAGGTCGGCAACATGCTCGGGCTCGAGCAGGTGTCCGTGCAGGGCAACCTGTTCGCCTTTGACAAGAGCGGCGCGCAACTGCTCGCGACGAAAGAGCTCTCCAACCGCGCGATGATCACGTACATCACGAACATCGGCAAGTTCGACGAAAACACGATCCGCGTGAACTACTTCCTCTCCGACTACTGGACGATCACCGGCGAGACGAACCAGGAAGGCGAAGGCAGCCTGGACGTGCGTTTCAAGATTCGGTTCCGTTGATGATGCGCGCCGTTACGAACAGCCTGCTCGCGGCCGCGTTCCTGCTCGCGGCCGTGTTCTGTGCCGGCGGACCGGCCCGCGCCGAGGACGGCGAACGGATCATCGTCGATCACGTCCGCTTCCACGGCAACGACGGCCTGAGCCGGAAGAAGCTGCTCAGCGTGATGATGTCCCGCCCGTCGAACCTGTTCAAGAAGAACCGGTACAGCCGGGATGTGCTCGACGAGGATCTGGACTATCTCGTCGCGTTCTACAAGCAGTACGGCTGGCTCGAGGTGAGCATCGAGGGCTGCGAGGTCGCGGTCGATTCGGCGGAGGGCAGGGCCGATATCACGATCACGATCGGCGAGGGCCCGCGCACGTACGTCACCGATGTGCTCGTCGTCGGAAACGAGGCGTTCCCGAACGAGGTTGTGCTCGACCGGTTCGACGTCCACCCCGGCGACCCGCTCAACCGTGTGAAGAACGCGAAAGGAGCGGAGGCGATCGCGCGCATGTACGCGGAGGCGGGCTACCTGGAGGCGCACGTCACCCCCGCCGTGATGGTTGACAAGCAGGCGCACGAGGCGTTTCTCGACGTCACAATCACGGAAAACGAGCAGTTCCGCGTCGGCCAGATCATCCTCTCCGGATTCCAGGACACTCAGTCGTTCATCGTTCGCCGCGAGCTCAAGTTTCGCTCCGGCGACATTCTCAAGTACTCGTTGCTCGCGGTCACGCAGCGAAACCTTTATGAAACCGGCCTGTTCCGCAGCGTGTTCGTGCGCCAGGAGAACAGCCTGCTCGGCGATTCGGCGAAAAAAGACGTGCTCGTCGAGGTCATGGAGAAGAAGCCGTTCGTGTTCAGCTCGCTGGCGGGGTACGCGACGATCGAAAAGCTGCGCGCGCGTGCTGAATTCAGCAACGAGAATCTGTTCGGCACCGGCCGCGGCGCAGGGATCGCCGGCTGGATCAGCTCGATCGACCGAGGCGCCGAGATCTCCTACCGGGAGCCGTGGACGTTCGCGCTGCCGTGGACGACCGATGTCCGCATCTCCGGCTCGTTTCGCGAGGAGCCGGGGTTTCACATCACGCGCTATGGCGGCAGAGTCACGGTGAGCCGCCGCTTTTTCGGCCGCGGAAACGTCGCCGTCAGCTACCGGCACGAAAACTCCGAATACTCGAACATCAACATCCCGGACTTCGCCCAGCGGCGCAAGCCACGGATCCGGAGCGTGAGCCAGTCGCTGACATGGGACACGCGCAACGACCCGTTCGCCCCGAGCCGCGGCTACCTCGGCTCGCTGACCAACGAGTACGCGCTCCGGTTTCTCGGGAGTACGAACCAGTTCTTCAAGACGCGGGCACGGTTTCGTTACTACCGCGAGGTCACCGAAGGGAGCGTGCTCGCGACAAACATCGAGCTCGGCTGGGTCGATGCCGGCGGCGGGCTCGAGGACATCCCACTCAACGAGCGGCTGTACGCGGGCGGTCCGACGGCGCTGCGCGGGTTTTCCTACCGCTCGGTCGGTCCGACGAACGCGGCCGGCGCACCACTCGGCGGGCGCGCGAAGTTCGTGTGGAATGTGATCGAGCTCCGCCAGCTGATCTGGCGCTGGGTCGGAGCGGTCGCGTTCGTCGACGTCGGCAACGTCTATGAACGCGCCGACCGGATCAGCCTCGGGTCGCTGCGCTCGAGCCCCGGGATCGGTCTCCGCATCGACACTCCGCTCGGACTGCTCCGCGCCGATTACGGGTTCAACTGGTTCCCGGAGCCGGGCGAACGGGCGGGGGCGATCCATGTCAGCATCGGGCACGCGTTCTGACCGTCTCCGCGGCGCCCGGCGGTCGCAGCGCCGGCCGTCCTCCGAACGAGCACGCCGCTCGGATTGACCGTGAGAAACCGCACTATATTGCTTATGTTCGTGACCTCGGAGGTGGGGATCCAGGCGCTGCACTCTGCCAGACTCCGACCGCTCCGAAGCTTGCTCTATGGAATCGCTGGAAGGGACTGTCCCGTTCCCGATCCTGCTGCCGGTGGGGAACGCGTCATTCTGAACGCGCGGCCGGGGTCTGTTTGCCGCCCGCGGGGGAAGAAGGTCCGAGTTCAAGAATGGAGGGATTCGTAAACATGACCGTTATTCTACCTGGACCTTCCCTTCACTGCGTTCAGGATAAACTTCACTACGCCCGATAAACAGACATCGGGTTTCGTTCAGAATGACGCAGCTATCACGGCGTGACGCAGCTTACGAGGCACGAAGGGATCGCACGGAACGTTTCTTTCGAGAGCGTGTGTGTTCGATATCGTTCTTTTTCGGAGGGCTAAATGAAAGGCCATGTCTCGTGGTGGAACGACGAACGTGGATTCGGCTGTTTTGTCAGTGACGAGCTGGATGATGAGATCTTCGCACACCGGAACGACTTTTCCGAACCGGAGGACGACACCGCGCTGATCGAGACGGAGCCGGTCGAATTCGAGATCGGAGATGTGAGCGGCCGGCGGCAGGCGGTGAACGTGCGTCGATCGCTGCGCGAACTGCGCCAGCGGTTCGAGGGCGTCGTAAAGACGTTCGACCGCAAGCGCGGAACCGGCTGGATCAGCCGGGAGGACGACTCCGACACCTTCGTCCACTGGAGCGACATCATCGACCAGCGCAAGATCAAGTTCCTCGCTCCGGAGGAGGAGGTCGAGTTCTCGATCGGGTACGATGAGGCCGGCCGCAGCCGGGCGATCTACGTCACGCACGACACACGCCCCGCGCTGATGCAGTTCGCCGACCTCAACGAGTACCCGGCGCACCTGCGCGAGCTCGCCCGTCTCGCCGAACCGGAGGTGTGGAGGTTTCACGAGGGCGAGCCCGGCGACCTTCCGATCCTGAACCACTACGTGCTGAACACGTTCCGCCGCTGCCGGTTCGAAACGCGCCGGCTCGGGCGCGTGAAGGTGATCCTCAAGCATACTTCCGCGGGCAGTTCCGCCGCCTGCTTCAACACCGGGCTGGTCACGCCGTTCGAGGAACCGATCTACGGATTCTTCACGCCGAACCGAAACCGGGATCCGAAGGCGCCGCAGTGGTGGCTGGACGGGTTCTGCGTGCGCAGCGACCTCCGGTTGAGCACGTTCGACCGTCTCCCGGAGCGCGCGTCGTTCGTGGAACGGCCCGCGGAGCTGATCTACGACTGGCGGCTCGACCTGCGCGTGCGCAAGGACCATGTGAGCAACCGGCTCTCGCGGCTCAGCCCGGACGTGCTCGCGGAGCTCGACCGGCGCGGGCAGAGTGTGATGGAGGCGGTCGACCTCGCGAAAGACGAAGCCGTGCGCCGCGTCCAGCGCGACTACAAGACAGCGGTGCCCCAGTTCTACCGCGGCGAAGTGCAACTGCTGCTCCCGCTCTGCATCATCACCAAGAAGCGCGCGGATGTCGCGCTCGTCGTCGAGCGCCACGAGGAGGCCTACTACGGCAACACGATCCTCACGCTCGAGCAGGCATATTTCAACGCGCGCCTGATCGCGCGGCCGGATGCATCCTGGCTGCAGATCACACGGCCCGCGCCCGGCGATTCCCCGCGGCCGGCGGGCAGGGTCCTCCCCGAACTGAACGTCGCGCGCGAACCGGAGCCCACGCCCGCAGAACCGGAGCAGCCGGCGGCTCACCCTGCCGGCGGCGGCGAGCCGGAGGATGAGGACGCAGCGCGCGAGACGCGGCCCGATCGGGACGATGCCGGCGCGGAATCGGACCGGGAGGCGGTTTCGTCCGATCCGAGCGCGCAACGGGGAAGGGACCTCTCCGGCGAAGAAAACGCGCCCGCCGTTTCGCCGTGAGCAATCGGCGCCGCCGGTTGCGGCGGTTCACAGTCGCTCCGGACCCTGTGATCTCCGTGATCCGGCGCGTGTCCCGGCTGCGTGCGTGCGTGCGGCTCTTCGGATCCATCGCTGTGATCGACCCCGCCCGGCATACCGTTTGCCTTGCGCCAACAGACGCATTATTCTTCAAGTAAGGTGAGCCGAACTTGAACAGCGGAGCCCCCCATGACCCGCGCAGTTCAGAGCCTGTTGCTCGCCGCTCTCACGGCCGGGTTGCTCGCGGCGGGATCCTCTCCCGCGGCGGTGATCACGATCCACGCCGACGGGAGCGGTGATTATCCGACGATCCAGGACGCGCTCAACGCCGCCGCCCCGCGGGATGTGATTCAGCTCTCCGACGGCGTTTACACCGGCCCGGGCAACCGTGAGATCGACTTCCTCGGCAAGGCGGTCACGCTCCAGTCCGCGAGCGGCGACCCGGACGCATGCATCATCGATGTGCAGGGGATTCCGGGGAATGTGGTCAGCGAAAAGGGCCTGATTCTCGTCAGCGGTGAGGGCGAAGAGACGGTGATCCGTGACCTCACGATCGCGCATGCGGACGCGGACGGACCGTGCCCGAGCTGCGAGGGCGGAGCGATCGTCATCCGTCACGGATCCCCGCAATTCATCAACGTGACGATCCGCAACAACTACGCGCTCAACGGCGCGGGCGCGTTCATCTACGGCACGGACGCGCACCCCGTGTTCGAACGGTGCCGCTTCCTGTACAACGTCGGAATGACCGGGATCGGCGTCCGGCTCGCCGAATCCTCCCCGCTGATCGACGCCGGCGACCCGGATGCGCCGCTCGACCCGGATGGGACAGTCGCCGACATCGGCGCGTACTACTTCGACCAGGCGGGCGCCGGATCCGGCGGGGCGCCGGACGAGCCGCCGGTCGCGGCGGGTGAGGCCGGTCACGGCCCCGGCGCGCAGCTCCCCGCCCGGTTCGAGATCGCGAGCGTGTATCCGAACCCGTTCAACGCGAGCGCGAAAGTTCGTGTGTCCGTGCCGGAAGCGGGGCGTGTCAGCGTGCGCGTGTTCGACGTGCTCGGGCGCGAGACGGCGCGGATCGCGGATCGCGCGGTTGCCGCCGGCGCGCACACGTTCACGTTCGACGCCGGCACACTTTCGAGCGGGACGTATTTCATCGAGGCGTCCTCGCCCCGGTTCGGCCGCCACCTGCGCCGGATCTCGCTGCTCCGGTAACCGCCGACTCCAATACCCACCTGCGCAACATGCCCGCGGGGATCCGCAGGATCACCGCGGATCATGCACGCGCTTCCAACCGGCTCCTCATCGCAGTAGCCCGGGGTCGACGACCCCGGGGCGGCGAAGCCCCAACCGTCACGGGACGTAGAAGCCCTTGCCCGTGACGCGGCCGAGTTCGCCGGCTTCGATGCGGAGCGTGAGCAGCGGGCAGAACCGGTAGCGTTCGCCGCCGAGCGTCGCCTGCAGTCCGAGCATCACCGCCTCGAACACATCGAGCCCGATCTCGTCGGCGAGCCGGAGCGGTCCGACGTTCATTCCGAACGTGCGCGCGGCGGCGGTATCGGCTTCCGCGGGCGATGCGAACAGGCCCTCGTGCAGCGTCCATGCGACGGTGTTGACGATGACCGCGAGCAACCGTGCGCTCACTCCGCCGGGCTCATCGCTCACTTCGACAGGCGTGTATCCGAGCGCGGCCGCGGCGCCGATCGCGCGGTTCAGGTCGGCGGCGGATGAGTTGCGCGGGCGGATCATCTCCAGCGTGCGCGTTCCGGCGAGCGGCGGCAGGCCGCTGAATCCGACAGCGGTGAACGTCTGCGGCACCGGTTGCACGATCATGGTCGCCGGCAAATTGAGCGTGTGCACCCACACCTGCGCGTCCTTTGCCAGCTGCGGGAGCAACAGATCGAGAATCTGCTGGCGCTCGTCCAGCGGCCCGACGAGCACCTCGAGCAGGAGATCGTACGGCCCGCTCTCCTTCACCTCGAGCAGGCCCTCCTCGGTGGCCGATCCGCTGTCCCACAGCTCCCACGTGGTCGCGTTGAGCTTGCCGCCGCTCGTTTCGTAGATATGATCGCGCCACAGGGTGGCGAGATGGGGCGAGCCGACGATCAGCGCGCGCCCGGGACGTTTCCGGTGACCGCCGGCGATCTCCGGCGGCGCCGGAGACACGAGCGCGGTCTCCCAGAACGGAGCGTGTTCGGGCGGATACTCATCATGCTGCGGGCGGAACCGGCCGTCGCAGAACGTCGCCCGCGCGAGCTCAGCGGTTTCGAGCCAGACGGCGTCCGGGTCGCGGTCACGGATGCCGGTGAGCACGCCCCTGTCGCGACCGAACAGCGCGGCCGTGAGCGCCTCGACCGCGCCCGGTTCCGCGACGCCCGTGCGGATCAGCGACCACGCCTCGGTTTCGACGGCGGTGCGGACTCGCTGCGACCCGCCGCCCGGGACATCGCCCCACAGTGTCGAAACCGGCGTGCGCGCCCCGCGCAGATGGTCGATCAACTCCTCCAGCAGCGCCGGGTCGGTTGTCGGCCCCTCGACGATCTCGATGTTGGCGAGCCCGCCGTCACGGAACACCGGGCGCACGCCGATCGCGCGGTCTGCGGTCGTTTCGTGCTCCCAGAGGTGTGCGGAGAGCGGTTGCACGCCGAGCACGATGAGCAGAATCCGCGCGCGTTTCACCGTCTCCGACCCGAGATCGTGCTCATCGATCAGCATCACCTCGCCGGGCTCGCTCTCGTCGAGCAGCGCGATGTCCGGCTCGCTCGTCTGCCCGTTCGTCTCCTGTTCGTTGACGAGCGTGTAGTAGCGATCGGGCCCGCTCTCCGGCTCACCGGCCGTGACTTCCTCGAGTTCGAGTGATTCCATTTCGACGAGGATGCGCGGGGGGTGCTCGCGGTACACGCCGCGGAGGAACTCCCAGAGCGCGGGCGTCAGCGTCGGGACGTACACGATCGGTGTGTCGCGCATATCAGCCTCCGACAAACAACGCGATGGAAACGGCCGTCTCCATCGCGTCAACGTTCGTCAGGCGTTCATCGAACCGGCTCGCGGGTCGCGTGCGCGCGCGGGCGGCGCGGCGTGGTTCGTCAGTTCGTCGCAGCGGCGGGTTTCTCCGCGTGCGGCTCGACCAGGATCGAGAGGAAGATCGGGTGGCGCCGGGTTTCGAGGAACCGTTTGAAGTCGTTCATCACCGCGGCCCAGCCGTCGTAGTCAGAGCGCGTAGAGAGAACGACCGGCTCGCTGAACGGGCCCTCGGTGAGGCTGACCCGGGTGCCGTTGCCCTCCTCCTTCAGCTCCCAGCGGACTTCGAGGTTCGGGTCCTCGTCGGCGACTTCGCGCCAGCCGTGCACGAACTTCACGTTCTCCTCGACTTCGATCACCGGCAGCTTGTCCCAGCCGAGGTCGAGCACGCCGCCCTCCTTCAGCTCGATCGTCTTCACCTGCGGCGCGAAGAAGCCGCGGATGCCATCGACCGTGGTCAGCGTCTCGAACACCTCGTCCCGTTTCGTGGTGGTCCAGAACTCGAGGCGGAAGTCCTTCCCGCGTTTGTGCGTGAACTCTGGCCGCACCCACGCGGACGCGCCTTCCATGTGGAACACGTACGCGTTCAGCAGCAGGGTCCAAAGGTTGCGCAGATCGTCGTCGCTGAGGTCGTCCGCGCCGACAATGTGATCAACGTCGAGCCGGGAATGGTCATCCATCTGGGTGACGCGGAACCTGACCTCGGTGTCAACGAGCTCGCCGTCGCGGCGGCGCAGCGGCCATGTGAACGCGATTGTCATCTCGTCCGCATCGACGCTGACAATCTCCTGCTCCGGGCGGTCGTCGTAACGGAGAAACGGGACGTATTTCCCGCCGAACGACAGCTCCTTTTCCTCGATGTCGATGTTCACCTGCTGCGCGAACCAGATCTGCAGTTCGCGGGTGTCGGTGACCGCGCGCCACGCGACCCGGCTCGGCACGCGCACATCGACCGCCACCGACGCCCGCTTCGTGTTGGTTTCGGTTGTCATTTTCTGCCTTTGCCTGCTGCCGGCGGGCGGCTCGCACCCGCCGTGATCGTTGGTTGTGATACGTTGTTCCCTGTTCGCTGACGTCCGTGCGGCCGCGTTTATACCGATACTCGAAAAAATGTCGGATGCGAGAAACTCACCGGCTTGCATCCGCGCGGGCAAGCCCGCACGGCCGGTACACGGATGAGACGTTCTTTCAAGAATCACTCTACAACTGCAATCGCAGGCCGCCGACGGGAAGAAACGAAAATAGCTGTTTCCGCTCACATTCTCAACCCTGAATCGGCGAGCCTCTCTCGGCAACAGGCGGGGTCCGCGCACGACCCGAACCGCCGCCGTTCGTCCCGCGGGAGCGGCGGCCGGCGGCGCGGTCAGCGACGGTCCATCCCCTCGCTGCGCGCGCCGAACGCGGCCGCCCACGCGAGCCCGACGAGCAGCGTCGCCGCCGTCCGCGCGGAAAGGTCGTCGAGCGCAAACGCGCTCATTCCGTGGAGAACAGCCGCGAACAGCGCTCCCGCGTACATGTACGTCTCGAGCGAGCCCCGGCTGAGCAGCCCGACATTCAACACGAGCAGGAACACGATCAATGCGGCCAGCCCCGTCCAGCCGGCGGCGACGGTCACCTCGAGGAACAGATTGCGCGCGTTGTACCCGAGCAGATCCGTGCTCGCCCCCGGCCCGAGCCCGAACCACGGGCGCGCGCCGAGCAGACTGTACACGTCACCCCACACCTCGTACAGCGGCGGGATCTGGTCCGGGGTTCCCCGCCGGAGCGCCTCGCTCGCCGCGTGGATGTACCGCGGCGATTGCACGTGCATCAGCCGCCCGAGACGGTGCTCGCCCGCCTCATCCGCGGAGCGGTAGAGCAGCAGGTACGGCGAGCGCCGGTACTGGCTCACGAGCCCGCCCGGCCCTTTCAGGTCGAGCACGATGAACCCGTTCGGTTCGGATGTGTGGAACGGGAGCGTCACCGAGAGCTGGTCGCCAGGCGACACGGATCGGGCGAGCGGTGTTGAAACCCAGCCCCCGCGCAGCATCCGCACCGGCTCGTCCGAGCCGATACGCTCCGGGTAGAGCAGGTGGTAGCCGGTTTCGTAGCCGGCGGGCCATGTGACCGGGCCGGGGTTGACAACGGTGACATGCAGCGAGTCGTTGTTGTCCGCGCCGTCCAGTGCGGTGAGCGCGCGCACCGTGAACCCGACCGGGCTTTCGTACGGCCCCCAGCGGGCGCGGAACCCGGGGTAGAGCATCGCGACCGCGATCCCGATCAACAGCGGCGCGGACAGACCGGCGAGCGAGCGCCTGAATCCCGCGCGCGACGCCATCACGACCAGCATCCCCGCGAGCGCGGCGATCGGCGCGCCGTACGACAGCGAAAGCAGCACGCTCACCCAGAAAATCCCGATCACAATCAACACCAGTTCCCGGCGCCTTCCAAACACCGAGATCGCCGCCGCGGCGAGCACCGGCATCAGCACCGCCGCGAGCCAGGAGAACGCGTCCCCGTGCGCAAGCGGTCCGGTGAGACGGGGGATCAGTTGCCATGTCTCCGATTCGCTGCGGAACATCTGCAGCAGCGGCCCGATCCCGGGCACGTTCATCAATTCGAGGAACCCGAGCGCGGCGGCGACCAGGGTGGAAAACACGAGCGCGGTGAGCAGGCCGAGCCGCTCCGTCGGATGCCCGGAGAACAGGATCGCCGCCCCGGCGACGAGCAGCATCGGCTCCCAGATCGCGGCGATCGAGAGCACCGGGTCTTCGCCGTGCATCGACCCGCCGAGCCCGGAGAGCAGGCCGACCGCGAGCGCAACCGGCAGCGCCCAGCGCCAGCGCGGAGGACTCGCGCCCCCGGTCGCGAGGCTTGCGAGCGCGAACAGAGGGATGATCAGGCTGAGCAGAGAGACGACCGGGAGCACGCGCTCGCCGGTGAGTGGAACCGCCTCGAGACGTCCGAGAAACGGCAGCGCGAGTGCGAGCAGAAACGACAACCCGCGGCCGATCTGACCCCACGGGTCATTCGTCCACAGTGTCTGGTTGCTGTCTGACACGTCTTCAGTCTCTGTGTAAGCCCGCCGTCGTCATGCCCGCGGGGACGGGCCGCAGGCCGTCACCGCGGCTGATCAACGTGATCGAACCTCGCTACACAACCGTCTGATTATCCTTGACTAAAGTCAAGGGCAAGAGGATGAGACCCGAAGCCAACCCCCGTCTCTTACTCACTTCTCCCGCATCTCGCATGAGCAAGATGGCGGCGGCGCTTGGCAATCACTCGTTCAGCCGCGAAGCGGCAACATCTGCATAGCGCGGGGCGTAAGCCCCGGGCCGCTCTGTCGCATCCCGACGAGAAACTACCAGCCCCGCGCTGTTCAGACAAGCCTTGCATGATGAGAGCGCGAAGCGTTACGTTCGGCGGGCATGCGGACGGGCAGGGCGACGGCGGAGGCGTCCGGCTCGTCCGTCTTCTGTTTGCCCGCGGGGATGGCGGAGACGGCGGCGGCCGGGCAGCGAGGGGAAATGAATGCGTGTGCTGCTCACAGGTGGCGGGAGCGGGGGGCATGTGAGCCCGCTGCTCGCGATCGCGGAGGCGCTCCGCGAGCACGACCCCGACCTCCGCACCCTCTATCTCGGCGTGCGCTCAGGGCTTGAACGCGAGCTTGTCCCGCGCGCCGGGATCCGCCTTCGAACGGTGCCCGCGACCGGGATGCCGGCCACACCCGTGTCTCCGGCGATGCTGCGGTTCGCGCTCACCCTGCTCGCCGGGATCATCGTCGCGCTCGTTCATTTGATCACATTCCGCCCCCGGGTGATCGTCGCGTCGGGCGGGTACGCCTCGTCGCCCGCCGTGTTTGCATCCGCCGCGCTCAGTGTGATCACATTCGGCGTCTGGCGGATTCCGGTGTACCTGCACGAGCAGAATGCGGTTCCGGGGAGAATGAACGTCGCCGCCTCCCGCATCGCCCGCCAGGTCGGAGTCGTCCATCCTTCGACATTGCTGCGGATTCCCTCCGGTGAAGCGGAGGTTGTCGGCTACCCGGTGCGCGCCGGGTTCACCGTCGCCGCCCGCGCCGATGCACGGGATCGGCTCGAGATTCCCGGCGACGTCCTGTATCTCGTCGTCACCGGCGGCAGCCAGGGCGCGCGCACGATCAACCGCGCGCTCGTCGATGGGCTGCCACGGCTCGCGGAGCGCGACCGGCTCGCGATCATCCACGCGACGGGCACCGCGCGCACGACGGACTACGACGCCGTCCGCGACACGCATGACCGGCTCGCGGAGCTGACACGCAGGCCGGAGCGTTACCAAGTCGTGGACTACCTGCACGAGATGCCGCTGCACCTCGCGGCGGCCGACCTCGCGGTGATGCGCGCCGGGGCGGGGTCGCTGTTCGAGGTGTGCACGCTCGGCGTGCCCGCGCTCGTGATCCCGAAGGCGAACCTGCCCGGCGACAGCCAGGTCGCGAACGCCCGCCAGCTCGCCGCGAAAGGCGCGGTCGAGATCCTCTACGAGCAGCCGGCGCTCTTTGGCGGCAAACTGCTGGAGGCCGTCTCCGGCGACGAGCTGGCGGAGCGGATCAGCGTGTTGCTCAACGATGAACCCCGCCGCCGCGCACTCGCCGAGCGCGCGCGCGATGTGTTCGACCGGCGCGCCGCGGAGCGGATCGCGAAACGAGTGGTCGGGCTCGGCAAACGAATCCGCGTGATCGACGCCGACGACACGACCGCGGGCAACGGCGAAATCGTGCCCGTCGAGGAGTTGCCGGCATCCCCGGCCGAACTGCGCAGGCACGTCGAACGAGTGATCGGCCTGTGTTACGAGGACGCGTTCGCGCACGGGCCGGTCCGCGACCACGAGCTGCTCCACCTCGACGATCTCGACTACCTCCGCTACCGGGGCGCGGCGCTGCTCGCCCACAGCCAGTGGTCGATGCGCAACGAAGGGGTGAAACTGATCGCGCTCACCCGTCACCGCGAGAAACTCGAACTGATCCTTCATGTGATCAGCGACCGCACGCCCACCTCACGCTGGCAGCGGCTGCTCGGGGGCGATTTTCTCCACGTCGGCTTCGAACGGCGCAACGCGGTGACCGCGCTCGCGCTGCTCGGCGTTGTGAACGAGGACGTGCTCGCCGCGATCAGCGCGGCGCTCACCGACCCGTACTACGAGGTGCGGGCGGCGGCGTTGAGGCTCGTGCGCGCGCTGATCGCGCAAGGGCGGAAGATCGCGGGCGTGGCGATGATAGCCGGCCGCGTGCGCGCGCTCACCGGCGACCGCAACATCGAGGTGCGCTGGGAGGCGCTGCACACGTTCGGCCTCGTCGGCCCCGCCGAGGAGATCCTCGAGCTGAACCGCCGCTACGCGCTCGCCGACCGTACGCCGCTGCGCGAAGCCGTGCTCCGCTCGTATCACGCGCTGCTCGACCGGCACGCGAACGGCCGCGGGCAGCCGTGGCGCGACCAGCTCCTGCACGACCTCGACCGGTTCGCGATCACCTCGCTCGCGTTCCACCCACACTTCCCGCTCAAGGACCAGTACACCGCGCTGCAGAGGCGGATCGATCACGAGCAGGAGCCGGCATGATCTACGCGCTCACCGAGTTCCTCGAGAGCCTCGGCGGCGTGTTCAGCCCGCTGCGCGCGCTGAACTACGTCTCCACCCGTTCGATCGCGGCGGCGCTGACCACGCTCGTGCTCGTGCTCCTGTTCGCGCGGCCGGTGATCCGCAGGCTGTACGTCGCCGGCCAGCGGGACCGTCACCGCGACTTCGACGAACAGCTCGCGAAGTCGAAGCGCGGCACGCCGACGATGGGAGGCGTGTTGATCATCGGCGCGATGATCGCGAGCCTGCTGCTCTGGGGCGACTGGACGAACGGCTACCTGTGGGCGGTGACGAGCGCACTGATCGTGTTCGGCCTGCTCGGCGCGGCGGACGATCTCGCGAAAGTGCGCGGCGGCACGGCCGAGTCCGGGCTCAGTCGCGGCGCGAAACTGCTGATCCAGACGCTGTACGGGCTCCTGCTCGGCGCGATCCTGTTCCTCCCGAACACGACCCCGTTCCCGGAAGGGTACGTCGATGTGATCGGAATCCCGTTCGTGAAGCCGGAGCAGTACGGCGGGTTCGACCTGCACCTCTCGCTGTTCTACGTCCCGTTCGTCGCGTTCGTCGTCGTCGCCGTCTCGAACGCGGTGAACCTGATCGACGGGCTCGACGGGCTCGCCGCGGGCACGGCGTTGCTCCCGGTCGCCGTCTACGGCGTGATCGCGTACGTGCTCGGGCACGCGAACATGGCCGGCTACTTCCTCTACCCGTTCCAGCCGGGGATCCACGAACTCGTCGTGTTCGCCGCCGCGCTCGCCGGTGCGCTGATCGGCTTCCTCTGGTACAACGGCTACCCGGCGCAGGTGTTCATGGGCGACACCGGCTCGCTCGCGCTCGGCGGCACGCTCGCCGTGCTGATCGTGCTCACGAAGCAGGAACTGCTGTTCCTGATCGCCGGCGGAGTGTTCCTCTATGTCAACCTCACGCACGTGATCGGCGACCGGATCGGAATCCACTACCTCGGCCGGCGCCTGTTCTTCCGCACGCCGATCCATCACGCCTACGAACACCTCGGCGTCGCGGAAACGAAAGTCGTGCTCCGGTTCTGGATCGTCTCGCTGCTGCTCGCGCTGCTCGCGCTCGCGACGTTGAAGCTCCGGTGAGTCCGCGGTCGGCAGCAGTCCGTCCGCAGTCGGAAGCCGCTGCTCGGAGGTCGAATCATGCCCGCGGGGACGGCGCAGCCGTCACAGCGGCTGAGAGTGTCATCCTGAACCCCCGCACGTCAGTGTGTGCGGGGGTGAAGGATCTACTCGAGACACAATCCGCCGGTTGTTTCAAACAAACCGGGTGCCGTTCCGGCTCGCAGATCCTTCACGGCGCGCGGCAAACAGACGCCGCGCTTGTTCAGGATGACACCGGGCGCGCGGCAAACAGACGCCGCGCTTGTTCAGGATGACACCGGGCGCGCGGCAAACAGACGCCGCGCTTGTTCAGGATGACACATTTGCGCTGGCTGCGCTTGCCAGGCAAGCGCGGGCACGAGGACGCGGGTGAAACCCGGGGCTGAAGCCGGGCCACCCGCCGCCGGCGGCCCTTCCGTGTCTTCCGTGGTCAGCGATCCGTGTGATCTGTAGTTCCCGTGTTCCTTCTCCCGCGCCTTCCGTGGTACGAGCGACAGCCGGCCTTGCGGGCAAATCACGCCTCCGCTACCTTGCGAGGCGAGCGTATTCACGGGGAGGGTGAGCGATGCTGTTCGGCGAGCGATTGGCGACGGCGGCCCGCAACGGCCACCTCTGCATCGGGCTCGACCCGGTGCCGGATCGGCTCCCCGGCCCGCTGCGGGAGGACCGCAACGGCGTCACCCATTTCCTCCAGGAGATTGTGCGTCTCACCGCGCCGTTCGCGGCCGCGTACAAGCCGAATCTGGCGTTTTTCGAGGCGCTCGGCGACCGTGGTGAGGAGGCGCTGCACTGGACGATCGAGGCGGTCCGGCTTGTCGCGCCGCATGCGATCGTGATCGGGGACGGCAAGCGCGGCGACATTGGCTCGACCGCGGAACGCTACGCGCACGCGCTGTTCGAGCGGTGGCGGTTCGACGCGGTGACGGTGAACCCGTATTTCGGCACCGACGGCGTGATCCCGTTCCTCGCCCGCCCGGAGAAAGGCGCGTTTCTGCTCGCGGCGACCTCGAACCCGAGCGCGGTCGAGGTGCAGCATCCGGCCGCCGATGTCTCGCTGCCGGCGGTGATCGCCCGGCTCGCACGCGACGAGTGGAATGAGAACCGGAACGTCGGGCTCGTCGTCGGCGCGACCCGCGGCGCGGAGATGGAGCGGCTGCGCGCCGAGAGCGGGGATCTCCCGTGGCTGATTCCCGGGATCGGCGCTCAGGGCGGGGACCTCGCGGACGCGGTCCGGCACGGGATCGGCGCGGGCGGGATTCCGAGCCTGATCAACGTGTCGCGCAGTGTGCTGTACGCCTCGGACGGCGACGACTTCGCGGAGGCGGCGGCTGTTGAGGCGGAACGGTTGCGTGACGCGATTTCCGGTCTGTTGCCGGCGGGTGTATGAGTAGTGGGCCGGATCACATGAAACGACGGGTGACCTGCCGTCATCCTGAAGCCGCGGCCGGAGTCAGTTTGCCGCACGCGGCGGAAGTAGGTCCGAGTATGACGTCGGTAATGCATGCATTTACAACCGTTCATCTGCGTGGACCTTCTTCACTTCGTTTCGTTCAGAATGACACGGATTACCCGTCAAACCGGATGCAACGGCCGAGCAGTTGCATATCTACATATCCGAGCGAGCGAATACGGGGCGCCCGCTACGCGCCGCCTCCGCCGAGCCAGCGACCACGACCCGATCACGCGGCAATCGCGACTGTGATTGAACACGACGCCGGGCGCGGGCCCGCGAAGCGCGCAGACTGAAACGGAGCCTGATCGATGTTCCCGCACGACGACCCGCGCACGCTGCACGTGGGCGAACCGATCACCTGCCGCACCGCAGTCGAAGGCCGGGTGATCAGCTTCGACGCGCGCGTGCGTGACGTCGATCCGGACGGTCTCTACGTGGACCGGCCGTCCGGGATCGGGGAGGCGCTCATCCCGGGAACCGAACTCCTCGTGCGCTACATCCGCTCCGACTCCGCGTACCAGTTCCTCACGATCGTGCTCGAACCGCCGCGTGCGGACGACGGTGGGGCGACGGACGGCATGGATGAACCGCGGTTGGAGATCGCCGGCAACCCGGTGCTGCTGTTGCGTTTTCCCGCGCGGATCACGCGGTTCCAGCGGCGCGAATACGACCGTTCCGCGGTGGAGGGAGTTGTCCGCTACCGGGTCGGGAACCGTGACACGAACGCGTACAGGGGTTACATTCTCGACCTCTCGGCGGGCGGCGTCCGGTTCGCGACACGCCAGCCGGGTTTTCTCGAACAGGGCCGGAGCCCGATCGGGCGGCGGATCTTCATCACGCTGCTGCTGACGAAGGGGCTCGAACTCGACGACGTCCCCTCCGAGATCCGCCGTGTCACGCTCGACACGGCGCATGTGGACGACGATTACGTGATCGTGCAGGCGGCGTTCCGCGAGCTCGACGAGAAACGCCGGGAGAAACTGGACACATGGGTGCGCAGGCAGCAGCGCGCCGGCGAACGGAGCTCAGACTGTTGAAAAAGGCGTGATCGTCCGTCATGCTGAACGAAGTGAAGCAGTTCCAGGTTTGTAAAGGGTCGGTCTTATGAGCCAACCTGTTGATAACTCGGACCTTTCCTTCACTGCGTTCAGGACCTTCTTCCGCCGCCTGCGGCGGCGTCAGAATGACACTTTTCCGGCGGTCCGCGGTTAATCAAGCCTGAAGTACTATGTCAGCAGTCTGCGCGCCGGCGAACGGCGCTGAAACGGTCACCAATCGGGAAAAAACCGTGCCGATGACCAGGGATGAACTGCTCACGCTCCTCAGGCGCCGCGGCGCGTTGCTCGAGGGTCATTTCAAGCTCGCGAGCGGGCTCCATTCGGACCGTTACGTCGAGAAATTCCGCCTGCTCGAGGATCCGGAGACGACGGGCGTGCTCGTCGGGGAACTCGCATCGCGCGTGCGCCGCTACGCGCCGGACGTGGTCGTCGGCCCGGTCACCGGCGGCGTGATCCTCGCCTACGAGATGGCCCGCCGTCTCGGCACGCTCGCGTTTTTCACCGAGAAGACGCGTGACGGCGGGATGGAGCTGCGACGGGGGTTTGACGTGCGCGGAAAGCGCGTGCTCCTGATCGAGGATGTCGTGACCACCGGCGGCAGCGTCATGAAAGCGGCGGAGGCGGTGCGCGCGGCGGGCGGCGAGGTCGTCGCGTACGCGATTCTCGTCGATCGCAGCAGCGGCCGGTTTCAGCCCGACGCGCCGCTCGAGGCGTTGCTCACACTCGAGATCAACACGTACCCGCCGGACGAATTGCCGGAGCAGTTGAAAAGGGTGCCGGTGGTCGAACCGGGGAGCACGCATGCGCGCGGCTGAAGACGGCATCCGCATCTGCACGCTCGGTTCGGGCAGCAAGGGGAACGCGTACTGGGTCGAGGTCGGCTCGAGCGCGATGCTCGTGGACGCCGGCTTCTCGTACCGCACGCTCGCCGGCCGCATTCGAGAGATCGGTCGCGACATAGCCGACGTCGAGCACATCTTCATCACGCACGAGCACACCGATCACGTGCGCTCGCTGGAACTGCTGCTGCGCCGTCACCGGCCGACGCTCTGGGCGACCGGCGGCACGCTGCGCAAGATCCGGCGAGTCGTCCCCGACGGCGCGAGCGTGCGGCGATTCGGCGGGCGACCGGAGACGATCGACGGGCTCGTGATCAGGCCGATTCCCGTTTCCCACGACGCCGCGGACACGGTCGCGTTCCGCTTCGATTCACCGGGCGGCTCGCTCGGCGTGATCACCGACCTCGGCCGCTGGGACGGGGCGGTCGCCGACGCGCTCGCCGGGCCGGATCTGCTCGTCTGCGAAGCGAACCACGACCCGGAGATGCTCCGCCTCGGACCGTATCCGTGGTACCTGAAACAGCGGATCGCGTCCCACTACGGGCACCTCTCGAACGAGGACGGCGCCCGGCTCGCGCGCAGCGCGATCGAACATGGCACGCGACGGATCGTGCTCGCCCATCTCAGCGAGACGAACAACGAGCCGGCGTTCGCGACCGACGTGTTCCGCGCCGAGTGCGACGGGCTTGGCGAGGAACTGCGACTGTACGCAGCCGTGCAGAACGAGCCCGGGCCCTGGCTGAGCGCGCACATGCCCCTCCGCCATTGATGCGGACCGCGGATGACACGGAAGGCCGACCACGGATGGCGCGGATACTACGGATAGGACCACGGAACACACGGAAGGGCGGCAATGTGTCATCCTGAACAAGCGCGGCATCTGTTTGCCGCGCGCCGTGAAGGATCTCGATAGAAAACGTTGATGGAATAACCAGACCGTGCGACCTCGAGATCCTTCACCCCCGCGCAAACTGACGCGCGGGGGGTTCAGGATGACACTGTGGGCGGCCGGCGGCGGGCGATGGGCGGCCGGCGGCGGGCGATGGGCGACCGGCGGCGGACTCCAGACTCCGGACTCCAGACTCCAGACTCCGGACTCCGGACTCCAGACTCCAGACGGCGGGACACGATGATCACTCTCAGAAACTCCAGGCTGCGGTTCACCGCGGCGGCGATCGCGGGCCTGCTGATCGCCGCGCTGATCGGCTGCGGAGGCGGTGTGAAGAACGAGGTCGCGGTGATGGAGACGGATTTCGGCGAGATCGTGCTCGGGTTCTACCCGGATGACGCGCCGAATCACGTCTCCCGGTTCAAGCAACTCGCGCGCGACGGGGTGTACGATGGCGTCCTCTTCCACCGCGTCGTGCCCGGGTTTGTGATCCAGGCCGGCGACCCGCTCACGAAGAACCCGGACACGCCGCGCGCGAAATACGGCAGCGGCGGCACCGGCGATTCGCTCACAGCCGAGTTCAACGAGCGCAGGCATGTGCGCGGCACGCTCGGGATGGCCCGCTCGCGCGACCCGAACTCAGCCGACAGCCAGTTCTACATCGCGCTGGGCGCGATTCCGCATCTGGACGGCAAGTACACCGTGTTCGGCGAAGTGCTGCGCGGGATGAGTGTCGTAGATTCGATCGCCACGGTGAAGACCGACATGCGCGATGTGCCTGTCGAGGACGTTCGCATCAACTCCGTGCGCATCGTTTCCAAGCGGGAAGTGGGACTGGAGTGACTCGCGCGGTCCGCATCAGCCTCGCGGCCGCCTCCCTGCTGCTGCTCGTGTCGGCGGCCGGCGCCCGCGTTGTCATCGTACGCAGCGCGGACTTCTCCCTCGATTACGGCGAACACACCCGCGGGGACGTGTTCTCCGACACGCTCCTCTTCATCAGCGGTGATGACACGCTGCGCGCGACCAATGCGGAAGTTACATGCGAATGTGTCGTCGCTCGCGTGCTCGAAGGTGGCGCCGTCGCGTTCGAATTCGAGGTGCTGCCGGAAGAGCGTGACGGTCCGACCGAAAAGCTGCTCTACGTGTTCACAAGCACACCCGGCCGGGATCTGCTTCGGATCAAGCTGTCTGTCGATGTTCTCCCGGGGCCGGGTCGTGAGCAAACGACCGCCGGCGACGACTCGCTGCGGCGTGCGCCCGCACTCGAACGGGCCGGTGAGTTCGCGGAGCCGATCCCATCCGGGCGCGGCGCGAAACCGGTGGACGTGCTCTACCTCTACTCGCCCGGTTGCCGGATCTGCGCCCGGGTCCGCGAACACACGCTGCCGTATCTGCGCGAACGGTGGGACGGCCGCATCCGCCTGCACACGGTGAACGTGGACGAGCGCGCCGGGTTCGCGCGCCTGCTCGCGGTGCGCGACCATTACGGGCTCGCGCGGCGACCGGGCGCGTTCCTGTTCGCGGTCGGCGACACCGTGCTGCAGACGACGGACGAGCTCGCCGCCCGTCTCGACCGCGCGATCCGCCGCGCGCTCGAAACCGGCGCCGACACCTGGCTCGCCGCGGATGTCGAACCGGAGCACGCTCAAGAACGCACGCGCTCCGTGTTCCGCTCGCTCAGCTTCTGGGCGGTCGCCGGCGCGGGGCTGCTCGATGGGATCAACCCGTGCGCGTTCGCGACGCTCGTCTTCTTCATCAGCCTGCTCGGGTACGCCGGCTCGACGAGACGCCAGGTGCTCGTGGTCGGGATCGGGTTCACCGCCGCCGTGTTCTCCGTCTATCTCCTGCTCGGGCTCGGCGCGTTTCGCGCGCTGCAGGCACTGTCGGCGTATCAGATTGTCGCGCGCGTGATCTGGGCGGTGACGCTCGTGCTTGTTGCGGTGCTGTTCGTGCTTTCCGTGCGGGATACGATCCGATACTACACGACCGGGCGCACGAGCGATGCGCTGCTCCAGCTCCAGCGCGGGACGAAACGACGCATCCACAACGCGATGCGGAAGGGGCTGAACACACGCTACCTGCTGCTCGCCGCGCTCGGGATCGGGGCGACGGTGACCCTGTTCGAAGCCGCGTGCACCGGCCAGGTCTATCTCCCCGCGATCGTGATCATGCTCAATGACCCGGCGCTCAGCGAACGCGCGCTGCTCTATCTTGTCATCTACAACCTGCTGTTCGTCGCGCCGCTGATCGTCGTGTTCGCGCTCGCGTACGCCGGCGTCGGCTCGAGCGCGTTCGCGGACTGGTCGCAGCGTAACTACGGCCCGACCCGGATCCTGATCAGCCTGCTCTTCCTCGCGCTCGGCGCGCTCATGCTCGCGCAGGGGGTGTGAGCGGCGATCCCCCGCAGGCGGAGCTGCGGCGCCACACAATCGGTGGAGACCATGGAGCGAACAGCTCGCACATACCTGCTTCTCCTGCTCGCCGCCGTCCTGTTTCTCGGCCTGGCGGCGCCGCCGCGGGCCGGACCCGGCGCCGACGCGACGCGCGCGTGGTGGGTGTGGTTCGACCGGCGGGACGAGAGCGCCGAGACCCGGGCGCGAGTGCGGAACGAACTAGACCGGAAAGCCGCTGAGCGTCGCATCCGCTCGCGGGGACAGGCCGTGACTTTGTCTGACCTTCCGCCGCGCGCGGAGGATGTGGACGCGGTAATTGCAGCGGGCGGAGAGTTGCGTGTGGTCAGCCGCTGGCTCGGCGCGATTTCGGTTGAGATGACTGTGGCGCGTGCGGCGCGTGTGTCTCGCCTGTCGCATGTGGCGGGTGTTTCGCCGGTTGGGGTGAGGTCGCGCGCCCCAGTTATTGGAAAACCAGCGCCATACATCAGTGCGGATATCGATACATCCGCATATGGGTTTACGTTCCCGCAGCTCGACCTGATCAGCGTACCCGCCGCCCATGACCTCGGCTACACCGGCGACGGCGTACGCGTCGCCTTCCTCGACGCCGGCTTCAACTACGTCTATGACCACGTCGCGCTCCAGCACATCCCGATCATAGACACATGGGACTTCGTTGATGGCGAATTCGAGGTCGAAGACCATCCGCACGGCACGCGTGTCCTCTCCGCGGCCGCCGGGCTCGACAGCTCGGTGTACATCGGCGCCGCGCCGGACATCGAAGTGCTGCTCGCGCGCACCGAGGACGCGTCCGTCGAGGAGCCGGTCGAGGAGGACTACTTCATTGCCGGCCTCGAATGGGTGGAGATGCGTGGCGCGGATCTCGTGTCCGCGAGTCTCGGCTATTCCGACTGGTACGAGCCGGCCGACTACGACGGGGACACGGCGCCGATCACGATCGCCTGCGATGCGGCCGCGGAGCGAGGGTTGCTCGTGATCAGTTCTGCGGGCAATCTCGGCGCGGAGGGGATCACCGCACCGGCGGACGGCGACTCGGTGCTCGCGGTCGGCGCGTGCGATGTGACGGGCGATTCCGTGTGGTTCAGTTCGCGCGGGCCGACGGCGGACGGTCGGGTGAAGCCGGACGTTTCCGCGGTCGGGCAGCAGGCGTGGCTCGTCGCGCAAAACTCGGCCGTCGGCTACGAGGTGGGAAGCGGAACGTCGTATTCGTGCCCGCAGGTTGCCGGTGTCGCGGCGCTCTTGCTGCAGGCCGGGCCGGGGCTGCTGCCGTGGGATCTGATCTCCGTGCTGCGCGCGACCGCCTCGCAGGCCGGCACGCCCGACAACGCGCTCGGCTGGGGCTACGTCGATGCGCTTGCCGCGGTAGAGGAGGTGCTCGGCGGCGCCGGCGAATCCGACAACTCCGCCTCACCCCGGGCGTTCCACCTGATCTCTCTGTACCCGAACCCGTCGAACGCCGGCGCCTACGCGGTCGTCGAGATGGAGCACGCCGGAGCGGTCACGCTCGCCGTGTTCGACGTGACCGGCCGGCTCGTTCACGGCGCCGGCTTCCGGCTCGCGCCCGGGCGCAACCGTCTCCCACTCCCCGCCGGCGCGTGGCCGTCCGGGACGTATTTCGTGCGGATTGCGTCCCGAGCGGCCAGCCATGCCGAGAAGCTGACCGTGATTCGGTGACGGCGGCGCGGTTCAGGATTACGCATTTGCGCCGGTCGGAACCAGAAACCGGCCCGGGTGGAGGGGACGCCTGCATGCATCCGGTCATCCCGTTCGATGAGCCACGTGAACGGACCGTGACTATGTTCGCATCCGGACAGGCGAGGCGTCATTCTGGCTGTGGGGACGCTTGCGAGCAAGCGTCCCCGCCTCACGCGTCTGTTTGCTGCGCGCAGTGAAGAGCCTGTTTCAAGCGAAGCGAAGGGGCCTTCTCATGTATCTACCGGTTATTTCACGGAAAGATTCTTCACTCCGTTCGCGCAAAAGTCCGCGACCTTGGTTCAGAATGACATAGTTGTCCGTCATCGTCAATTCGCAACAGTCCCTGCTGTCAGGGAGCGAGCGAGACCTCTCGATGAACATCCTTTGCATCGCACCATATCATGTGTCCGGCACGCTGCACCTGTGGCGTGTGGAGCTCGCGCGGCGCGGGCACCGGTTTCGGTACGTGACCTTGTTCCGCAGCCCGTTCGGTTACCCCGAGGACATCAGTCTCGACCTCCCGCTGCAGCCGGACAACGGTGTTTTTCTTGCACTTCGCCGAATATTTTACGAAACGGTTAAGGGTTTCGAACCGGACGAGGCCCCGATTCAAAGCCGCCCGCCGCTGCAACCGGAGCCGCACCCGCTCGCGCGCGCGTTCTTCGCGCTCCGGGATCGGTTGATCGAGCCGCGCGTGGAATCGGCGATCCGTCGGCTCAACCTCGACGCCGCCGACATCATCTGGCTCGACCAGGGCGCGGAGTTCTACCGTGACGGGCGCACCGTGCGGCGCTGGGCGGACGCGGGCAAACCGATGATGGCGTTCTACCACGGCTCCGACATGCGCAACCGCGGGATAATGCCGCAGGTGGACGCGCACGTCGGCCTCCGCCTCACCTCCGAGGTCGATCTGCTCTACCTCGACGACCGGCTCGAATACCTGTTCCTCCCGCTCGATGTGCGCGCGGTCTCACCTGTCGAGCGAACCCGGCTCGCGCGCGATCCGACACTCGATCATCCGCTGCGAATCGGCCACGCGGCGCGTGTGCGCGCGAACAAAGGCACGGACCGGATCATCGACGCGGTCACCGAGCTCCGTCTTGCCGGCCACCCGGTCGAGATGGTGATGATCGAGAACGTGCCGCACGGCGAGGCGACACGTCTGATCGCGAGCTGCGATGTGTTCGTGGACCAGGTCGCGGACGCCGGCGGCTGGGGGTACGGGATGGCCGGGATCGAGGCGCTCGCGCGCGGGGTGCCGGTTGTGACGAGGATGGGGCCCGAGATGCGCGCGTTCGTCCCCGACCATCCGTTCGTCCAGGCAAGCCCGGACACGCTCGATCAGGAACTCGCGCGGCTTGTGACAGACTCCCACTTCCGGTGCGAAAAGGGCCGCGAAGGCCGCGCCTGGGTCGAGCGCCGGCACGACATCCGCGCCGTCGCCGATCAACTGCTCCGCTACTGGGGGCGTGACGGGTGGATCGGGTGAGCGGTTGCTTGTGTCCATGCTCGTGAGTATCACTTTACTCATACCCCTTCCCATACCTATGCCCATGCCTGCTTGGCAGGCATGGATACGCATACGGTCCATCACCGGCAGTCGAACCCGGCCTGCGAGCAGGCGCGGGGCATAGCACGCGAGCGGGTGCGGACGATAGACAGAATCCGTACAATCCGCGCCATCCGCTGTCGAACATCTCTTCGTCATCCGCTGTAGAGCGCCTCCGCGGCGGGATGCGCCGGGCCGCTGTCATTCTCCATCTCCGCCGTATTCTCCCCCGAACTCCATTCGAACCATGGAGTTAGCCCGCGCGAAATCCGGAGACCATGACATTTCCATGACACTCGCGCGGCTCCCGCGCCGTATGCTGGTCCGCGAATTCCGGGGGCGGATGCGGTGAAGGCGAGCGAGACGGTGGAATGTCTGCTCGTGCGTTCAGGATTTCACACGGATCACCCACCGCCCGCCCCGGTGCACGGCATAGACCGAAACCGGTGTGCAACCCATGTCCTCCACCCTCCGCATGGTTGCCGTGATGCTTCTGGCCGCCGCGCCCGCGGGTGCGGCGGTCGGAGGCGTTGTCGAGGGTAGTGTCCGCGCGCAGGCGACGGGCGACCCGCTCGCGGGGGCCCATGTCACGGTGCAGGGTACACATATCGGCGCCGCCACCGGCATCGACGGCCACTACCGGCTGAAGGACGTGCCGGCGGGCGAGCACATCATCACTGTCAGCCACCTCGGCTACACCGCCGCCAGTGCGCGGATCACGGTCGCCGCGGCCGATGTCGTCGAGCGCGATTTCGAGCTCTCGCCGCAGGCGGTCGAGTTGGACCGGGTCGTGTACACCGCGACGCGGACGATGCAGCTGCTCAAGGACGTGCCGGTGAGCACGGAGCTCGTGTCGAAGCGGGAGATGGAGGAGAACGGTGCGATCACGGCGGCCGATGCGCTCGAAACCGAGATCGGCGTGCAGGTGCGCGAGGATTTTTCCGGGCGCGGCGTGATGCTGCAGGGCGTCGATCCGGAGCGCGTGCTCGTGCTCGTGGACGGTAACCGTGTGATCGGCCGGATCAACGGCTCGATCGACCTCAGTCAGCTCAGCACGCAGGGGATCCGGCAGATCGAAGTGGTGAAGGGGGCGCTCTCGACGCTGTACGGGTCGGAGGCGATCGGGGGCGTGGTCAACATCATCACCGAGGACCCGTACCAGCCGCTGCGTGTGACCGCGGAAGTCACCGGCGGCGGGTACCTGCCGTCGCCCGACCCCGACTATCACTCAGCCGTCCCGGCGAGCGTGTTCAACCCGTCGCTCGAGGTCCAGTCGCGTCGGGGCCGGATCGGGTTCCAGGGTGGAGTACGCTACGACCGCAACGGGCTGATGGACACGGACCCGGCGACCGCGCACACCGACGGCGTCGAGGCGGCGGACAAGTGGAGCGCGCATGGCAAGCTGACGTACGACTTCGGCGACGTCGCGCGCGCGATCATCACCGGCCGCTACCACACCGAAAGCAAGCACTGGGTCGAGGACTCGGGCCTTACCTCGGTGCAGGTCGCGTACGACGACGAGGAAGTGAACCGGCGCGCCGACCTGTCCGCCGAGCTCCGCTGCACGCCCGAGTGGGCGGAGATGTACTCGCTGAAGCTGTACCGGTCGGACAACGAGCACGAGTGGAGCAAGTACACGCAGGGAGCATACCGTCACCGCAAGGACGTGAGCGAGGCGCGTGAAACGTACACCGAGTTCTCCGGCCAGCTCACGCGCCGGTTCGGCGCCGCCCACCGGATCACGGCCGGCGGCGACATCTACCTGTGGGACATTCATTCCCGCAACGAACTCGGCGACGTGTCCGACGAGTTCACCGGCAGCCTCACCGCGTGGGACGGCTACCTGCAGGACGAGTGGTACCTGCGCCCGGCGTTCACGCTCGTCCCCGGCGTGCGCTACGAACGGCACGAGGTGTACGGCGACCACCTGAGCCCGAAGCTGAGCGCGATGTGGTCGATGACGGACGACATCAAGCTGCGCGGGTCGGTCGGGCGCGGTTACCGCGCCCCGTCGAGCAAGGAGCTCTACTTCACGTTTAATCACGCGTCCGCGGGCTACATCGTGCTCGGCAACGAGAACCTCGAGCCGGAGACGTCGATGAGTTACTCCGTGAGCCTCGAGCACACGTACGAGGACCGCTCGACGAGCCGCGTCACCCTGTTCCACAATGACCTGCGCAACCTGATCGACTTCGATTCGCTGACCGTGAGCGAAGACTACTACCTCGGCATCTACCGGTACGAGAACATCGTGAGCGCGTACACGCAGGGCGTGGAGCTCGAACGCAGCATGCGGTTCGGGCGTGAGTGGGAGCTCGCGCTCGCGTACAGCTACATGCGCACGTACAACCGTGACACCGGAGAGGAACTGTTGCGGCGGCCGAACCACAGCGCGCGGGTCAATGTGAGCTGGCATCACGGGCCGTGGAACGCCCGAATCAGCGGCCGCTACACGAGCTCGATGCTGCACCAGAGCATCTACACAACCGACGACCAGGTGTCGGATGTGCGCACGAACCCGTACACGCTGTGGGATGTGAGCGTCGGCCGCGATCTCGGCGGCGGCGTGCACGCGCGGCTGAGCGCGGACAACCTGTTCGACACGACGCACCCGACGTTCGGACCGTACAGGGGCCGGGTTGTGAAAATGACCTGGCGCTACACGTACGATGGGTTGGGTTGAGCGGCGGACGTTCGAAAAGGCAACGCATCGGGAGACTCCATGAACTCGAACTGCAGTCCGGGACGCTCGCGGTGTCATCCTGAACCGCGTTCGCGTCTGTATGCGAGCGCGAGTGAAGGATCTACCAGATACACCTGGGCCGGGTGTTTCACAGGCGAGATGGGTGGTGTTTGCAGGCAGATCCTTCACCCTTCGCGCCAAACAGACGGCGCTTCGGGTTCAGGATGACACGGAAGGCGCGCCAAACAGACGGCGCTTCGGGTTCAGGATGACACGGAAGGCGCGCCAGATAGACGGCGCTTCGGGTTCAGGATGACATTGTGGGGGCACGGAAACGGTCCGGCCCCGCGGGTTCAGGATGACGCCTTTGCCCTTGACTTCAGTCAAGGATCGTATCCCGTTCGTCTGTGGGTCGGTTGCTTCCGGAGGGCGACCGATCGTGCCAGAGCACAGACTCCCGTTCAATACGTCAGCAAGTACAACAGAAAAGAGGAGTACCGCACGATGAGGATTCATTCGCTTTTTGCAGTGTTGTTGGTCGCGGGGCTCGCGTTCGTTTTCGCGGGCTGCTCCGACGATGACGAGAACAACCCGGCCGGTGCGGGTTCCGGTTCCGAGGAGACCGGCGCGTTGGTCGGTACGGTTACTGATTCGGTCTCCGGGGAGCCTGTGCCCCAGGCGACAATTGTCGTTCATACCGATCCGCCTGTCGATACTACGGCAGATGATGACGGCGAGTACTTGATACCCGAAGTCAAAGTGGGCGTTTGGACCGTCACCGCAACCGGCTCCGGATATGGATCTTGGACCGATGAAGCCGAGATCGTGAAAGACGACACCACGACGCTGGACGCAGTGCTTCCGCCATCAGTGCCCGTGCCCGGAGTCAGGGAGGCGCAGATCGATGCGACCAGCTACACCGACTTCACCCGGTTCAACCTCGAGACCGGGGAAGTCGTGGACGGCGGCACAGCCGCGGCCGACGACTGGCACATCGCGTTCCGTCGCTACGAGGTGAAGCTGAACGGCGGCGCCTCCGGCGAACTCGGCGTGCGAGCCTGCGACCTCGCGGAACTCGGCCACGAGCACGGGATGGACTTCGAGCAGATGAACGAAATGCCGACACTCAGCGACGAAGACTGGACCACGGACAGCGAGTCGCTCGTGTTCACCGGTTGGTACGATTACGACCCGGAGACACATGAGGTCTCCCCGAACGGGCGCGTGTTCGCTGTGCGTGACGCCGCCGGAGCCGGGTACGCGAAAGCCGTCGTCGAGGATCTCACCGACGCCGGGATGGGGGCACTCGCATCCGTCACCCTGAAGTACGTCTACGACCCGGAAGGCACGGACCTGTCCGGCGCGGTGGATACAGTGACCGTCGAGGACGGCGACGGCGACAACAACCTGTACTTCTCGTTCGCCGACGGGGCGGTCGGCCCGGATGCGATCTGGGACCTGTGGTTCGAGGGGTTTGACGCCCGGATAAACGGCGGCGTCAGCGGCGACGGAGACGCGGGAGTCTATCCGGCGTACGACGACCCCGACTACGACGAGTTTCCGGAAATCACCTCCGCCCCGCCGGACATGGGCGGCAGCTACCAGCAGGATTCGATGCACTCCGCGCTCACCGACTGGTACGACTACAACGGCCAGACGCACGAAGTGACGAGCATGGGGCACGTGTATCTGATCGACACCGGCACGACCGTGTTCAAGTTCGAAATCACGAACTACTACAAGGTGATCGAGGGGTCGCCGGTGGGCGGCTGGATCTCGCTCAGGTATCAGGAGATGTGATCCCGTTCCCCCCACGGGATCGCATTCAGACACCGCCCTCACGCCACCCCGCCCCCGGTGTCGAGGGCGGTGTCGTTTTGTCATCGAGTTCGGCGCTGGAACAACGACGGAGCCCCCATGCTGCTTGACATCTTGCATCACATCCCGATCCTGACCACGTTGGTCGCGGCGGCGTTTCTTGTCGTGCTCTGGAAGAAATACACCCGCCGGCGGGATCCGTCGCTGCTCTGGTGGACGATCGGCGTGTTCACGTACGCGGTCGGCACCGCGCTCGAGAGCGTGATCACAGTCGGCGGGAACACGCTCGCGCTGAACAAGGCGTGGTACATCGCCGGCGCGCTCTGGGGCGGGTATCCGCTCGGGCAGGGCACGGTGTACCTGATGTACCGGCGTGCGACCGCGAACAAGCTCACCGCGGTCAGCCTGACGGTTGTCGTCGGGGCGTCGATCGCGGTGCTGCTCTCTCCTGTGCACGCGCAGGTGTTGAACCCGGCGAAACCGGGCGGCGACATTCTCGCGTGGCAGTGGGTGCGCTATCTCACGCCGTTCGTGAACACGTACGCGGCGCTGTTTCTCATCGGCGGGGCGATCCTGAGCGCGGTGCGGTTCCTGAAGCAACGCGAGACGCTCTACCGCGCGCGCGGCGCCGGCCTGATCGCGATCGGCGGTCTGCTACCCGGGATCGGCGGGTCGATGGCGAAGGCGGGCGTGGTCGAGGGGCTGTACGTCGGCGAGTTCTTCGGCATTCTCTGCATCTTCGCCGGCACCGTATATTACAGCAGACGCCGGAAACCGGCCGAGGAGAAGGCCCCCGACGCCGAACCCGCGGCGGCGGAAGGGATGTGACGCGCACGACCGGGAGGGCACAGCATGAACAGGTTCTGGCGCGGCTGGCGCCCGCGCGGGCGGTTCATCCTGTTCGTGCTCCTCTCCCTGTTCATCGTCGCGCAGGTGAGCTGGTGGATGATCTACCAGAACCGCACCGGCGCGCGGATCGAAACCCTGCAGCAGCAGATCTGGCGCCAGCAGATCGCCACCGCGCACCAGTGGACCAGCCAGCACGAGGAACTGCCCGCGGACAGCCTCGCCCGCTGGGTCGGAGTGATGTTCCCCGACCTCGAGTATCACCCTGCTCGCGACTCGCTCGCGATCACCGCGGCCGCGCGTGAACGGCTCGCCGAGGAGACGACGCATGTCACCCGCATGTTCGCGATGGAGAGCGCGTTCTTCGTCGTGATCATCCTCGCCGGGATGGTGTATATGTACCTCACGCTCCGGCACGAAGTTCGGGTCGAACGCCAGTACGCGAACTTCCTCTCCGCGGTCACGCATGAGCTGCGCTCCCCGGTCGCCGCGATCAAGCTGCTGCACGAGACGCTCTCCGCCGGCGAACTCCCGCCCGACAAGCGCGCGAAGGTGTTGCACTCGATTCGCCGCAGCCTCGACCGCCTCCACCTGCTCATCGACCGGCTGCTGAAGACACGCGAGTTCTCCGCGCGCGGGAAACGGGTGCTCAATCTGCGGCGTGTCGATCTCGCCGATGTCTCCGGCGCGGCCTTGCGCGAGCTGACCGGCGGCCACCCGGAGGCCCGGGAAAGGCTGCGGGTATCGTTCATGCGCCCGCTGCCGGTCGTGATCGATCCGGAACACTGGCGGATTCTCGTCACGAATCTCGTCGAGAACGCGCTCAAGTACTCTGAAGAGCCGGTCGAGGTTGAGCTCGCGGGTGACGGCAGGTTCGCCCGACTCAGCGTGCGCGACCGCGGGATCGGGTTTGCGCGCAGAGAGCGGCGCAGGGTGTTTCGCCGGTTCTACCGGGTCGGGAACGAGGACACGCGCCGCAGCGAAGGGAGCGGGCTCGGGCTCTACCTCGTGCGCGAGATCGCGCGCTCGTTCCGCGGCCGGGTCCGCGCCGACAGCCCCGGCCCCGACCGGGGCGCGACTTTCACCGTGCGCGTTCCGCTCGCGAAAGGAGACGGTGATGAAACAGCGGATCCTCGTGGTTGAGGACGAAGAGGCGATCGCGCTCGGCCTCCAGTTGAACCTCGAACGCGCCGGGTTCGAGACCGAACTCGCCGGCGACGGGGAACATGCGCTCGCGCTCGTCGAAACCTGGGAGCCGGATCTCGTGCTGCTCGATGTGATGCTGCCGAAGCTGAGCGGGTTCGACGTCTGCGACCGCGTGCGCCGCGCCGGCAACCGTGTCCCGATCCTGTTCCTCACCGCGCGCGACATGCTCGACGACCGCGTGCGCGGGCTCGAACTCGGCGGGGATGACTACATCACGAAACCATTTTCCACCGATGAGCTGATCGTGCGGATCCGCGCGATGCTGCGCCGGCAGGCGTGGTACGAGCGCGAGCCGGAGCAGGGGACGACGGTCGCATTCGGCGGGAACCGCGTCGATCTCGCCGCCTACCGCGCCGAAACACCGCGCGGGTTGTTCCAGCTCACGCAGAAGGAGACGATGGTGCTGAAACTGCTCGTGGAAAACGAAGGCCGCGTGGTGGACCGCGGCACGGTGCTGAACAAGGTGTGGGGCGAGGAGATGTACCCGACCGCGCGCACCGTGGACAACATCATCCTCGGCCTGCGCCGCCGCTTCGAAGAGAACCCGAAACAACCCCGCCACATCCTCACCCACTACGGCGCCGGGTATTCCTTCCAGCGGTAAAAACGGACATCGGTGTCCGATTTATCGAATGAGATGGTATGGTACCGGCCGCGCGGGCAAGCCCGCACGGCCAGTACGAGCGGCGCACGACCACTGCACTCACCCGTTCTATGCCCCGTGCCTGCTTGCAGGCCGGGCTCGACCACGGTTCCGCGCTTGAC
>JAANWZ010000011.1 GCA_018263585.1 Calditrichota bacterium | reverse complement strand
TGAGGCCATGCCGGTGGCATGGGCGAGGGTGAGCCTGTGAACTCACGCGGGCGCCCTTCCGGGCGCCCGCGTTTTCTCTGCCGCCGGACATGAGACCCGAGGCTGAAGCCCCGGGCCACCCTCCGGGGCTCAACTTCACCGCAGGCGCATGCGCATCGGCAGGGTGACCGACAGCCTGCTCAGACGGCACCTGCGGCTCAAGCTGCTCACCTACGGGTGGTATCCGCGGGCTGCGCGCGCTGACGGCCGCCGCGCGCTGCGCGCCGCATTCGCCGGGCACGAGATCGATGTGATCGTCGCCAGCTACACACAACCGGTGTCCCACCGCCTCGTCGCATGGGCCGGTCGAGAGTTCGGCATCCCCTGGGTTGCGGATTTCCGTGACACCGCGGAGATGATCCGATTCGGGTTCTTCCAGCGGCCGGCGACTGCAGTCGAACGGAGCGTAGTTTCATCCTCCGCGCGCATCATCACAACGAGCCCCACGTTGAAGCGCTACCTCGAGCGGCGCCACCGGCAGCCGGTGGACGTGATCGAAAACGGTTTCGACCCCGAGGACTACGACGGCATCCGGCCGGTCCGGTTCGACCGGTTCACGATCGTGCACAACGGACAGGACGGTTGACCGGCTGCTCGCAACAGTCCGCCACCCGGAGGTACTGCAGTTCACCGGCAGGATCCCGCGCCGTGACGCGCTCGCCGCCCAGCTCGGCGCGCACATCCTCTGGCTGCTGCCCGGGCTGATTTCGACGATGGAAGGGAACATCCCGGCGAAACTCTACGAGTACCTCGCCGCGCGCCGCCCGATCCTCTCCGTCTCGCGCATCCCGCAGCGGGAAGTGGAGCGGATCCTCGCCGGGACCGGCGCCGGAATCGCCACGTCGGACGTCCGTGAGGTGAAGGAGTTTGTGCTCCGGCGCGTCGCCCTCCCTCGAACGATATTCGCGGGCGTACCACAGCGGGCAACTGTCGGCGTTGCTGCACGAGGTGTGCGAGCAGGCGGGTCACGGCGCGGAGGGTTGACGGCGTCGCTTCCGCGCGAGATGGACAGCTTCCCCCGGACGTCAGCGCCGTTCGTTGATCCGCGCGACCGGAACCGGCTCCCCGAAGCGTTCCGTGAGGATCTCGCTCAGGTCGTGCGCGCGCAGCACGAGATGCCCGTGCGCCGCTCCGACAACGCCCGCCTCACGCAGCGCGCGCAGCACGTAATTGTGGCAGTTCCACCAGACGGTGTAGTCGAGCTCGGAGGGGTGAAAGGTCCAGCCGGGGCGCGCAGGTTCACTCGCCGGGACGGTTTCCAGCACCCACGCGCCGGCCGTCGAATCCCACGCGAACCGCCGCGCGTGATCGTAGTTCCGTTCGAGCCAGCGTTTCATCCTCGCGACGGCGGCCGTGTCCGCGGCGATCTCCCACAGCCGGGTCGGGTCGCCGTCCTCGCGCTCCGGCAGCCGCCGTAACCGGCCGCGCAGCACGACCCCGTCCCCGGGAACGAGCGTGCTCATCATCCCGCCGAGCCCCTGTTTCCCGCGCAGGTACCAGTTCTCCTGCGCGAAACCGTAGCCGTCGAACCCGCCGGTCGAATCCGGAATCGCGACCCACGAGGTGAACCCGTTCGTGACCACGTGGAACTGTGAGCGCGCCGCGCCGCCTGATGCGGTGAGTCCCGCTGAAGCCGCCACGGCCAGCGTGACCGCGGCCAGGTATTCCCGCGCGATCCGAACCATCACGCTCTCGTCCCCGCGATCCGGTTGACAAGGTACAGGTTGTCGAAGTGAATGTACCGGCTGCGCGGGCGTCCTCGATGTGGTGCTGGAGCACCCGCCAGATCCGGGTGTCGTGTTCGTTGAGCAGACGGGCGGGCGCCTTGACCGGAAGGTCGCCGGCGAGCGTCAGGATCAGCGCTTCGAACAGCAGCGTGAACCCGCTGCCGGGCCGCGCCCAGGGAACCTGCACCTGGCGCACGCCATGCTCCGGGCAGTTTACCCGCGGCACCCGCGCGTGCAGGAACGCCTTGTGCTGAAAGAAGTTCAGGTGGCGCCACCGCTTCTCTTGGGTGTCATAGGCGGTCAACTCGGCGCGCCTGCATTCCGGGCAGCTGAACCGGCCGCCACGCTCGAAATCCAGGTATAGATGCAGCTCACGTGTTTCTTCAGAAAACGTGACGCGCGAAACCCGCCAGGGCTCCTGCAGAGCAAACGCGCGGGCGAACAGATCACGGTTCTGCTCGAAACCGACGTTTCCTCGCGCGGGGCCGCCGGCGCCTGATCCGACTGTCGTGCACGCGGCCGGCGGGTCGGAGCCTCCCCGAGACGGCCGGCACACTCGCGCTTTTTTCTCTTTCGTGCACCGGTGCGCATCTGCGCCCGCAGTCCTTTATCTTGTGCGTTGTTTTGCGGGCATCGGACCACCTGTCCCGGTTCGCTCGCACGGTGCAACCGCCGTCACAGCGCGTTTGTCTGGAACGAAAGGGTGAGCGATGTATTTCGACTTCGCAGGCTGGTGGGAAGCGTCGGGGACAAGCATCGTCCGCGCGCTGATCATCATCCTGCTCGCGTTGATCACGGGCTTCGCGCTCCGCAAGTTCGCCGACCGGATGGCGCGCAAGGCCGAGCAGATCGACGACCGCAGGTCCGCGCAGCGGCAGCAGACGCTGTCCGTGTTCCTGCGCTCGGCGGTGCGTGTTCTGGTCATCGGGCTCGCCGCGGTGCTGATCCTCGCCGAATTCGGGGTCGAGATCGGGCCGATCCTCGCCGCCGCCGGGGTCGCCGGGATCGCGATCGGCTTCGGCGCGCAGACACTCGTCCAGGACTTCCTCGGCGGGCTGTTTCTGCTCACGGAAGGGTACGTGCGCGTCGGCGATGTCGTCCAGGTGAACGACAAGGCCGGGCTCGTCGAGGAAGTGAGCATGCGCCTGCTCGTGCTCCGCGAGTTCGGCGGGAACGTGCACGTGATCCCGAACGGCGAGATCCGCACGATCACGCACATGACGTACCAGTACTCGCGGGCGCTGATAGATGTCGGCGTCGCCTACCGCGAGGACAGCGATCACGTCGTCCGCATCATGGAAGAGGAAGGCAAGGCGCTCGCGGAGGAAATGAGCGACGTGATCACCGAAGGTCCCGAGATCTTCGGGATCGACTCGTTCGGCGACAGCGCGATCAACTGGCGGGTGCGGTTCACGACGAAACCGATCCAGCAGTGGGGCGTCGCGCGCGCCTACCGCCGGCGGCTGAAAGCCCGGTTCGACGCGGAGCACATCGAGATCCCGTTCCCGCACCGTACGCTGTACATGGGCGAAAGCCACGACGGCTCCGCGCCGTTCCTGCATGTCAAGCGCTACGACCCGAACGGAACGAAGCCGGAGGGACATGCGGGCGTCGCACCAGAGGACCCGACACCTCATCCCTCGACGAGCCGTCCGACCGGCGACTACCCGGGCGCGGATGTCGAGGAACGGCCGGACGAGGAAGAGGGGGAGGAGAAGGGGTGAACCGTCCACCCCTCAGCGGCGACGTGGGAGGGATGCGTCGCTGTTGACCTTCGGTTCTCTCAGCGCGCCGGCGAGCTCGTCCAGCAGCCGGCTCGTGTGCACGGGCGTGCGGTGGACGTGCGGCCGCACGCGCTCGCGCGCCGCGAGGATGTCGTCAACTGTCACAGTCAGGTCCGTCACCGGCGGAACTCCGCTGCCAACTCACCGTGCATACGCCCTATATTCCCCCGGCGAAACGCAGTGATTTGCGAGCCGGCGCCGCACCGTCACGGCCGCTGACGCTCGCCGCACGCGCAACCGTTCCATTGACCGATTCGTCCGCCGCATGTGCACGATTCGCGCACCGATTCCCCGCATACTGCTCGCGCCGCAGATCACGTTCGCGGCGCTCGCCGTCGTGCTGCTGTCCGCACTGTTGTCTCGCGCGCCGGCCGCGGCGCCGGACCCGTGGCCGGATTCAGTCGCGTGGACCGACTACCGTGACGGCACGTTTTCCCCAGCCGCGCACGGGTTGCGCGAGGCTCGCGTGCCGCACGGGTTTCTCCCCGAGCTCGAAGGGGAACGGCCGGCGGTCGCGCTCGCGCTCTCCGGCGGCGGCGCGCGCGGGCTCGCCCACATCGGCGTGTTCCAGGGGATCGCCGAGCACGGGCTCCCTGTCGATCTCGTCGTCGGCTCGTCGATGGGCGGGGTGATCGCGGGCCTGTACAGCGTCGGGTTCACCCCGGACGAGCTCGCCGGCATCGCCCGTTCGCTCGACTGGGGCGCGCTGTTCACCGACGCGCCGAGCCGGCGCAACCTGTTCCTCGCGCAGAAAGAGACCGCGAACCGTGACCTGCTCACGCTCCGGTTCCGCCGCGGGCGGCCGTACATCCCGAACGCGCTCGTCACCGGGCAGACGCTGTTCCTGGAGACGTTCCGCCTGCTGCACGAGGGGCCGTACGCGCCGGTCGGGGATTCGTTCAACGGCGGGCGGACGCGTGTCGGGCTCGTCGCGACGGACATCGTGAGCGGGGAGAAGGTGTACCTCGCCGGCGGCGACCTCGCGATCGCGCTGCGCGCGGCGATGGCGGTGCCGATCCTGTTCCGGCCGTACCGTGAGGACGGGATGTTGCTCGTGGACGGCGGGGCGACGGAGAACATCCCGGTGCGCGCGGCGCGTGATCACGGCGCAGATGTCGTGATAGCCGTTGATTGCGCGTCGCCGACCGCCGATCCCGACCCGGACATGCCGTGGGAAATCCTCAACCAGGTGACGACGCTGATGACGGCGCCGAACGACTCGCTGTCGCGCGCGCTCGCGGATGTGGTGATCAAGCCGGATCTGTCTGCGTACGGGAACACCGAGTTCGACGCTGCGGAGCAGATCATCGCCGCCGGACGCGCGATGTTTGCCTCGTTGCGCGACTCGATCGCCGCGCTCGCGCCGCCGCCGGAACCCGCGCCGGACCTGATCGTCGATCTCAGCGCGGTGGATGTGATCACCGACGCGCCGCGCAAGCTCGCGCGCCGGCTGCCGTCACTCAGCCTCACCCCCGGCCCGCACAGCACGCGCGACATCAACGCCCGGCTCACACGCTACCTGCGTGAGCTCCGCGCCCGCGGCTACGGGTTCGCGACGGTGCGCGCGGATGTGAACGACGGCGGCGAGCTGCGCGTGCACGTCAACCTCGGCGTGCTCGGCGAACTGAGTGCGAGCGGCGTTTCCGAGCGGGAAGCCGCCGTGCAGTTGCGCGAACTCCACCTCGAGATCGGCCGCGTGTTGAAGACTGAAGACGCGCTCGACGCGTTGAAGGAGATCCACGCGACTCAGCGTTACACGACCGTCTATTGCGAGCTCGACCGTCTGCACGACGGGCGCGTGTCGCTGCATTTTCTGCTCGAACCGGCGCCGCCGGTGCGGGTTTCGCTCGGGCTCGGGTACAGCACCGACTGGGGCGCGCGCTACCAGGCGACGCTCGTCGTCGAGCAGCCGCTCCCGATCATCGGCGAGGAGTTGCGGTTGCGTGCGAAATACGGCGAACATCGCGAGCTGTACGGCGTTCACCTGCGCGCCGACCGGCTCGCCGGGTCGTACGCCGGCTGGCGGGGGTCGATCACGTACGCCGCGACCGATGTGCCGCGCTACTACCCGAGCGGCAACCGCGAACGGTACGCCTACCTCGGCAAGACGACCGCGAACGCGACGGCGCTGTTCAACCTGTCCACGTGGGGCCGGCTGTCCGCCGGCGTCGCCGGGCAGTGGGTCGAAGATGACATCGACCCCGGCAAGCGCGAGTACTTCTACAACGCCGTCGAGCTCACCGGGGAACTGGACACCGAGGACCGGCGGCCGTTTCCCTCGTCCGGCACCCGGCTCGACGTCTCGTACAGCTCGTACATCTCGCCGCTCGGCAGCGACCGCGCGTTCAGTGTACTCGACGTCAACGGTCGGTTGACGATGCCGCTCTATTCGCGAATGATCGCCCGGGTGGAAGCGCGGGGCGGGATCGCGGAGTTGACGACGCCGTCCACGCACCGGTTCGCGATCGGCGGGCTCGAGTCGTTTCCCGCGCTGCCGCCGTACCGCTACCTTGCGCTGCGGCATGTGGGAGCGAATGTGACGCTGCGTTACGACCTGATCAGCCGGCTCGTCGCGGACGCGTACATCCTCGCCCGCTACGACGCGATCGCGTTCGGGAACGAGCGCGACTGGCGGCCGACGCGGGACGACATCCTCCGCTCGATCTCGCTCGCGTTCGCACTCGACACACGGCTCGGGCCGCTCGAAATCTGGTCCGCATGGGCGCCGCCCTCGACCGCGTACGGGTACGAACACCGGATCGCGGTCAACTTCGGGTTCCGGTTCTGATTCCGAGCGGGGAACAGGCCAGCCACAGGCGGCGGGCGGCGGCAATGCACATATGCCTATGCCCATGCCTGCTGTGCAGGCATGGATGAGATCGGCGAGCAGTTCCGGTCCACGAACCCGGCCTGCAAGCAGGCGCGGGGCATAGTCATATTCAAGCCCATGTCTGCCCGGGGTACCGGCCGTGCGGGCTTGCCCGCGCGGCTGTAGGAGTGTCATCCTGAACCGCGCCGCCGTCTGTATCAGTTGAGGCGGCGCGAGTGAAGGATCTCGAGCACAAACGGCAGCAAGTGTCATCCTTGTTCAGGATGACACCACGGGCCGCCGGTATACACAGTCGCGCGCGCGAGGCAGAAAAACCACAGTGTGATAATGAACCCGATCACCCGAGGCGCACGATTCCCGATTGCCGCGCTGCTGATTCTCACACTGGCCACCGGCTGCGCTTTTGTTGGCGGGGTCGGCGAACGGCCGGGCGAACGCGGGTCGCGTGCCCGCGCGATCTCCGCCGCCGCCGACACGCTGCTGCTCCCGCTCGCACGTGACGGGGCGACGGTCGCCGCGGTCGTCGGTACGCCGGACGGCGCGATCCTCTACGCGCACGAGCCGGACCGGCTCGTGATGCCCGCATCGGTGCAGAAACTGTTCGTCGCCGCGGACGTGATCGCTAAATTGCCCGCGGACTATCGGTTCACGACGACCGTGTTCAGCACCGGCCCGCTCGACACGGCGGGCGTGCTGCACGGCGATCTCGTGCTCTCCGGCGGCTGGGACCCGTCGCTGTCCGGCCCGCGGCCGTATTCGCACTGGCCGTGGGCGGCGTTCGACAGCCTCGCCGCGCGGGTTGCGGTGCGCGGAGTGAAACAGATCGAGGGCGCGCTCGTCGTCGAGGCGGCGGCGTTCATCCCCGCGAGCTGGGAGGTCGGCGACTTCCGCTACCGGTTCGCGCCGCCGATTGCGCAGTTGATGTTCAACGACGGCCTCGTCTCCCGCGCACGCCAGACCGGCGGGTTCGACACATCCGACCCGCTCGCGGCGACCTGGCCGGACCCCGTGTTCTGGCGCCACGCGCACGATCGACTACGCGGCGAGCGCGCACCGGCGGTACTCGCGCCCGCGCGGCCCGTGCCGCCGCTCGCCGCCGAGCTGGAGCGTGAGGAGACGGAGGAGCCGCTGTTCAGCGGCGAGCTGTGGTCGATCGACTGGTCGCCGAGTCCGCGCCCGCGCCTGCTCGCCGCGGACGCGTTCCGGCAGTCGCTGCGCCGGGCGGGGGTCGAGGGCGCGGACTCGAGCGTCGCGATCGAAAAACTGCCCGGTTCGTTGGACGCGCCCGCGGCCGGCGGAATCCGGATCGTGCACGAGAGCGCGCCGCTCGACAGCCTGCTCGCGCCGATGCTGCACGTCAGCTCGAACGCGTGGGCGGAACAGATCGCCGCCGCCGCTGGAAGCCTGGACAGGGGAGAGTACCGTCCGACGTGGCCGGACGTGCTCGACACGCTCGCGATCGCACGGCGCCCGGGTCTGCGCGCGGCGGACGCGTGCGGAATGTCGCGCCACAACACGCTCCGCGCGCGCACCGTGTTCGAGTTGCTCGTCGCAGCGAACGATCGCTGGGGCGAACGCTGGACCGCTCTCCTCCCGCACGCGGACGAACGCGGAACGTCGCTCGCGGGCCGTCTCTCCGGGCTCGAAGACGTTGTGCTCGCGAAGACCGGCGCGTTGAGTCGATGTGCCTCGCTCGCGGGTTATCTTGTCGAACAGGGCCGGCCGGTGCTCGCCTTCGCCGTGATCGTGAACCACGACGGCCGCACCCCGGAGGGCGAGATCGACGCGTTCGTGCGCGCGCTCGTGAGCTTCGTGTTTCGAGATTCGAGCTTCGAGATGTGAGACGGCGGCAGCTACTGGACCGGATCACATGAAACGACGGGTGACTCATCGTCATCCTGAAGCCGCGGCCGGCGTCAGTTTGCCGCACGCGGCTGAAGGAGGTCCGAGTTCGACGATGGTAATGTATGTACATACAACCGTTTATCTACTTGGACCTTCTTCACTTCGCCCGATAAACTGACACCGGGCTGCGTTCAGAATGACGCAGTATTACCGCTCGTTTCATGTGGTTTGTTCGACTACGTCATTCTGATGCCACCGGAGGTGGCTGAAGAAGGTCCGAGTAGTCACCGGGCAGATATGCCCCGGAAGCATGCGGGCGACCACTATCCGCGCGGGCAGGCCCGCACGGCCGGTACCGTGGTTGTGCAGGTGTGGCTCATTTGGAGCCGGACACAGGCATGCCGTGTTCGCCCCCGCTCGCTTCGCAGACGCCCCCGGCCACATGAGAAGAAGGAACGGCAGCTTGTTCTTCGATCTTTTCTTCAAGAGAACGAGACCGCGTGGCCTGAGCTGGACCCCGCGCTACTTCGACCCGGACAGCGACGAGGATCTCGAATACGAACGGCGGCAGACACGGATCCAGTTCGAGCAGTATCGCCGCAGGCGCGGGTGGAAGCGCCGCCGGGGGATGAACCCGTTCATCCTGCTCGTGTTCGTGTTTCTCGCCGGCGCGGTGATCTGGACCGCCGACCGCACCGCGCGCCGGATGGGCGAGGTGAAGGACGCGCGGATGACGCCGGTCGATGCGGTGCCTGAGCCGGCGCCCGCGACCGCGACGCTGCTCATCGAACGCGACACCGTCCGCGCCGGCTCCGCCGAACAGGACTCGCTCGCCGAGACCAACACAGGCGCGGAGGGCGCGGAATGACCAGCCCCTCAGCCGGACAGCCCGTGTTGCCCCGCGGCCGCATCGACGTGCTCCCGGAAGCGCTTGCGAACCGGATCGCCGCCGGCGAGGTCGTGGAACGGCCCGCGTCCGTCGTCAAGGAACTGATCGAGAACGCGATCGACGCGGAAGCGCAGCGGATCGTCGTCTCGGTGAAACGCGCCGGGCTCGACGAGATGCTCGTCGCCGACGACGGCTGGGGGATGGACGCGGACGACGTCGCGCTCGCGCTCCGCCGCCACGCGACGAGCAAGCTCCACACGCCGGACGAGCTCCAGCGCATCCTCCACTTCGGGTTCCGCGGCGAGGCGCTCCCTTCGGTCGCGAGCGTCTCCCGGCTCGAGATCCTCTCCCGGCGCGAGGATCGCGAGCACGGCGTCCGCCTCCGCCTCGAAGGCGGAAAAGCGCGCGACCCGGAACCCGGCCGGCGCGAACGCGGGACGACTGTCAGCGTGCGCGCACTGTTCTATAATGTCCCCGCGCGGCGCAAGTTCCTCCGCACCCCCGCCACCGAGTACAACCACGTCGTGCGCGTGTTCAAACAGTACGCGCTCGCCTACCCTGAATACGCCTGGGAGTTGCACAAGGACGGGAAGCAGGAGTACGCACTGACCCCGGCCGACCTGCGCGGGCGGATCGGGCAACTGTTCGGCGATGACGCGCCCGGGCAGGTGCACGCGACGGAAAACCGGGCCGGCGATGTGTTCGTGAACGGGGTTGTCGGCGGCACGGAGCTGTTCCGCCGCAGCCGCGGCGACCAGTTCCTCTACGTGAACCGCCGCCCGATCGCGAGCAACGCGCTCCACCACGCGGTGATCAACGGCTACGGCCCGCTCATCGAACGCGGGCAGGTCCCGTTCTACGTGCTCAACCTCCGGCTCGACCCCGAGGAGTTCGACGTGAACGTGCACCCGGCGAAGCACGAAGTCCGGTTCCGCGACGAGGGGATGGCGTACCGCGCGATGCTGCTCGCGGTGCGCAACGCGCTCGGGATCTCGCTGCGCGGCGGGGATGCGCCGGTGAAGCCGCCGTTCGCCAGGCGCGGCGGCGAACACGGCGACAGTCGCGAGCGACGTTCCATCGACGGCCGCCGCGAGATGGAGCTGCTGCTCGGAAAACCACCCCGCCCGGAGCCCGGCGAACGCGCGACGGTCGAGCGCGGCTCCGGGTCACCGCCCGCGGTTCCACCGCCGCCGGAGACGCCGACGCGTTCGCACACGGAGGGCCGTGTCGCGCGCGACCCGGGGACGACCGGATCCGGCTGGGAACACGGCGGTCCGTCCGGCACAACCACAGCGCCGCCGGGATCTACGCCCGAGACGCCGTCCGGCGCCGCGACCGCGCCGATCTCCGACATCGGCCGCGCGGAAAACGGCCGCGAGCGGCGGGCGGAACCCGAGCGCCACGACCCGCACGCCCCGCCCGCGCCGCCGCAGACACACGGCGTCGAACAGGCCGGCCAGCGGCTCAACGTGTGGCAGGTCCACCGCACCTACATCCTCTCGCAGACGAAAAGCGGGCTCGTGATCATCGACCAGCATGTCGCGCACGAACGCATCCTGTTCGAGAAGGCGCTCGCCGCGATGCGCGACCGGCCGTGGTCCGGACAGCGGCTCCTGTTCCCCGTACAGGTGAATCTCGACCCGGCCGAGTCGGCGCTGCTCGAGGAGCTCGCACCCGCGCTCGCGCGGATGGGGATGGAAGTGGAGACCGCGGGCGGGAACGCGTGGGCGATTCACTCAGTGCCCGCCGGCATCCGCGTGCACAGCGAAGAGAAGCTGCTGCGCGACCTGCTCGCCGACTACCGGCGCGAGTTCGATGTCCGCCTCGAGCCGCAACAGTCGCTCGCCGCCTCGTTCGCGTGCAAGGCCGCGATCAAGGCCGGCGATCCGCTCAACCTCGACGAGATGAACGGGCTGATCGACGAGCTGTTCACGACCGAGTATCCGTTCGTCTGCCCGCACGGCCGTCCGATCGTCGTCAACCTCACCCTCTCCGAGCTGCACCGGCTGTTCGGGAGGGAATGACAGGCGCGATGCACGCGAAGCGGAGGCGGATCCTTACCGGATCAGTCTCGACGAGTTGGAAGTTCGCCCTGCGCGCGAGCCGTTATCCCGGTAGCTCAACCACGTGCGCGCTCCGGGATTGTAACCGTAAACGCTCGCTCGAGGCGTCATTCTGAACCCGCCCTCACGCGACTGTTTGCGTGCAGGCGGGTGAAGAAGGTCCAGGTTATCCGAGGTAATAATGGTGCTCTGAATGAATGTCTCACCCGTGTACCGGCCGTGCGGGCTTGCCCGCGCGGCTCATCGGAGGGTTGATAGCTCCGGTGACGCTCGCGAGCAAGCGTCCCCGGTGCAGCCGGTGCATGAAACCCGGGGCGAGCCCCGGGCCACCCGTCCGGCTGTCCAACCTTTTGATTATCCTTGACTAAAGTCAAGGGCAAGGGTATGAAACCAGTGGCAAGCCACGGGCGGCACGTCGTCTCCATCCCCGCGGGGACGGGTCGCAGGCCGTCACCGCGGCTCATCCACCCGTGAATGAACCCTGCGACATCGCTGCGCGCTGTCACAGGGGCACGTGTAAGCGCCGGATCGGGGGAAAGGGGACGCTTGCTCGCAAGCGTCCCCTGCCCGCCTGTCACCGTACCCTGCCCGCCAGGTGAACCGGGGGCGCGGGAGGTCGTGCCGGTCACATGTATTCGTGCGTGCCGAGCACGACATCGACGCCGGTCTTCTCCTCCAGCATCTCGGCGAATTGCTCCGGCGTGTGATACGGGCAGTCCGGCTTCACCAGTGCGATGCACGAGCTGAGGTGGATCGCGTCCGGCGCCATCTGCGCGAGCCGGAACGCGAACCCGGTGTTCGGGACAACGGTGCGCCCGGGACATTCGCAGCGGACGAACGCGATCACCTGCGATTCCTCAGCGAACAACCCCTCGCCCAGCGTCGCCGCCTTCAGGCATTTCCAGTCGCCCGGGCACCCGTAGCAGTGGTCCATGTAGTTCCCGCACCCGACGATCGCGACTCGCTTCATCATATCCCCCCTTTTCCCTGCGATGCGCTTGTTCCATCTGTAACAAGAGTGTACGGCGATCTCTCGCGGAAAGGAAAACCCCGGGAACCGGAGCGCTGCGGCCGGCGTGCATTTTAACGACGCGCCACGCCCGGTTCGAGATTCCGTTCAACGCGTTGCACGAGACGTTCACCCGCCGCGAGTTGTCCGCGTCATTGCTTGCAGGTAACTCCAGCGTTTACAACGGATCAACTCGTGGCACGGCGCTTGCTCCAGCAGCGGGCGAGAACCTGTCCGGTGAACGGGAGGGAATTGGCGATGAAGGCGAACAGCACGCTGCGCGACCCGGTGTGCGGCAGAAAGGTCAACCGCAACAAGGCGCACATCGTGATCACGGTCAACGGCGAGGAGTACGTGCTCTGCTGCCCGAAGTGCCAGTCGGAGTTCGAGAAGAACCCGGAGCGTTACCTCCGGCGCGAGCGACCGTGACCGTCCGCCGGCCGATCGAGAACGAGAAGAACTGAACTATACATGAGGAGGTGTATCATGACACGCAGACTGCTTTACGTGACCGCGTTGATCGCGCTGCTCGTGACGGGCGCATGGATCGTGAACCAGGCCGCGTTCGCGGGCGATCGAGATGACGCTCCGCAGGATCACGGCGCCGGCATGATGTCGGGGCACGGCTCGATGCACGGCTCATCCGAGGCGGGCGAGAGCATGCACGGCTCCGGCTCGATGATGGGCTCGATGCACGGCGGCTGCATGATGAAGGGTATGCACGGGTCCGGCATGATGAAAGGCACGCACGGGCCCGGAATGATGATGGGCGGCATGCACGGGCCCGGAATGATGATGGGCATGGGCGGAACGCCGGTGCTCGCCTGGATGAACATGGGCCTCGACGACAAGCAGGTGACGAAACTGCTCGACATCACCGCCGACCTGCAGCGCGACCAAATCCCTCACCTGCGGGAGATCCATCAGCTTCAGTCCGAGCTCGCCGAGTTGGACCCCGACGATCCCGCCGACATCGATCGCCGCGGGCAGATCCGTGTACAGCTCGTGGAAACCGAGGTCGCGCTCGAGAAGAGCCGGCTCGACGCCCGCAGCTCGGCGATGGATGTGCTCACCGATGAGCAGGCGGAGCGGTTCGGGGACGAGTTCCGGTTCCCGGGCACGAAGCGCTCGATGTGCAAAATGATGAAGGGCGGCATGATGCATGGCGGCGACTGGGACGAGATGCCGATGTACGAGCACGAGGATGATGACGACTGATCCGGCGCGACCGATCGCACGCGCGGACTGATCGTCCCGCGACCCGTGCGCAGGTCAACCGCGCCCCGGGCGACACCCTCCGGGGCGTTTTCGCGTGCGGGAGGTGAAAGGATCGTTCAATCGGGTTGAACAGGAAGTTCACAGTTAGCAAACCCGAACTTCCCCGGCGCGCGCGGGATTCCGGTCGAAGGGTTTGGAATCTCGTGGGTTGCGCAACTTGTCACAAACCGGCCCGCCGTTTGCTCCGACCAAGGGTGAGAAATGGTGGCGGTCGGGAGCCGGCCGCGCGGATACGATCACGGAGACCGGGGAACGGAGTCGATGACGAAAGCGCTCGCGGTGGTTGTTGTACTCGTCCTGCTGCTCGGCGCGGGTGGCTATACGCTGATCACGGAACGGAACGCCGCGCAGGCGATCGCTTCCGGCGACGAGGAGTGCACGAGCTGCGACAGCCCCGGCGCGAGCAAAACCGCCGCCGAAAACGGTTCCGAACATGCCGGCCGGGGGATCGATGCGAACGGCCGCGCCGCAGGGAGCACGCTGCTCGCGGCGTACATGGCCGACGCCCTGTTTACCTGCCCGATGCATCCGGAAGTGATCACCGATCGCGCAGATGCCCGCTGCCCGCTGTGCGGGATGGAGCTCGCGCCGCTCTCGGCTGAAGAGACGGCGGCGCTGAAGGCGTCCGAGCCGAAGGGCTGCCCGATGCACCCGGTCGTCGTCCCCGGCGACAGTGAAACGGACACGTGCCCGATCTGCGGAATGGATCTCGTCACAGTTGCGGAAGCGCACGGCCGGGCGGGGGTGACTGCCGCGATGGACTCCAAATGACGCTTGGCACTCAGCAATAAACCCTGGATCCATCCTTTCTCCCAGCAGGACCTTCCGTCCTGCCTGCCTGCACACCGGGCGGCGTCCCCCCCACGCCGCCCGGTCGTGTGTTTCAGCGGGGCCCCTCTCCTCTCGTGCCCGTGCTCGCCCTCTCCTAGTGAAGCGCCGGGACCAACCACTTGATT
>JAANWZ010000109.1 GCA_018263585.1 Calditrichota bacterium | reverse complement strand
CTTCGCCTCCGCGGTCGCCTCCGCGGTCGCCTCATCCTCTTCACCGCGTTCTCCGGCGCGCTCGACTTCGGGTTCGAGTTCCTGTTCCGTGTCCTCCGCGGCCGTCTCGACTTCCGGCTGCTCAGCGGTCCGTTCCACTGCTTCGTCCGGCTCCGAAACCCCCGCCTCCGGGTCGGGCTCCGGCTTCTCCTCCCCCGATGGTTCATCGTGCGCGCTGCTCTCCGCCGCCGGGACCGGTGACGGCTGCGCGAGCCCGATCGCCTCCGGCCCGCTCCGGCGCACGAGCAGCGCGTACCGTTTCAGAATCCGCACGAGCTCGTCCGCGCCGGCCGTCTCGACACCGATGTCCCGTTCGAGCACGAGCGCCTTCGCCCACGTGCGCCCGCCGCGTTTTTCGATGTACGGGAACAGCTCCGCGAGCGAGACCTTCCCCCCCTCCACGCCGGCGGCCGCCAGCAGCTCCTCGACGGCGTCCTTCGGCTGTTTCATCGTCCACGTGTCGTAGGCCGCGTGGAACGCCGCGAGGAAGCCCGTGCGGTCGAGCAACTGGTTCGGCGGCACATCGAGGTACTTGAATGCGCGCGCGATCACCGTCTGCTCCTCGTCCGGATCGAACGCGTTGAACACGTCGCCGGCGGACGCGTTCACCTGCCGGCGGAACAGGCGCGTGGCCAGCTTCTCGAACTCATGGCCGGGTCGCGGAGGCAGTTCGTCGTAGAAATCTTCGACAACCTGCCTGACCTGATCGCCGGGCAGACGCCAGCACCGGGCCATCGCATCGACGAGCGCGCGCACCGCCTCCTGGCAGCGAAGGTCGAGCAGACCCTCGTCGGAAAAACGATCCGCACGCCGGACGGCCTGGTCCCGCGCGTAGTTGTCGAGGCGGGCCTTGCACTGGTCGGGGATCGCCTCCCAGTCAACCGGCGAGATCGTCTGCTCCGTCCGGTACGTCTTCAGCCAGGCATCGAGCTTCTCTTCCATCATCTCCTCATGGATCCCGTCGCGTGTCACCTGCGGCGCCGGGCGTGCACGCCGCTGTCTTCACCCGGAGCGGAAACGTGGCGCCTGTGTTTCAGGCGCACAAGGGGCAAGATCTGCCGCCGGGCGGCTGATTCTGCCGCCCAGTCTTCGAGAATTGCGTTCACGCCCCGTCGCCGCCACCCCTTCGCGGACGGCACGCGCTTCCAGTTCGACAACGAGCGGCTCCGCCTCGTCGAGCAGTTCCATCCCCTCCTCGATGAAACTGACGAGCAGTTCCCGGCGCTCTTTCTCTTCTGCGCTCATCGACAGCGTCCCGGTCAACCCCACGCAAGTTACGGCAATCTAAGCTCACATCAAACGGAGACGCACGAGTGATTGGACGTTTCACCTTCTCAGAAACGAGCTGCGCTCAGGAGGAATGGCCGGGAGGTTGGAGAGCACAAGTTTGCCAACAATGCTGGCGGTAGGGCCCCGATTTATTCATGACCCGCGGACTCTATTCACGGCTGAGCGTGTTGCAGGAGGGGATCGATCGGGAGACGAACTCGCGCGCGAACACCGCGGACGGCGAGTACACCGGCGGTGGGCTCCCGGGGGGAACGCGGGCGCCGGTCAGCTCGCTTTGCCTTCGCGGGCCTTTTTCGCCGCGATCGACAGCGTCGCGTGCGGAACCGCTTCGAGGCGGGCGTACTCGATCGGGATTCCGGTGTCCATGCAGTAGCCGTACGTGCCCGCCTCCATCCGGTCGAGCGCGGCCATCAGGCTGCGCAGGAACTTGTGCTCGCGTTGCGCGAACAACAGCGCCTTCTCCCGCTCCTGCGCGTCCGTGCCCTGGTCCGCCATGTGCAGGCTGTACGTCGAAGAGTCGCCGGAATACTCGTCGAGTGGCTTCAGCGAGCTCTCTTCGAGGTAACCGAGCTCCTTCTTGATCCCCTCGATCTTCTTCAGGATCAACCCACGGAAGTACTCCTGGTCTTCCGGGCGGTAGCGGCGCACGCCGTCATCGTAATCGATCTTCGGCTCCCAGCCGCTCTCTTCGCGTTCCGCTGTCTCTGTTTTTGCGTTCCTGTTGCGCATCCTGTTCTACTCCGGGGATGTATCGGTCGCAACCGGCCTGAGCGCCAGTTTGACCCGCTTGTCGTTTACCTGAATCAGCTCGTCCGTGCCGTCCACATCTTCGAGCTCGATCCTGGTGGCGAGCACTTCCCGCTCGATCAGCGCATGGTACTGTTCGACCGCCGCGCGCAGCTCTTCGTCCGCCGCGAGCGACAGCTCGATCCGCTGCGTGATCTCGAACCGGTGCTGCTTGCGCCGGTTCTGGATCTTGTTGATCAACTCCCGCACGTAGCCTTCCCGTCTCAACGAATCGTCGAGACGGGTGTCGAGCGCAACCATGATCTCGCCGTCCTCGTGCACGACGAGATGCGCGGGCGCTTCCCGGCTGAGCACGACATCGTCCGGCGCGAACCGCTCGCCGTCAATCGTCACCGTTGCCCCGCCGGCCCAGGCCGCCGCCGTCTCCGCGTCCGCCGCCGCGATCTTCGCCGCCCACTCCGGCGTCGCCTTGCCAAACCGCGGCCCGAGCTGCGGGAAGTTCGCCTTCGCGCGGAAGGACACAAGATCGTTCTCCGAATCGACGAACTCCAACTCCCGCACGTTCAATTCGTCGAGCAACAGCTCCGTGAGCTCTCCCATCCGCTCCCGCTGCGGTTCCTCGGCGACGACGAGGATGCGCGGCAACGGCTGGCGCACCTTCATCCGCGCCTTCTCGCGCGCCGCACGACCGGCGGAGACAATCTGCCGCACGTAATCCATCCGCGCCTTCAGATCGTCATCGCGCAGGCGGTCATCGAGCTCGGGCCACTCGTCGAGATGGACCGAGTCCGCCGCGCCCTCGAGATGACCGGCCACGAGGTTCCGGTGGATCGTCTCCGTGATGAACGGCGCGAACGGGGCGAGCACACGGCTCAGTGTCGCGAGCATCGTGTACAGCGTGTGATAGGCGCGGTTCTTGTCCTCGACCTGCTCGCTTTTCCAGAACCGGCGCCGGCTCCGGCGGATGTACCAGTTCGTGAGCCGGTCGATGAAATCCGTGATCGCGCCCGACGCCGGCATGATGTCGTACTGCTCGAGGTTGCGGGTGACCTCCGCGACGAGATCGTTCACGCACGTGACAATCCAGCGGTCGAGCGGGGTCGGATCGGCCATCTCATTGCGGGCGGCCGGGTCCCAGCCGTCCACGTTCGCATAGGTGACGAAAAACGCGTACGCGTTCCACAGCGGGATGTGCACCTGGCGCAGGCATTCCTGCAGCGGCTCCTCTCCGAACCGGATCGGGAGCCACGGGTTGTTGCGGAAGAACGACCAGCGCACCGCGTCCGCCCCGTACTTCTCCATCACCGGGATCGGGTGCACGACGTTGCCCCGCGACTTCGACATCTTCTCGCCTTCCTCGCTGAGCACGAGGTTCGTGCAGATCACATTCCGGTAACTCGACCAGCGACCGACATCGTCGTCAGCGCGCGCGATCGCGAGCAGCGTGCTCGCGGCGAGCAGGCTGTAGAACCACCCGCGCGTCTGGTCGAGCCCCTCGCAGATGAAGTCCGCCGGATACTGGGAGTTGAAATACTCCGCCGACCCGGGCGCGTCCGGGTAGCCGCACTGGCCCCACGGCATGATTCCCGCGTTGAACCAGCTGTCGAGCACGAAATCCTCGCGGCGCAGCTCGACGCCGTCCTCCGTGTGCAGCACGATCCGGTCGATCCGCGGCTTGTGGATGTCAGCGTCCGGGGTGAACGGTTCCTCTCCCTCGCGCACGACGTATCGATTGAGGTCGCGGATTGATTCGATCACGACCGCGCGACCGCCGTCCGCGCTCGTCCACACCGGCAGCGGCGAACCCCAGTAACGCTCGCGCGTGATGTTCCAGTCGATCACGTTTTCCAGCCACTTCCCGAACCGGCCGCCCCGGATGTAGTCGGGGATCCAGTTGATGCGCCGGTTCGCCTCCAGCATTTCCTCACGCATCGCGGTCGCGCGGATAAACCAGCCCGGCCGCGGGAAGTAGATCAGCGGCGTCTCCGTCTTGTAGTTGAACGGGTACGTGTGCGTGTGCTTCTCTTTCGCGAACAGGAGGTTGCGCTGCGCGAGGTTCTTCAGGATCTCGATCTCGAGCTCGTCGTCCTTGAACCAGCGCCCGACCCATTCCGGCTCGCCTTCGACAACCTCGCCGCGCTCATTGACACGCAGCGTGATGTCGAGCTTTTGCTGCTTGATCAGCCGGTAGTCGTCCTCGCCGTACGGCGCGAGGTGAACGAGCCCGGTGCCGTCCTCGGCGGTCACGTACTCGTCCCCGATCACGAAGTGGCCGTGCTCGTGCTCCGCGAGTTGCTGAAACTCCCAGAGCGGGCGGTAGTTCATCCCGGCGAGCTCGCGGCCGCCGATCGTCGTTTCGATCTCGTAGTTGTCCGCGCCGCCGAGGAACTCGTCCAGCGCATCCAGCCGCGATTTCGCGACGATCAACCGCTCGCCGGCCCGGTTGAGACCGTTCGCGCTGTCCGAGAGCACGCGGAGGCGGACGTAGGTCAGCTCCGGCCCGACCGCGACGGCGATGTTCGAGAGCAGCGTCCACGCGGTCGTCGTCCACACGACGAGCGACGTGTTTTCCATCCCCGCGACCGGCATCTTCACATAGAGCGCGATCTCACTGATCTCGCGGTATCCCTGCGCGACCTCGAAGTTCGAGAGCGTCGTGCCCTGCGTCGGGCACCATGCGCTCACCCGATAATCCTTGTAGAGGAACCGGTCGCCGCCGATCAGGTTCGTCGGGTCGGCGAACTCCGGCCTCACCTTCGTGTTCCACGCCTGCCTCAGCACCCACCAGTCGGACTGGATATACTGGTTCGTGTAGGTCGCGTAGAAGTCCTCCATGTCGAGGAAGCGGCCGATGCGGCGGATCGCCTGCTCCCACTCCCCCTTGAACCGGAACACCGTCTCGCGGCAATAATCGATGTAACGCTGGACGCCGTAGGCTTCGATGTCGGGCTTGCTGTGGAGGTCGAGGTCACGGTCGGCGGTGAGTTCGATCGGGAGGCCGTGCGTGTCCCAGCCCGCCTTGCGCAGCACCCGTTTGCCGCGCATCGTCCAGAACCGCGGCCACACGTCCTTGAGCGCCGACTGCATCAGGTGGCCGATGTGAGGCGGCCCGTTGGTTCCCGGGGGGCCGTCGTAGAAGACATAGTCGTCCCGCCCCGCGCGCTGCTCGATGCTGCGCTCGAAGATGCGCTCGCGCTCCCAGAACTCGAGGACTTCGTGATCCTGCCGCGGAAAGTCAGGCGGGTTCGGTACCGGGGAGAACGGTTTCCTGTTCGAGTTGCCGGTCATCGTGTCCGCTGTGATTTCCCTTCGCCGGTGCGCGTCGGGTCGGTGTTCTTCAACGAATCGCTCAGGGTTTCTTCCTCGAGCAGTTCAAGCAGTTCGACCTGGCCGCGCAGAATCTGCTTCATCTTGAGGATGAACGCGCGCCGCTGGCCTTCCAGGCGCGCGATGTCGTCGAGCAGGATCTGCCGTTTGCGCCTGCTCTCCGCGATCACCTGCTCCGCCTCGAGACGCGCTTCCTGCACGAGCAGCTTTGAATGTTTCGACGACTCGACCTCGGCCTCTTTCGCCGCCCGCTGCGCGTTCATCGCCGCGTCCTGCAGGTTCGCCTCCACCTGCTGGTATTCGCGCAGCTTGCGTTCGAGGCCGTCCACCTGTTTCTTCAGCGAGTTCTTCTCGCTCAACGCGGCTTCGTATTCGTCCGCGACCGCCTCGAGGAAGCTGCTCACCTCATCGATGTCGTACCCGCGCATGTGGCGGCCGAACTCCTGCTTCCGCACATCCAGTGGTGTCAGCTTCATGATCCCCTCACTGCCGCCGCGGACCGAAGATCGCCGTGCCGAGACGAACGAGGTTCGCGCCCTCTTCGATCGCGAGTTCGAAGTCGCCGGTCATCCCCATCGACAGCGTTCTCATCTCGACGCCCGGCAGGTCCCGGCTCGCGAGCCGGTGAAATGAGTCGCGCACTGTGGAAAACGCCCGCCGCAGCTCGTTTTCGTCATCCGTGAGCGGGCCGATCGCCATCAGCCCTTCGACCCGCAGGTGATCCCGGCCGGACGCGAATTCCGCGAGCTCGTCGAGTCGATCGGGTTCGACACCGCCCTGCGTCTCGCTGCCGCTCACGTGTACCTGGAGCAGGCAGCGTGCGGTGATTCCGAGTTCGCCGGCGAGTCGGTCCGCTCGCTCGACCAGCTTGCCCCGGTCGATCGACTGGATCATCGCGAACCACTCGAGCACCGGCCGCACCTTGTTGCTCTGCAGGGTGCCGATGAAATCCCAACTGATTTTGTTTGCGAGTTCAGAAAAACGCTGCCGGATCGATTCGATCTTCTCCGGTGCTTCCTGGAACCGGTTTTCGCCGAAGCGCCGGAGGCCCGCGCGGACACCCTCCGCGACGAGCTCCGGCGGCAGCGTTTTCGTCACCGCGACGAGCTCGATCTGCGCGGGATCACGGCCTGCTCGCTCGGCCGCACGCGCGATGCGCTCCTGCACAATTCGGAGCCGCTCCGCGACCACTCCCGGCATCGTTCACCCCCCGCGACGAAGGACTCGGAATATAGACGAGCCTTCAAATGGAGGCAAGCAGCGACCCCGCCCGCAAGCCGTGAGCCGCGGCCTGCCTCACCGCGCCGCGCGCGTGCGTCGCCGGCGCGCACGGCCGCCGCCCGGGGAACGGCATCGCGTTTGCTCCGTACAATTAGGAGAATGTAACCTGTCATCAATCGAATCAACAGGGCACACGCGTGTGAACCGAACCCGATCCCGGCTCGCCGGAGCGCTCGCCGCTGCACTCGCGGTCACCGCCGGCCCGTCACTCGCGGACACCGGCGCGGGCGGGCCAGTGTTTCTGCTCAACCTCTCCGGTGAGAACGTGCAGCCCGACCACGTGCTCCAGGGCGGCGAGCAGGCGACCGCCACGTTCACCGTGTCCGAGCTCGCGGAGCCGATGAGCGGCGTGAGCTGGAGTCTGCAGACGGCGGGCGGCGATCTCGCGTGGTCACAGACCGAGGGCTGGGTCGAGGAGATTCCCGCGGGCGACGAAGCTCACCCGTTCCTCGGACTATCGCTCACCGGCGGCTCGATCTCCGGGCTGCCCGACCGCACGCAGGTCACATTGACGCTCGACGACGGCTCGGATCCGGTCGTAACCACGCACTACCTGTCGCTGGGATCCGCCGAGGTCCTGCTGATTTCCGACGGGATGCCGGGGGTGCGCGAGACCCTCGCCCCCGCGCTCGCGGGCGCCGGCATCGTCTGGGGCTACGCCGGCGTGCCGCTCAACGAACTGCCCGATGACATGTTCGGCGCGTACGTGATCGTCGTCGAGGCGCACGGCCTCCAGTCCCAGTACCTGTTCACCGATCAGGATCTGCCGGTGCGCGACTGGTTCCGCTACGGCAATGGCGGCTCGATCAGCGGGCTCTACCTGGACGAGATCTACCCGAACGCCGACCCGAGCTGGCTCGGCGGGATCGCGGGCGAATGGCCGGCGCCGTCGCCGGACACCGTGTTCTACGGGCTCGAAGACGACGAAATCGCGCAGGGAAATGTCGCCGAATCGTGCGTCGCGGAGGGCGTCAGCATCTGCTACCCGTGCTGCGGCAACCCGGCGAACTTCTACACACCCGACGGCGACGCGGTCGCGGGCTGGCTCGACTACGGCTGGCGGATCGTCGATTACGGCTTCTCGCTCGTCCACCTCGACGAGGGCGCGGAGGATTTGACCCGTGACGAGCTGATCGCGCGCACCGGCAACTGGCTGCTCTACCGCGAGACCGGGGTCGACGGCGAACCGGGGCCCGGCCCGCTGCCTGAGGGCTTCTCGCTGCGAGCCTGGCCGAACCCGTTCAACTCCATGCTCACGATCGAACTCGTCCCTGCGGGAGCGCGCCCTGCGACCGTGAACGTGTTGAATGTGAACGGCCGGCTCGTGGAAACGCTCGCGGTTCAACCTTCCACGAACGGGCCGGTGCGACTGCGCTGGGACGCGAGCGGCCACTCGTCCGGCAGCTACTACCTGCACGTCCCGGGCGGGAATCGGCAGCCGCTGCGGCGCGTCGTACTCGTGAAATAACCCCTCGATCCGGTCGGTTACCCCGGGATCCGCTCCGCGATCGCACCGGCGATCGTCTCCACGTGCTCCCGGTTGCCGTACATGTGCGCCGCGCCGTCCATCTTCAGGTGGTCCGCCTTCTCCCCCGCCCATGCGAGCAGCGTTTCCGCGTACCGGTAGGGCACGGTCTCGTCGTCGGGCGCATGGATCACGAGCAGCGACGGCCGCAGCCCCCGCACCGTTTCTTCCAGCGACGACCGCGCGAGGTCGTCGAAAAACTCGCGCCGGAGCTGGAACGAACGCCCCTGCACGCGGAGACGGCCGAGGCCGGTCGCGTCCGCCTCTTCCCTCGCGCTCATGAGCCGCGACCCGAGCCGGCCGGGGTAGGCCGTCGCCGCCAGCGTCACGACGAGCTCCACGCTCTCGATCCGGTTCGCCGCACGCAAACTCGCCGCCCCGCCCAGCGAGTGGCCGATCAGCGCGCGCGGCGATTCGTACTGCTTGCGCAGAAAACCGGCCGCGCGCTCGATGTCCTGCACGTACCCGGTGAATGTCGTCTGCGAGAAGTCGCCTTCGCTGTCGCCGAGGCCGGGGAAATCGAACCGCATCATCGCGATTCCGCGCGCCGCCAACTCGCGGCCCAGATAGACCGCCGCCTTGAACTGCTTCGAGCAGGTGAAGCAATGGGAAAACACGGTGTACGCGTGCGGCTTGCGGCCTTTCGGGCGGTCGAGCGCGCCAATAAGCTCGAACCCGTCCGCGTTCGTGAACACGACTCGCTCGGTTTCCACCTGATCCTGCCAGTCCGACACAGAACCTCCCGTCGTCTAACGCAGCAGCAGAGCCTTCACGGCGCGCACCTGTCCGGACCCGTTCTCCGCGCGCACGATGTACACTCCGGACGTGAGCGCGCGCGCGTCGAAAGGAACGCGGTGCACGCCCGCGGCGAGCGCGCCGTGGTGCAGCGTCGCGACCCGCCGGCCGGTTACATCGAACACGTCCGCCCTGACGGTTCCCGCGGACGGCAACGTGAGCTGAACCGTCGCGGATTCGTTGAACGGGTTCGGATAGACGCCGCTCAGCTCGAAGCGCGCCGGCGGCTGCGCAGATTCGACGGCAGTCTGCGCCTCACTCGCCGCCTGGTCGCGGAGCCATCTGTCGAACCGCTCCGCAGATCCGGCGCCGCCGAGTTTCTGGAACGGGAACCCGTCGCTCGCCGCGATCAGGTTCGGGAAGTAGCCGACGTGTCCGGTGTACGTGTACAGCCCGCCGGGCGCGTACCCCGGCACGAACTGCATCTGCTCGGAGCTGACCGTCTCGTTCGCCGGCAGCGTCAGTTGCGGCACGTACTGCACCGGGCCGATGACGTTCCCGTTCGGCAGCGTCACCTCGGTCCACGCCTGCCCGACGAGCGTCCCGCCGGTCGAGTTCGTGATCAACGCGGTGAACTCGAGGAAGCCGCCGCTCGGTGGCAGCACCGGCTGCGGCACGGCGGGCACGAGCGCGAGCGTGACCGGCCCGCCCGCGGACCAGTAGCCGAGATCGACGAACACGGGCAGGTGGTCCGTCGCTTCATGGAGCGCGTCCGCGATCTCGGGCGGCACCGCGCCGTTGTCGCCGTCGTTGATCGCGTCGTTGAAATGCGCGCCGTCGTTACCGTAGGCGGTGTATGTGTCCGCGAGCAGATCCCAGCCGTCGCCGTCGAACAACACCGCCTGCGCGAGCAGGAAATCGAACCGATCGTCCAGACCGCCGGTCGCTCCGCCGCCGAACGGCTCCGTGCGCGTGCTCTGCGTGTGGATTGCCGCGTACGCCGGGCTGTTGTGCCAGTTGCCGGGCGTGTCGATCGGGTCCTCGAATTCGCCGTCGCCGAGCAGCTCGCCGTACGCCGGCTCGCCGCTCGTGTACAGGTTGAGGTCGCCGCAGAACAGCAGGTCCGTCCCGTTCAACCCGTTCGCGGCCATGTAGTCGGTGAACTCGCTGACCTCTTCGAACCGCTGCTGCTCGTTGTCGCCGCCCTGACTCGCCTTCAGGTGGGCGTTCGCGAGCAGGACCACCGGCTGCGCGGGCAGGGTGAGGTTCTGCAACTCGTACAGCTCGATGTTGCGCAACACGGTCTCGATCGAGGTCACCGAGAGCAGGGCGAACCGGTCCGAGCGGAAGAACAGGTACTCCTGCGACTGGCCGATTCCGGTCGGCTCGGAGACATCCCAGAGCGCCGGGTCGAACACGGCGTTGAGGAACTGCTGCGAGCCGGCCTCGTCGTTGATCTCCTGCGCGAGCACGATGTCCGGCTCGATCGCGGCGAGCACATCTGCGAAATAGGGGTTGCGCTGGTCGCCGTTTCCGCCCGGGTAGTTGAGCAGGTTGTAGGTGCAGACGCGGAACACGGCGTCCTGCGCCTGCGCCGCGCCGGCGGCGAGGGCGAGGACGAGGGTGACCAGGACGAGTTGTCGGATCATGGCGCGGCTTTCCGTGATGTGGGTTGGATACGCCCGGACCTGGCCGGGCATGCTCTCTCAATGGAATATATGTTCACTCACGGTCTCCGCAACAGATCCCGCAGCGGCTCGCGTGTGAACCGGAGCCGGATGCGGGCGGTGTCGGCCGGACGCGGGCGTGCGCCCCCTTGCCGCCGTCGCCCGCCGGCGACTACATTGCCGCCGACCGCAACCACGGGATCTCCGATGGCTCGCCAGACCTCCTCCCTGCCGAAACCGCTGTTCCACCTGCTCGTGGCGATGACCGCGGTCGTCGTCCCGCTCGTCGTCTCAACGGCGATGCTCGACCCCGGCGTCCACCCGAAGTTCCTCGCGTGGGCGGTGCTGCAGGCGTTGCTCTGGCTCGCGATCGCGATTGTGAGCGCGCGCGGCCGGGACACCGGCGCCGCCGGATTCTTCCGCAGTCCACTGTTCCTGTTCGCGGCGCTGTATGTGATCGGCGCGCTGCTCAGCGGCCTCGCCGCGTTCAACCGGCAGGACTGGCTGTACGCGACCCTGCGCACTGCGCTGTTTGTGCTCCACACCGGCGCGTTCGTGGTGATCATGATCCGGATGAAGGAGGGTGTGAAGCCGCTCGCGTACGCCGTCGCCGGCGCCGGCCTGCTCGTCGCGATCATCGGCCTGCTCCAGTGGCGCGGCGGGATTCTCCTGCTCGGCGCCGATCTCGTCCCGCCCTACGGGACGATGGTCAACGAGAACCTGTTCGCCACTTTTCTCTTCCTCTCACTTCCGCTCACGCTGTACGGGCTCGTTCGCCTGCGCGCCGGGCGGCTCTTCTTCGCGTTCGCCGCACTCGTGATGATCGCGGCCGTGATCCCGACAACCACCCGCACCGCGTGGACCGCACTCACGCTCGGCACCGCGCTCACCGGCGTGATCGCCGTGATCGCGGATCGCCGGCTCGGGGCGCAGAGAGTCCGCTGGATCCGGATGCGGAAGAAGCACGCCGCGCTCATCGTGCTCGCGCTCGTGCTCGCCGGTTCCGCCGGGTTCTTCTTCGTCGTCTCCGACCGGCTCGATGACATCGAAGAGCGGACCGTGATCTGGCGGACGACGGTCGATCTCGCAAAAAAACACCCGCTGATCGGCGTCGGAACCGGCAACTGGGTGCAGCACACGAACATCGAAAACCTGCGCACCCGCACCACATTCTCCAACTGGATCCGGCCGCACAACGACGTGCTCTGGGTCAGCTCGGAGACCGGCGTGCTCGGCCTGGTCGGGTACTTGGGGATGCTGCTCGCCGCGCTCTGGCTCGCGTGGCGCGTGCTCCGCGACGGGCGCGATCCGGCGCGGAAAACGCTCGCGCTCGCCGTTCTCTACGCGCTCGTCGGCTACATCCTGATCGCGAACGGCAGCTTCCCGCGCGAACGGATCGAATCGACCGGCTACCTCGCGATGTACCTCGCGCTCGCGTTTCTCACGTATCGCTGGGAGTTTCCGCGCGAACGGGAGGCGGGCCGGTCGCGCGCTCCGCGCGCGGCGTTCGCCGTGTTCGCCGCACTCGTCGCCGCGTTCGCCGCAGTCGTCGGCTACTACCGGACAGCCGGGGAAGTCCACCTGCAGAACGCCCATTCGATGATGGTGCACAAGCAGTGGGCGCCGGCGGTCAGCGAGATCGACGAGGCGCAGAACCCGTTCTACACATCCCACCCGAACGGCCTGCCACTCGAATACATGCGCGGGAACGCGTACTATGAGCTCAACGAGTACCGCGCCGCGATCGACGACTTCAACGCCGCCGCGAAACGGAATCCGAAGCAGATCATGACCACGTGGTGGCTCGCACGCTCCCACCTGAAGATCGGCGAGGACAAGAAGGCGATCGCGGAGTTCGAACAGTGCCTGCAGTGGTGGCCGAACAACATCTTCACACTGCCGGGGCTCGCGATCGCCTACTTCCGCGAGGGCAACTATCACGAGGCGTTCCGCTACCTCGCGCGCTACCGCAAGATCTACGACCCGGAAGTACACCGGGAAGGCTACGACGATCTCTGGCGCACTCTGCAGCAGAAAGTGGGGACGCGGGCGGATTCGATCATCGCGAAGGATGAGGAAATCCGGCGTGGACGGCGGAGGAGGGCGCACACGGACAGCGCGGCGGGAGTGTCTGGGAATCGAACCCAGCCGGGACGGTGAAGCCCCACAACGGCTTTGAAGGCCGCGGCGTCCACCAGGAACACATCCACTCCCGGATCGTTTTAAGCAAATCTCGCTCATCGCCGCCACTCGGTCAAGCGGCCGGCGAGCCGCGGACCGCGGGCAGGGTGGCCCGGGGCTTGCCCCGGGTCTCATACACCATCGGTCATCCTGAACAAGCGCGGCGCAAGCCGCGCGCAGTGAAGG
>JAANWZ010000108.1 GCA_018263585.1 Calditrichota bacterium | reverse complement strand
GCCGGGTGGCTGGGGTCTGTCCCGGGATTCACCCACGTCCTCGTGCCCGCGCTTGCTAGTCAAGCGCGGAACCGTGGTCGAGCCCGGACCCAGGAGCATCCTTGTACCGGCCGATCAGCCCGGCCTGCAAGCAGGCGCGGGGCATGGGGACCGGCACCGACCATGCCCGCGCGGGCGAGCCTGCACGGGCGACACTCAGTTTCCCCGCACGGGCGGCACATCAGTAGGCGGCGAGGTTACTGCTGCCTGTCCAGCCCGGCAATCCAATCGGCGGCTGCGACGAGGTCCTCGACGACCGCATCCGGGCGGACACTCTCGCTGGCCTCAACCTCCGCGCCGTAGCCGGTGCGCACGAGCACCGTGCGGCAGCCCGCGCGCCTGCCGGCCTCGATGTCTACATTGTCATCGCCGATCATCACCGCTTCGTGCAGCGGCAGCTCGAACTCCTCCGCCGCCTGTTCGAGCATGCCGGGGTTCGGTTTCCGGCACGGAGCGGTCTGATCGAGCTCCGGGCACGTGTAGATCCGGTCGATGTGCGCGCCCCCGGCTGCGAGCAGCGCGAGCATGCGCGCCAGCACCTTGCCGACGTCCTCCACGGTCATCAACCCGCGCGCGACGCCGGACTGGTTGGAGACAATCACGACCGTGTGCCCGGCCTCGTTGAGAGTGCGAATCCCGTCCGCGGCGCCGGGGATCAGCTCCACACGCTCCGGGTCGGCGAGGTAGTGGCGGTTGACAATCACGGTCCCGTCACGGTCGAGCAGGATCAGCCGCCTCATCATTGCCCCCAGACGCCGAAGAACGGCGGGATCAGCAGCAGCATCCCCGCGAGCGATAGCAGCAGCACGAGCGGGAGCACCCAGCGCGCCCACGTCGTCCACGGGATTTTCGCGAGCGAGAGCACCCCCATCACGATCGCAGATGTCGGGATGATCATGTTGCTGAACCCGTCGCCGAACTGGTACGCGAGCACCGCGGTCTGCCGCCCGACCCCGACGAGATCGGAAAGCGGTGCCATGATCGGCATCGTCAGCGCCGCCTGCCCGCTGCCCGACGGGACGAAGAAGTTGAGGAAGCTCTGGAACACGAACATCGCCTGCGCGGAGACGACCGCCGGCAGTTCCCCGACCACGTTCGAGAGCGCGTGCAGCATCGTGCCGATAATCCGCCCGTCCTTCGCGAGCAGCAGGATCCCGCGCGCAATCCCGATGATCACCGCGACGCCGACCAGGTCCTTCGCACCGTCAACGAGCCCATCCGCGATCTCGCCGCCTCTCATCCCGCCGGCGATTCCGATCGCGATCCCCATCGCGAGAAACAGGCCGGCGATCTCCTCGATGTACCATTTCAGCTCGAGCACGCCATAGACGAGCAGCGCCATCGTCAGCGCGAACACGACCAGCACGACGACCTTGCGCCCGCCGGACACCGACTCGCCGGCAGTGGTCTCCAGGTCGAGATGGAGTGTACGGCGCACCTCGTCGTCGATCTCCTTCACGGGGCTGCGCTCCGGGTTCCTCCGGATCCGTGCAGCGTAGATCGAGACGAACGAGATCGCGATCGTGGTTGTCACCAGCCAGACGACGAGCCTGTACTCGAGCCCGCTGAACAGGGGCAGCTCGGCGATCCCCTGCGCGATGCCGACGGTGAACGGGTTGAAGAACGCGCCCGCGAACCCGGCGCCGGAGCCGATGAATGGAATCGCGACGCCGACGATCGAATCGTACCCGAGCGCGAGCGAGAGCGGGACGAAGATGAGCACGAACGGAATCGTCTCCTCCGCCATCCCGAACACCGCGCCACCGAGCGAAAACAGGGTCATGAACAGCGGGATGATCGCGTTGCGAATCCATTTCGAACGGCGGCTCGCATTCGCGAGACGGCGGATTACGGCGTCGATCGCCTCCGTGCGCTGCAGCAGCGCGAACGCACCGCCGACGATGAACACGAACACGATGATCTCGGAGGCATCGACAAACCCGCGCACCGGCGCGATCAACAGGTCCATCAGGCCCTGCGGCTCGTGCGGCACCGGCTCGAACGACTCGGGGATCACGACTTCCCGGCCCTCGACGATCTCCGTGTCGAACCGCCCGCCCGGCACGATCCACGTGAGCACTGCCACGATCACGAGCAGGCCGGAGACGATCAGGAACGTGTTCGGGGGTTGAAAGCGCTTTTTCGCCATAGTTCTCCGCACAGTTGGCGTACCGGCCGTGCGGGCTCGCCCGCGCGGAAGATCGGACGGTCGATAGCAACACCGGTCTCGAAGCCGCGGGATCTCGGGGACGCTTGCTGGCAAGCGTCCCCGAAGCTCCGGACACAACCCGCTCGGAATGCCGGTTGGATCATCCGCGGTGACGGCTGCGCCGTCCCCGCGGGCATGTCCGGGTCGGCGGAGCCGCGGGGCTGCGGTCCATGGGTCTACACGAGGTCGTGCTCGCGTTCGATGCGAACACCATGCTTCCAGACCGCACCGATGCGCGTTTCCGGCCACAGCTCCGCGTCGCCGCCGGGGTCCGTTTCCAGCCAGGCGAGGTCGGCGGGCGCGCCGGGCTCCGTGCGTCCGAGCACGGCGAACCCCGCGGCCGACGCAGCATTCTCCGTGTGGGCGAGCAGCGCCTCTTCCACGCCCAGTTCTTCGCCCGGCATCCCTTCGCCTTCCCCGCGCGGCAGCAGCGCCGCGCGCATTGTCTGCCGCGGGTCGCAATCAACCACCGGCCAGTCGGAGCCGAGCGCGAGCCGTTCGCCGACATCGAGCGATTTGAGCGGATACGACAACTCCGCCCGGTCCACGCCCAGCCTCGCCCGCAGCATGGCAACATCCGCGAGACGGTGCAGCGGCTGCACGGAGTGTATCAGGTTCGATCCCCGCAACAGAGCGAGCGTCTCCGGGTCGATGTGCTGGATGTGCTCGATCCGGTGCGGCCCCGCGGGCGCGGGAGTGCCGGCGAGTGCGCGCGCGACGGCGGCGACGCCAGCATCGCCGATCGCGTGCACCGCGAACGACCACCCGCGCTCCACGCCCCGGTCGAGAAACCGGCGCATGTCGTCCTGCTCGATCAACGCGTGCGCGCGCCACCCGTCACGGTCCGCGTACGGTTCGTGCATCCACGCGGTCCGGCTCCCGAGCGCGCCGTCGATGAACAGCTTGATCCGGGTGCGCCTGAGCCGCCCGCGCGTGCGTCGCGCTTCGACAAAACCGCGCTCATCGAGCTGTTCGCAGCGCAGCCATGATTCGACGTGCAACGGCAAGCCCTCGTCGCGTTCGATCGGCGCGAGGCCGTACGTGAACGACCGCCGTTCACCGGCGTCGGATACACCGGTGACGCCGAGCTCGAGCAGGTGGTTGATCGCCCGCCGCAGGTGCGCGCGGATCTGCTCCGGCGTCTCCTGCGGGAGCTTCTGTTCGACCCAGCGCGCCGCATTTTCGCGGAGGACGCCGGCCGGGTTCCCGCGCGCATCGAGCTCCTGCCAGCCGCCGGAGGGGAGTGGAATGTCGCCCGTGAGGCCGACCAGCTCGATCGCCGCACTGTTGACCAGTACAGAGTGATAGTCTCGCGAATGAATCAGCAGCGGGCGGTGCGGTGAGACGCGGTCAAGCTCCTCCAGGCTCGGCCACGCGTGCTCGGAAAGCCCGATCCCGACGAGCCAGCCGTCTCCCGGACCCGCCGCGGACGCGATCGCGTCGAGCACATCGCTGCGAGTCTTGTGATTGCGCAACTGCAGGCAATTGAGATACCGCCCGCCCTGGTCGAGGTGGATGTGGGCGTCGAAGAATGCGGGAATCACGCGGCCGCCGGGCAGGCGCAGGACGGTGTCATCGCCGGACGCCGCGGACGACAGCTCCCCATCGCCGCCATACGCGACGACCCGCCCGTCTTCGATCAGGAGCTCGGCGTCGGTCTCGTCCCATCGGCGCCCGTGACGGTGCACCGCGGCGCCGGTGATGATCGTGCGTCCCATGCGGCGGCTCTCCGGATCGGCCCGTGTCACCACTCCTGCGCGAGCAACCAGGCGCGGGCGGCGTCGATGTCCGGCTTGGCGTACCGGTCGCGCTCGAGCACGGGCACGCGTTCGCGCAGGCTCTTATGGAGCTCGCCGATCTTCGGGCCGGGCGCGAGCGGCGCGCGCAGATCCACCGCCTGCGCCGCGGCGAGCATCTCGATCGCGAGCACGGTCGCCGCGCGGTCGGCGACCTCGCACGCCTTGAACCCGGCCCACGTCGCCATACTCACGTGATCCTCCCGCCCGCCGGAGGTCGGGATCGTATCAACCGACGCCGGGTGCGACAGGGTCTTGCACGCGCTCACCAGCGACGCCTGCGTGACATGATGCAGCATGAACCCGCTGTTCAGCCCGCCCTCTTCGACGAGAAACGGCGGCAGTCCGGTGATGGACGCGTCGGTGAGCAGGAACGTGCGCCGTTCGCTGATCGACGCCAGCTCGGTTCCGAGCACCGCGAGCTGGTCGGAAATGAGCGCGAGCGGTTCGGCGTGGAAATTGCCGCCCGAGATCACGTCCCCGGTCGCCGCGAACACGAGCGGGTTGTCGGTGACCCCGTTCAGCTCGGTTTCGAGTGTCTGGTGCATGTTGTCGATCACTTCCCGCACGGCGCCGTGCACCTGCGGCGCGCAACGGATCGCGTACGGGTCCTGGACCCGATTCGCCCGCTCATTCGCGAGGATCTCACTGCCCGCGATCGCTTCGCGGATCGCTTCCGCACTTTCGACCGCGCAGGCGTGGCCGTGGACGAGGTGCACGCGCGGGTCGAACGGGGACGTCAGCCCCGCGACCCCCTCGACGGTCCACGCGCAGGCGACGTCCGCGGCGCGCGCGAGCCGGTCGAGCCGGAGCCAGGCGTGCGCAGCCAGTGCAGCGGAGACCTGCGTCCCGTTGATAATGCTGAGCCCCTCTTTCGGGCCGAACCTGATAGGCTCGAGACCGGCCTCCGCGAGCGCCTCCGCGCCGGGCAATCGCTCGCCATCCACATCCGCCTCGCCCTCGCCCATCATCACGAGCGCGACATGCGCGAGCGGCGCGAGGTCACCGGACGCGCCGACGCTCCCGTGCGCCGGAACCACCGGCAACACACCGCGGTTGTACATCTCCACCAGCAGCTCGGCGAGCTCCGGCCGGCAGCCGGAGTACCCGCGCGCGAGCGAGGTCGCCTTCGCAATCAGGACCATGCGCACGATTTCAGCCGGCAGGTCCGGCCCGACCCCACTCGCGTGGGAACGGATCAGGTTCTCCTGCAGGCGGCCGAGATCCTCGTCGTCGATCCGCACTTCGCTGAATCTGCCGAAGCCTGTGTTCACGCCGTAGACAGGCTGGCCGCCTGCGAGCACGGATTCCACGACCTCGCGTGCCGCCTCCATTCGTTCCTTCGCGCCGCCGGCGATCCCGAGCTTCACCCGCGCACGCGCTACGTGGTCGAGCCATGAAAGCCCGAGCGGCATATCCCCGATCAGAAAGTCCGCTCCTGACGCCACCGTCCTCTCTCCGACGCTGATCGATCCCCTGCGAAAGCAAGCCACCGGAAGGAACGAAGAAATCCGCCGTGAAGCAACGAGCCCGGCGGGTTACGCCGGGCTCAGACTGCTGACAAAGTACTTCAGGCTTGATCAACCGCGGACCGCCGGTAAAGTGTCATTCTGACGCCGCCGCAGGCGGCGGAAGCATGTCCTGAACACAGTGAAGGAAAGGTCCGAGTTATCAACAGGTTGGCTCATGAGACTGACCCTTTACAAACCTGGACCTGCTTCACTTCGTTCAGCATGACGGACAATCACGCCTTTTTCAACAGTCTGAGCCCGGCGCACTGCGCCGGGCTCAACCGTTCCGTCGTGTCGGCAGGACCGTGCCGCGGACCGCGCACTGTCCGCGAACAGGCTCAGCCGCAGCATGGGACACAATCACTTCGCCACGCCGGACGCGCGGTATTCGCGGATCACGGTCACCTTGATCTGGCCGGGATAAGTCAGTTCCTGCTCGATCTTCTCGGCGATGTCGCGCGCGAGCACGTCCGCGTACGCGTCGTTCACCTTGCCGTTTTCCACGATGATCCGCACTTCCCGGCCGGCCTGGATCGCGTACACCTTGTTCACGCCGTCGAATCCGGCGGCGATCTCCTCGAGGTCGTGCAGGCGCTGGACGTACGATTCGAGGCTCTCGCGGCGGGCGCCGGGACGCGATCCGCTGATCGCATCGGCGGCGGCCGCGAGCACGGAGAGTGCATTGTCGGGCGGCGTGTCGCCGTGATGCGAGAGGATCGCGTTGATCACTTCGGGCGGCTCGCCGTGTTTCTTCGCGAGCTGCGCGCCGAGCTGGACATGCGTCCCTTCCGATTCACGGTCGATCGACTTGCCGATGTCATGAAGCAGGCCGCAACGGCGCGCAAGCTTGGCGTTGAAGCCGAGCTCCGCCGCGAGGATCCCCATGATCTTCGCGACTTCCACCGAGTGACGGAGCTGGTTCTGGCCGTAACTCGTCCGGTAGTGCATCCTTCCGAGAGCTTTCATAAGCTCCGGGTGAAGGCCGTGCACCTTCGCCTCAGTGACCGCGTTCCGGCCGAGCTCAATGATCCGCTCGTCGAGTTCTTTCTCCGCCTTGTTGACGACATCCTCGATGCGCCCGGGATGAATGCGGCCGTCCGCGACCAGCTTCTCCAGCGCCATCCGTCCGAGCTCGCGCCGCACCGGGTCGAAGCAGGAAACGACAACTGTCTCCGGTGTGTCATCGACAATGATGTCCACACCGGTCGCCGCCTCGAGCGCGCGGATGTTCCGTCCCTCGCGGCCGATAATCCGGCCCTTGATCTCATCGTTCGGCAGATCGACGGTGGAGACGGTCATTTCGGCGGTGTGGTCGGCGGCGGTGCGCTGAATCGCCTGCACGATCAGCTCCCTCGCCTCACGGTTCGCGTCCGCGCGCGCCTCGTCCAGGATCTCCTTGACGATGTGGGCGGAATCCGCGCGCGCCCTGTCGATCAACGTCGCGCGCAACTCCTCGAGTGCCTCCGCCGAGCTCTTCCCGGCAAGGCGTTCGAGCGTCTGCTCGTGCTCCGCTATCAGCTCGTTCAGCTTCTCGTCCTTGTCGGAAAGCGTGCGCTCCTGCTTGCGCAGATTCCGATCCCGATCCTTCAGCTCACGTTCGCGCTGGCGGGCGCGGTCAAAGCGTTTCTCTGCAGACAGCTCGCGGTCGCCGATCTTCTTCTCCTGCCTGCGGAGATCTTCGAACCGCTTCTCGACCTCGAGCTCCATCCTCTGCTTCTCCGCGAGCGCCTCGTCGCGGGCTTCAAGCAGGGCTTCACGTCTGCTGTTCTCCGCGTCGCGGCGGGCATCGGCGATGATTGTCTCCGCCTGCTGGCGGGCGGAATGGACTCTCGTACGGTCTGACAGCGACTTGATCAGCCAGGCTGCGACTCCGCCGGCGATCACACCGGCGAGCAGGCCGAGCAACAACGGGAGGGTTTCCATGTCGGTTTATCTCCTTGCGGGCGGACGAACGTCCACCAGCGGAATAGACAAATCCCTGCACCTTCGCGAGTTGGATTGGAGAACGCAGGGTTCGCCATAGTGGGTGTCCGCTCATCCGTGTTGGACTTCCTTGAACCGGCGGGGCCGGCAAGGCCTGCCCGTCACGGACGAAGCCGAACTCCCTGAATTGAGAGTGTTGGTTCTCAATCAATGTCGCGAAGCAAAATGCAGGGATAGCGATTTGCCCGCCGCCGCGCTACGATTCCGCGAGCGCGTCATCGAGCCGCGCGGTCAGCGAGGCAATTCGTTCACGATACGCGCTTACCGTGCGATCACGATCCTCCTGGGTCGTCATCAGTTCATCCGCGATATTCAGAGCCGCGAGAATCGCGACTTTCAACGTCGATGACGGCTTCATCGACTGCTCGATCTCCGTCATCCGATCGTCAACATACGCCGCGATTTTGCGCACGTACTCCTCGTCGGAGACCTGCGCGCGGATCGGATACTCATCTCCGAAAATCGATACGTTGACAACGCGCGTTTGATTCACCATGGAGCTGCCGCTCCGGTTCCAATCGCCCCCTGGGAACGATACTACCGGCCGAGCTCACCCCGCGCTCACACGTCCAGCTCCTCCAACTTCTCGAGCAGGGCGCTCAGCTTGTTGCGAATCGTCTTTTCCTTCGCGAAATCTCGGCGCTCTTCCTTCGCCCCGGCCAGTTCCCGCCGGACCTCCTCCAGTTTCGCGTGCATTTCCTCCAGTTGACTCCGCGCGGCGGTCAGCTCTTCGCTGAGCCGGCGGTTGTCCTCCTTCAGCGTGCGCTGCCGCTGGATCAGCTTCCCGATCTTCTCTTCCAGCAGCTTCATGTCGCCCAGGCCCGGAGAAAACGTGTCCACGATCTAACGGCGCCTCCGTGTGCCGTACCACCGGCTAGTCTCCCCGCAGGCGGACGCCGGGCAGCGACTGGACCGCGTCCACGATCGCGCGCAGACGCGGGTCGATCTCGTCATCGGTCAGCGTCCGGTCCTCCGCGCGGAAGACGAAACGAAACGCGAGACTGCGCTCGTGTTCTCCGAGTGGGCGACCCTGGTAAAGATCGAACAGAGTGATGTGCTCAAGCAACTCGTCCGCGTGTTCGCTGATTATTTCCCGAACCTGCTCTGCGGCTACCGCGAACGGCACAACGAACGCCGCGTCGCGAACACTGGCGGGGAAACGGGAAAACGGCTGATAGCCGCCGATGATGCCCGGCCTGCGCAGGTCGCCGGCGTGCGGCCGCACCCAGCGCTCGAGGTCGGCCTCCCCGACATACACCGGCCTGTCAAGCCCGAACCGCTCTGCAACCTCTTCTTTCAATAATCCCGCGATCGCCCGGCTATCAGCGTCATTCGATGTCACCGAAATGCCGAGCAGCAGGTTGTCCGGAACATCATAGGAAAAACGCTCCGGGATGTCAAGCGTGAGACCACGCGCGATGTCGATGACAATCCGCTTCAAGTCAGGGAGATCAAGCATTTCAGGCTCACGGTCGTACGCGGGCGGGCGCAGCGACCCGACCGCGACAAACCCGAGATGAACGCGCTGCTCCTCCTCGATGCCGAACCATCCCCGGCCGCCGACCTGGCCAACTTCGCAAAGAAAAACGTCTTCCAGACCGCGGTTCACGTTATGCTCCAAGACGCGCAGCAGGCCGGGGATCAGGCTCGCCCGGTACACGTTCATCTCCGGGTTGATCGGCTTGTGAATCCGCGGCGGGGCGAGGCCGCCGGCGAACGCGTCGTGATCTTCCGCCGACGTCATCGCCGAATTCACCACCTCACCGAACCCGAGCGCGACCATCGTGTCGAGCGCCGTGTCGATCACCCGCTCGATCTCCGGGTCGGCCGCGCTGAGCACGACCCGCGACTCCTCGGCGACCGGGACCTGCTCGTATCCGACGTGGCGCGCGACCTCCTCGATCAGGTCAACTTCACGTTCGAGGTCGGGGCGAAAACTCGGCGCGGTCACCGCGAGCGAATCCCGATCCTCCTCCACGTCCATCTCGAGCGCGCGGAACACGCCGGCGGCGGTGCCGGCGGGCACATCGAACCCGAGCACGAGCTTCGCGCGGCCGGGCCGGTAGCGGATCAGCGGCGGGTCGATCGGGTTCGGGTACGCGTCCACATGCCCCGCGAGCACACGCGCTCCAGTGAACCGGCGGTACATCTCCGCGCAGCGGGCGGCGGCATACGGCGGCATCGCCGGGTCCGACCCACGTTCAAACCGCCGCGACGCCTCCGACGAAAGCGCGAGCCGTTTCGCCGTCGCGCGCACCGTCGGCGGGTCGAAGTACGCCGCCTCGATGATCACGTCGTTCGTTAGCTCGCTCACCTCGCTGTTCGCGCCGCCCATCACGCCCGCGAGCGCGATACCTTTCTCCGGATCGGCGATCATCAGGTCGGAGGCGAGCAGCGACCGTTCGCGATCGTCGAGCGTGACGAACCGCTCCCCCTCCTCCGCCATCCGCACGATGATGCGGCCGTCCCGGACGTGTTCCGCGTCGAACGCGTGCAGCGGGTGCCCGAGTTCGAACAGCAGGTAGTTCGTGATGTCAACCACGTTGCTGATCGGACGCTGGCCGATGCTGTGCAGGCGAGCTTTCATCCACAGCGGGGACGGCCCGACGGTCACGCCTGTCACCTTGCGCGCGACGTAGCGCGGACCCTGTTCCGCGGCGGCGATCTCGACGCTCATCTCGTCTTCCGCACGCCTGTCGGGGAGTTCCTCGACGTCGAACGAGGGCCGCCGCAGCGGGCGGTTCCAGTACGCCGCGAGCTCGCGCGCCATCCCGAGCTGCGAGAGCACGTCCGGCCGGTTCACCGTCACCTCGAACTCGAGCACCGTGTCGTCCGCGGGCAGCACGCTGTCGAACGCCCGGCCGACCGCGAAGCTCTCGTCCAGCTCGAGCACTCCGCTGTGATCGTCGCTGATCCCGATTTCCCGTTCGGAGAGGATCATCCCGCGCGACAGTTCCCCGCGCAGCTTGCGCTCCTCCACGGTGAACCCGCCGAGACGAGTGCCCGGCGTCGCGACGGGCACGATCAGCCCTTCCCGGCAGTTCGGCGCGCCGCACACGATCGGCAGCACGTCGCCGCCGACATCGACCTTCGCCAGCAGCAGCTTGTCCGCGTTCGGATGCGGCCGGCTCTCGAGGATGCGCCCGACCTTCACGCCCGCGACGTAGCGGCGCACCGGTTCGATCGACTCGCACTCGAAGTTGAGCCGCGTGAGGATGTCCCCGACCTGCTCCGCGCTCTCGTCGAACTCGACGAATTCACGCAGCCAGTTGATCGAGACCTTCATCGCCGCCCTCCGAACTGGGCGAGAAAACGGATGTCGTTTTCGTAGAAGAGGCGGATGTCATCGACGCCGTAGAGCAGCATCGCCATCCGTTCGATCCCGAGCCCGAACGCCCATCCGGTGTAGATCTCCGGGTCGATGTCCACGATTTCCAACACGTTCGGATCGACCATCCCCGAACCGCCGACCTCGATCCAGCCGGACTGTTTGCAGATGCGGCAGCCGGAGCCTGCGCAGAACGGGCAACTGACATCGACCTCCGCCGACGGTTCGGTGAACGGGAAGAAGTGCGGGCGGAACCGCGTCGAGATCCGCCAACCGAGCAGGTGCCGGTAGAACTGGAGCACCGTCCCCTTCAGGTCGGCGAACGTGACGCCGCGATCGACGTACAGCCCCTCGACCTGCGTGAACATCGGCGAATGCGTCGGGTCCGGCTTGTCGTTGCGGAACACACGTCCCGGCGCGACAATCCGAATCGGCGGTTTCTGCCGCTGCATCGTCCGGATCTGCACCGGGCTCGTTTCCGTGCGCAGCAGCAGGTTGTCGTCGCCCTCGATGTACAGCGTGTCGGTGTCGTCGCGGGACGGGTGCCAATGCGGCGTGTTCAGCGCGTCGAAATTGTGCCACACATCCTCGATCTCCGGGCCGCGCACGATTGCGAACCCCATCTTCGAGAAGATCCGCTTCACCTCGCGCTCGACGAGTGTGAGCGGGTGGTACGCACCCTGGTTCCGCGGGCGCGGCGGCAGCGTCGGATCGACGCCCGCGAGCGTTTCGCGCTCCGCGAGTTCGCGTTCGGCGCGTTCGACGCGTTCCGTCGCCTCCTGCTTGAACGCGTTCAGCGCCTTGCCGAACTCGCCGCGGATCTCCGGGTCGAGGCCGCCGATCTGCTTGAACAGGTTCGCGATCAGTCCCTTGCGCCCGAGGTAGCGGACTCGCAGCTGCTCGAGCCCGCCGGGCGAGTCCACCGCGTCGATCTCGCGCGCGAACTGTCCGCGCGTGGTTTCGATTCCTTTCAACTTCTCGTGCATCGTTCCGCCCACAAGCTGCCGGCGCATCTGCAACCGTGAAGCTCACTCATCCGCACTCGCATCGCAAGCACCGCGCGCGACCGCTCCGAGCACGGCGGCGAAGGAAACGCCCGGCATCCGCGACGTTGCCCGGCCGGATTCACGCCACGCGCGGACGGTGGCGGGAGCGGACCACAGATCCGGGCCGTGATCGGGCCAGAGCCTGCGCGGGTCGCCGTCGTGGACGACGCGCCCGCCGTCCACGAGCACCCAGCGCTCGCACCAGTCGGCGAAGCGGTCGAGATCGTGCCCGCTCGCGATCACAGCCGCGCCGGCGGCGGATTGCGCGCGGATGATCTCGCCGACGAGATCCGCGTCGTGGTCATCGAGCCCGGCCGTCGGTTCGTCGAGCAGGAGCAGCCGCGGCCGGAGCGCGAGCACGCACGCGAGCGCGACCCGTCTCGCCTCTCCCCCGCTCAATGTAAACGGGCTGCGCTGCGAAACCGCCTCCGGCTCCAACCCGACCGCGCGCAGGGCTTCATCTGCGCCGCGGGCTGCGTGATCCCGGCTGCTGCCGTGATTGCGCAGGCCGTACGCGACTTCCTCGCGCACGGTCTCCGCAAAGAAGCTCCGCTCGGGAAACTGAAACGCGAGCGCGATTCCGCTCCGGCCGCCGTCCGCGGGGACGGAGCAGCGGCACGTGTCCAGCTCGCCGGCGGCGACCGGTAACAGCCCGGCGAGCGCTTCCAGTAACGTCGTCTTCCCCGCGCCGCCGGGGCCGACGAGCGCGATTCGTTCGCCGCCGGCCACGGTCAGGTCCAGTTCGCTGAGCACGCGCTGTTCCGGGCCGAGCAGATCGCGCCGGTTCACGTACAGCGCGCGCGCGCGCACGAACGGAGACGTCGCCGGCGCCGCGGAAGGTACCGGCGCCGGGCGCACGTTCCCCGACTCCGGGAGGTGGCCGGACCCCTCGCCGCGAGCACGCGATGCGGGCGAGGTCTCACGATTCGCAAGCGCAGCCCGGAGCAGGTGCATCCGCGGCGGAACCAGCCCCGCCCGCTCGACGGCGCCCGATGCGAGCGCGCGGTCCGGCGTGTCATCAGCGACCACGCGCCCCTCGTCCAGCAGAATCAGGCGGTCCCCGAGCGTCCATTCGTCGGGGTTCGATGCGACGTACAGCACCGCCGTCTCCCGCCGCAGCCTGCGCAGCAGGGAGTAGAACTCGCCGCGCGCGTTCGGGTCGAGGTACGCGGTCGGCTCGTCGAGCAGCCACAGCTCGGGCCGGCACGCAGCGCCGGCCGCGACCGCGAGTCGCTGCATCATTCCGCCGGAGAGCGTGTGCGGCGCGCGCTGTTTCAGCGTTGTCAGCCCGGTCGCGGCGAGCGCGTCGCGGACACGGTCGTGGATCTCACCGGCAGGCAACCCGGCGAGCGCGAGCGCGAACGCGACTTCCTCCTCGACGGTCCCGGCGACGAGCTGGTTCTCCGGTTGCTGGCGCACGACTCCGATCCGGGGCACGCCCGCTCCGCCCCGGGCCCGTTCGTCCGGCAGCGAACGGCGCACGGTCCCGCGTTCCGGCCGGAGTAGATCGGCGGCGACGCGCACGACCGTCGTCTTCCCCGCCCCGCTCCGCCCCGCGAGCACAACCAGTTCACCCCGGCGCACGGAGAACGACACATCCCGCAGCACGCGCCGGCCCGCGAACGAGACGCCGACCCCGGCAAACTCAAGCAGGCGATTCTGTGCGGAAAGGTCGTTCATCGCCGTTGCGGACCTGGAGGGTTGGAGGGTTCATGCGCGGCCGGATTCTGCTGCCGGTTCATATCTGATATGCTCGTTCCGTTGTGTCATTCTGACGCCCAGAGGGCGGAAGAAGGTCCGACTACGATGGGGTTGCTGTCTCGATTCGCCGGTGCTGAAACTGGACCTTCTTCACGCCGCTGACGCGGCGTTCAGAATGACGGACACTCCACCCGGCTATGAACCGGCATTACGCGCGAAGGTACGAGCGCGCGAAATGCGCCGCCATCCGTTCCGCGGCGCCGGCACGGCGGCGGACGTACTCACCCGCTTTCCCGCCCATCACGCGCGCAGCGTCGGAGGCGGTCAGTGTCGCAACGATGAAGCGCGAGAGGTCGTCCGCGGAGCGGATCAGCCGCGCGCCGCCGAGCGCGAGCAGTTCGCGAGCCTCCGCGCTCATCGCGTGGTTCGGGCCGAACGCGACGGGGATGGCGAACACCGCCGGTTCGCTCACCGAGTGCACTCCCGCGCCGAACCCGCCGCCGACATACGCGCCGGAACCGAGGCCGTACAACCCGGCGAGGATGCCGATCCGGTCCACGAGCACGACCTCCGCGTCACCGTTCAGCGCGCTCAGTAGCGACACATCGTACGGTTCGAACACGCGCTCGCTCTCGGCCAGATGTTCCTCTGTCGGCTCGTGCGGGATCAGGAGCAGCGTCGCGCCGGGGACCGCCTCCCGCACCTCGCTCCATGCGCCCGCGAGCATCGTCTCGTCCGCCGGCCAACTGCTGCCCGCGACGAACACCGGCCGGCCGGCGAGCAGCGAGGCGAGCGTTCCCTGGTCGGCGCGGCTCGCGTGCGCGCGCTCGATCACCCGGTCGAACCGCGAGTCGCCGGCGGCGTACACCGGGATCCGCCGGCGCGTGATGAACCCGAACCGGCGCGCGTCGGCGGGCCCGACCGCGTGGATTTCCGCGAGCGACCGGTACAGTTCCCGCGCGAACGGGATCAGGATCCGCCAGCGCAGCAGCTCGGAATCGGGGCGGAAGTACGCGTTCACGAGCACCGCCGGAACCCCGCGCCGCTCCGCCTCCCAGACGAGATTCGGCCACACGTCGTGCTTGACGATGAGCACGAGTTGCGGCGCGAGCGTGTCGAACAGCCGCCGCATCCGGCGCGACGAGTCGAACGGCAGGTAGATGTGGTCGGAGAGTCCCCGCAGCCGGCTCACCCGTTCCACCGCGGACGGCGAGTAGTAGCTGAGCACGATCGCCGGGTGGGCGTGCGCACGGAGCTGTTGAATCAACGGAATCGCACTCTCGAGCTCGCCCGCGGACGAGCAGTGCACGAGCACGCGCGGCGCGCCGACACGGCAGCGCGAGCGCGCGATCCGCAACCGTTCCCCTTCGCCGAGCCGGCCGCGGATCCCGCGCCGCACCTTCTCCCGCCCGAACCCCGCGAGCAACAGCGCGAGCTTGAGCAGGGGAACCGCGATTAGGTTGTACAGAGTTCTCCACACCATGAACAGAGTACCGGGTTACCGTGCCGAGTGCGCCAGTTCCGCCGCATCATCGAACCGGCCCGCGGAGCGGAGCACCCCCGCCGCCGCGGCCAGCACCTCCCACGGCCGGATTTCGCGCAGACAGCGGTGATGGCCGAGCGGGCAGCGCGAAGAGCCGTGCGCGCTGCACGGCCGGCACGCGAGCGGGCGTTCGAGCACCACCGAATGCGTGTGACGGAACGGGAAGAAGCCGAACTCGCGGACCGTCGGCCCGAACAGCGCAACCAGCGGCGCGCCGGCCGCGACCGCGAGGTGCATCGGACCCGTATCGCCGCAAATCACAACCCGGGCGCGTTCGAGCACAGCCGCCGACTCGAGGATCGACGTCTCGCCGGTGAGGTCGAGCACACGCCCGCCGGCGAGCCCGCGCAGTTCATCGGGCAGTTCTCCCGCCGACCCGAGTGCGACGACCGGAATCTCATCCGGCAGCGCCTCGACGAGATCCCTCCAGTACGAGCCGGGCCAGCATTTCGTCGCGTGTTTCGCGCCGGGCACGGTTACGACCGCGTCCTCGACCCACCCGCCCCAGCGCTCGCGAACTGCATCCCGCGCCGTCTCCGCGATCTCGACCGCGAGCGTACCGGCGTCATCCTCCACGCCCCAGGGCGCGAGGTTCGCGAGCATCCGTTTCGGCACGGGGAGGAACCGGCCGATCCGCACGCGCCCGGCGAGCAACGCGAACCGCCGCAGCCGCGGGGGTTTGTCCACGACCTCCCGCGCCCCGGCGAGCGCCCGCCGTGCGATCCGGCTGCGCGGGGACCCCTGCAGGTCGGCGACGGCATCCCAGCCGCCCTCGCCCGCGAGCGCGCGCAGATCACGCGTGAACGCCGCTCCCCGCCGGCTGACAACCGCGACGCGATCGACGCCCGGCAGCGCCGCGGCGAGTTCACGGTACGGACCGGTCGTAAGATAGACGATTTCGCTGTCCGGGAACGCGCGCTTCAGCCCGCGCACGGCCGGCCCCGTGCAGAGAACGTCCCCGAGCGAGCTGAACCGGAGCACCGCAATGCGCGCGCGCGAACCCACTACCGCTCCGGGTCGAGGCGTTCATCGGCGCGGAGCCTTGCGAAACTCGACGTCTGCCGGCTGACAAGCTCACCGTCATCGTTCTCGTCGATCACGAGCGCGGGCAGTTCGAGACCGCCGGCGAGGCGGACCGCGGCGTCCGGCCCGAGCACGAAGAAGGCGGTCGCGTACGCGTCCGCGCCGGCGCACGTTTCCGCGATTGCGGTCGCCGAGATCGACGCCCGGCTCGGGTAGCCGGTTTCCGGGTCGAAGATGTGATGGTACCGGCCGCCATCGACTTCGAAGTAGCGCTCGTAGTCGCCGGAGGTCGCGACCGCGCCCTCGTGGAGCTCGATGATCGTGTAGAACCGGTCGAGCTCGCGCGGGTGGCGCACGGCGATCCGCCACGGTTCGCGCGACGGTTTCCGCCCGAACACGCGCAGGTCGCCGCCCGCTTCCACCATCGCCGCTGTGACCCCGAGATCGTCGAGCACGAAGCACGCGCGATCGACCGCGTACCCCTTCGCGACACCGCCGAGGTCGAGCGAAGCGCCGTCCGGATCGAGCCGCGCGTACACGCTGTCCTCGATCGTAAACACCGTCTGCGAAATCAGATCGAGCGCCTCCTCGATCTCCCAGTACGCCGGGAGCCGCGCCTCGTCCGTGCCGATCCCCCACAGGTTCGTGAGCGGGCCGAGGTCGGGCCGGAAGGCGCCGCCGGTGTTCTCCGCGATCTGGTACGCGCGGTCGATCAGCCCGATCAGTTCCTCCCCGATCGGGGCCGCCTGATACCCCGCCCACGCGTTCAGCTTCTTCAACTCGTCCCACCTCGCGAGATCCTCGATGCGCGCGATCTCGACGAACGCCGAGTCCATCGCGGCGGGGAGCTGGCCGCCGTCCAGCTTGTCATTGTCGTAGTCTTGCACGGTGATCGTCACCTGCGTACCCATCAGCGTGCGGGTTTCGCTGACGGGGACACGGCTGCACCCAGCCGCGACAAACAGCAACGCGGCCAGAGCGGCCGCGATTCGGTTCCTGCAGGTCATCTGTGCGCGTGGTCCTCGCGGTTTCGTAGTCGCACGGTTGTTTACCTGGACCTTCCCTTCACTTCGTTCAGGATAAACTTCACTTCGCCCGATATACTGACATCGGGCTGCGTTCAGAATGACGCTGTCTGCCGCCGTCGGATGGAATCTCACGGATCACCCGCTCCGGCACGCCTGTTCCCGGTTACCGGTCTCGCGTGGCGGCGAAGCGCGCGAACTGGGCGAGACGGTCGCGGTATTCACTGCGCGGGAGCGCCTCGAGCACTTCACGCGCTCTCCCCGAGTACTCGTGCGCGATTTCGCGCGCGTAGTCGATCCCGCCGTGCTCCTCGATCATTGCCCGCACTTCGCGCAGATCGGTGCGCTTGCCCCGCTTGTCGCGCTTCTTCGACCGGCGCAGCGCCCGGAGCACGTGCGCGCGCTGCGTCGTCCCGAGCTGTTCGAGCGCGTGCAGCAGCGGGAGCGTGACCTTCGCCTGGCCGAGATCGAGCCCGATCGGCTTGCCGATCCGTTTCGAACCGTCGCCGAGATCGAGCAGGTCGTCGCGGATCTGATAGGCGACGCCGACGAGTTCGCCGTACTTCGCGAGCGGCTCGGTGAATGCCTCGCCCCTGTCGAGGGACAGCGGCCCCATCTGGCACGCGGCGCTGATCAGGCTTGCCGTTTTGTCGCCGACCATCTGAAAGTAGCCGGCTTTGTCCATGTCCAGTTTGCGGGCGGAGATCGCCTCGACGAGTTCCCCGCGCGAGAGCCGGATCGCGCAATCGCTGAACAGGTCGAGCACCTCGAGCTTGCGCTGCGCGAGCATCCCCTGCAGCGAGCGAGCGAGCATGAAATCGCCGAACAGGACGGCGACCTTGTTGTTGTACACGAGGTTGAGCGTCGGCCGGCCGCGGCGCTCATCAGCGCGATCGACGACATCGTCGTGGACGAGCGTCGCCGTGTGCAGCATTTCGACGACGAGCGCGGCGACGAGCGTGCGCTCCGGCAACGGTCCCTGCGCCCCGCTCGCGCGCGCGGAAAGCAGGGTGAGCGCGGGCCGCAGCCCCTTGCCGCGGGAACGGACGAGGTGGGCCGCGACCTGATCGACGACGAAGATCCCGGAGCGCAGCACCTCGCGGAACTGCCGGCGAAACGCCTTCAGGTCACCGCGAATTGGACGGAGCACCTCGCGGAGACGGATCCGTTCGCTCTCCTTCACCGCCGGCGCCGGGTTGTCCGTCAGCGATTCCAGCTCTGCATCTCCTTCTTCACGCGCTCCACCTCGCGCTCGGCGTCCCGTGCCGCGATCGCCTTCCGCTTGTCGTACTGGCGCTTGCCCTTCGCGAGCCCGAGCTCGACCTTCGCGTAACCGCGATCGTTGAAATATACACGCAGCGGGATCGCGGTGTACCCCTTTTCCTGCACCTGCCGTTTCCACTGCTTGATCTCACGGCGGTGCATCAGCAGCTTGCGCGGGCGGAACACACCGTGGTCGGCGTAGCCGCGGTTCTCGTACGCTGCGATCGAGAGCCCGATGAGAAGCGGCTCGCGCCCGGTGAAATCGACGTACGCGTCCCGCATCGACACACGCCCCGCGCGCACGGACTTCACCTCCGTCCCGCTCAGCGCAATCCCGGCCTCGAGGCGCTCCGAAATGTGGTAGTCGTGGAACGCCTTCCTGTTCCTGATTTCAGGCGTCGATGCGGCCATGTCGAAATGAACGCTCCTTCACTCGAGCGCCGGGAGACGGCTTCAACTCCACCTCCCGGCGCCCTGTTACTGTCTGCTGTTCGGGGTGCTCCGCAATCGGATCCGCGGCGCGCGGGTTCAATCCCCGAACCTGATCCCCTGCGCGAGCGGGAGATCGTGCGAATAGTTGACCGTGTTCGTCTGCCGGCGCATGTACGCCTTCCACGCGTCCGACCCGGACTCGCGCCCGCCGCCGGTTTCCTTTTCACCACCGAACGCGCCGCCGATCTCCGCGCCGGAGGTGCCGAGGTTCACGTTCGCGATCCCGCAATCGCTGCCGATCGGCGAGACGAACAGCTCCGCCTCGATCAGGTCATTCGTGAAGATCGCGGACGACAGGCCCTGCGGGACCTCGTTGTGCCACGCGAGCGCCTCCTGTTCGAAATCCTCGTACTCGTGAATGTAGAGGATCGGGGCGAATGTTTCGTTGTGCACGATCTCCCAGTCGTGCCCGGCCCGGACGATCGCCGGTTCGACGAAATGCCCGTTCCCCTCGACGCGCCCGCCGCCGTACAGCACCTCCGCGCCGAGCCCGCGCAGCGTTTCCATCGCCTCCATCATCTCCTCTACCGCGGCCTCGTTCACGAGCGGACCCATCAGCGTTCCCTGTTCGAGCGGGTCGCCGATCTTCACCTGCTTGTACGCGCCGATCAGACGGTTGAGGAAATCGTCCGCGACGGACTTGTGCACGATCACGCGGCGCGTGGAAGTGCAGCGCTGGCCGGCGGTTCCGACCGCGCCGAACAGTACGCTCCGCACCGCCATCTCGATGTTCGCGGAGGGCGTCACGATCACCGCGTTGTTGCCGCCGAGCTCGAGAATCGTGTTGCCGAGACGCTTACCGACAACTTCCCCGACACGCTTGCCCATCGCCGTCGATCCGGTGAACGAGACGAGCGGGATGCGGCGGTCGTTGATCAGGCGTTCGCCGACCGTGCGCCCGCGACCGACGACGAGGTTGAAAACGCCGTCGAACCCGTGCGCGCTCGCGACCTCGTTCGCGATGTTCTGCACCGCGATCGCGCACAGCGGCACCTCCGAAGACGGCTTCCAGATCACCGGATCGCCGCACACCGCCGCGAGCGCCGCGTTCCACGACCAAACGGCGACCGGGAAGTTGAACGCGGTGATCACGCCGACCACGCCGAGCGGGTGCCACTGTTCCATCATCCGGTGGCGCGGGCGCTCCGACTTGATCGTGCTCCCGTAAAGCTGCCGTGAGAGACCGACCGCGAAGTCGCAGATGTCGATCATCTCCTGCACTTCCCCCTCGCCCTCCGGCACGATCTTCCCCATCTCGAGGCTGACAAGCCGGCCGAGCGCGGGCTTCTTTTCGCGGAGCGCGTCGCCGAAGTCACGGATCATCTGCCCGCGCACCGGCGCCGGCGTCATCCGGTACGATGCGAACGCCTCGCTCGCCTTCGCCATCACCGATTCGTAGTCGTGTTCGTTCGCCTGGAGCACGGTCGCGATCGGCTCGCCGGTCGCCGGGTTGTATGAGACGAGCTCGTCGCGGTCGTCCCCGCCGACCCAGCCGCCGGCGCCGTGACATGCACCCTTGTTCACATCATTGATGCCCAGTTCCGCAAGCAGGTCCATTGCGCTCACTCCGCGTTTCGCTGTCAGAGAAAGGGATTCCGCCGCCGGGCGACCACCGCCCGTGGGTTGGGTTTTTCAGCAGGCAAGGTAGGAGCGGGGCTTTTCGCGAGTCAAACCGCGCGCGCGGGCGGCGGAGGCGATGAATCCCGGACTGAAGTCCGGGGCAAGGAATGAAACCGCGCGCGGGGCGGAGGACTCAGGGACGCTGGCGGCGCCGTGCCGCGCAGGCCGCGGCCGGCCAAAGACGAACCCGGCCTCCCCGCGGGAAGCCGGGCCGTGTTGTCTTCGCTACGATCACGCGGGCTTGTCTTCCTTCTTCTTCCCGGCGGCCGGGGTCGATTCGCTCGCGCCGGATGATTCCGGCTCGCCGTCGGACGAGGATGACCGTGACTTACGTCCCTCGGCGCCGTTTGTCGAGGGTGAGGATCCGTTCCGCTTGTAGTCGGTTTCGTAGAAGCCAGACCCCTTGAAGATGAGCCCGGCGCCGCGCCCGATCCTGCGCCGCGCGACGCCGTGGCAAACCGGACACTCGCGGTCGCCGTGCTCGCTGATCCCGTGAAACAGATCAAACTCATGCCCGCACTCCGTGCAGTGATAGGTGTACGTCGGCATGGCCTCTGATCCTCAGCTGATGGAACCGGTGATTCTGCTACTGCCGCCGGAGCAAACTGCGCACCTCTCGCAGCCGCGCTCCCGCAATCGGCCAATTTACGCTGCCGCAACCAGTTACGCCATCTCACACCCGCTGGACAGAGAGCCGGAGCGGAGCCGGAGTTCGTCATGGTCGGGACGGAATCCTGCCAGAATGGCAGAACAGGGCGGCGGGTGGTCCGGGGCTTGCCCCGGGTTTCACATACTTCCTCGTGCCCGCGCTTGCTCGTCAAGCGCGGAGCGAGACCGCGTGAGTATGCTCGCACTGTTCGTTCAGCCGCGGTGACGGCCTGCGGCCCGTCCCCGCGGGCATGCAGGGGTGTGACGAGCCGTGCGGAAGCACTTCTCTCACCGCACGTCGAGCAGCGCGAGGCTCGCGTCCTCGGCGGGTTTCTCCTCATCGGGGGCTGTGCGGGGGACGATGTCGGAGAAGATGTCGTAGCGGTGAAGGATGTTCTCGACGTACGCGCGCACCTGCCGGCCGCGCACGAACGCGTACCCCTCCCGCCTGTAGTACTCCGGCTTTTCGAGCAGGACGAACGCGTCGGCGACCTGGATCCAGTCGTCCGGGTCGCCGCCCTGTTCGCGCACGAGCCGGCGGGCGTTGAACACGTGCCCCATCCCGGCGTTGTACGCAGCGAGCGCGAAGCAGATCCGGTTGCGCCAGTCGTCGCGCTCAGGCGCGAGGTTCTCATCGACAATCCGGAGCAGGCGATTCAGATAGCGCGCGCCGCCGATGATGTTCTCGCGCGGGTCGTAGAGGTCATCCACTCCCACCGACGACGCGGTCGCGGGCATCAACTGCATCAGCCCGACCGCGCCGGCCCACGACACCTTGTCCGGGTAGAAACGCGACTCGTGGTATGCCTGCGCGGCGAGCAGTCGCCAGTCGATCCCGACCTTGTCCGCGGCGGCGCGGAAGTAGTCGTCGAACCGGCTCAACCGCCCCTCCCGGAACTGCGCGACCTGCGCGCCGCGGTGGATGCGAAACCGGCGCGGGCTGTTGAAATACCGCTTCTTGAGAATGTTGAAGAACGCGCTCCGGTCCTGGCGCTGGAGGTACTCGTTCAGCGCGGCGAGCAGTTCGGGCGCGTTCGGACGCACAGCCCACGCGATCTGCTGGTGTTCGCTGATCGACGCGCCGATCACGAGGTCGGGGTAGAAATGCTGTTCGAGCCGCGCGATCGTGTTGTCCACCACGGTGAGCGGATATCGGTCGCCGGCGACGAGCTGCACCGGGTCCTCGAGCTCGTTGCGCTCGTCATGATAGACCATCTCGAAGTCGAGCCCGTTCGAGCGCAGCTCCTGCAGGCGTTCGTCGTACGATGATCCCTCGCGCACGAGAATCGTCCGGTCCTCGAGTTCTTCGATCGTCATCGGCGGCAGCGTGTCCTTGCGCCCGACCGCGACCTGCCACACCTGCTGGTACGGCCGGGTGAACGCGACCCGCTGCCTGCGGTCGTCGGTGACCGTCATCATCGCCGCGATCACATCCCCTTTCCCGCTGAGCAGGTACGGGATCATGTCGCCCCACGTCGGCGGGAGCACGACATCGAGCACGAGTCCCTGTTCCTCCGCGAACCGGTTCAGCAGCTCGAAATCGAAACCGCGCCGTGTCCCCCGGTACAGGTAGTAGGTGAGCGGATGGTTGCGCGTAATCACACGCAGCGTGTCGCGGTCGAGGATGTCCGCGAGGTCACGGTCAACCGGTTCCGGGTCACGCTCCGGGAACAGCTCGAGCGAGCATCCGGCGAGCAGCAGCCCGCCGGCGAGCGCCAGCATCACGGCGAGGTGCGATCTGGTGATCACGCGTGTGCGCATAGGTCCAGCTTACTTCGTCCTCTTCCCGTTGTCAAGAAGAGACCAACGAGCGGGACAAATGGCGAACGCCTTTATTTGCACGAGTTTCGTCCCGTGCACGTCTCTCACCGCTTCTTGTTTCCGGTGTACGGGGACAAATCGCGGCGCGCGGAGACGACCTGCTGAATCATCTCATCTGGATCCGGGGATCTCGTGCGTCATTCTGAACGAAGTCCGACGTCGGTCTGTGGACGAAGCGAAGTTTACCCTGAACGCAGTGAAGGGAAGGTCCAGATTGGCTGAACGTTTGGTATTATTGAGTTTACCTTCATCCAACTCGGACCTTGTTCAGGCCGCTCCCGCCGAAACAGACCGGCTTGAGCGGCCTTCAGAATGACGAATCCGCCACCTTGCCACATCCCCGTCGTAGCAACCGCCGTGACAAAAAGGCCGGCGGGATCGAGAGCTGAAACGGGGCGGCGAAATGGCCCGCCGACTGAAACGCTGCCGACCGCTTTCCGATTCACTATCTTCAGCGCATGCGTGGCCGGGCAGACATGAGAGAGACAGTCCCGCGCGTGCGAAACCCGACGCCGGACTCCCCCGCCCATCAGCATCCGTCTGTTCCGGTCCAACTTCTACTCGTCGTCGCGCTCATTCTGTTCCCCGGTTTCGCCCGGGGGATGTTCGAGCAGAGAGGCCCGGTGCTGAGCCGGCTCGGGTTCGCGTGCACGGCGGCGGCGGATCCGCTCCATCCCGCGGCGCGCGCGTACAACCCCGCCGGCGCCGCGCTGCGCTCGACCTGGGGCGTCTCTTCAGCGTTCTCCCGCTCGTTCGGGCTGCGCGAATTCGACCGGTTCCGGATTGACGCGACCGGCCCCGCGGGACCGGCCAACGCCGGTGTCTGGTTCTCCTCGTTCGGGCGCGAGCTGTATTCGGAACGCGCGGCGGGCGTATCCGCATCGACACGGCTGCTCGGACCGGTTCACGCGGGCGCAGGGATCTCATACGGGCAGCTGCGTGTCAGGAACTACGGGAGCGACGGGTTCTGGAGCGCGGATCTCGGCCTGTTCGCGCAGGTTCGCTCGGTTTCCGTCGGCGGGTCTGTGCTCGACGTCGCGAGCACTCCGCTCTCCGACTTCGGTGAACATGTCCCGCGGCGGAAGGCGTTTCTCGCCGCGAGCTGGCGCTTGGACGACCGGATCTCGCTTCATCTGGAAGCACCGTTCGAGCAGGACCATCCGGCCGCGATCCGGGCCGGGGTGCGGGCGCGTCTGTTCGAGGCGCTCGAGGTGCGGGCCGGATACGATTCCGCGAGCGAACGCCTCCACCTCGGGCTCGCCGTGTACTGGCGGTGGTTCGCCGCGGAGGGGGCGTACGACCATCACCCGTGGCTCGGTTGGAGCGAGGCATTCGGGGTTTCGTGGCTGCCGGAGCGCGGGGGGAGCGAGGCGCGTCGATGAACGGCCGCGCCGTCACCGCCGCCGCACTCATCTTCGCGACAGCCGTTTCCGGGCAGGCCGGCCGCGCGGCAGATTCGGCGTGGGCGATCGTGTCTCCATTCGCGCGCGGGCCGGCGTTTCGGAGCCCGGACCCGGTCGATGCGCTGCTCGATGCGCCCGAGCAGTCGGCGGAATCGATCTGGGAGCAGCTCATACTCCCGCCCGGGTCGATCTATCTGAGAGCGCGCGCGACGGACGTCACGACCAGCCCCTACCCGGCACACTACCTGCGGGCGGAATACGCGCGCAACCGGGCGGAAATCGGTGCGCTCATCGCCCGGGACGACGGCGAACGGAACGGCGCCGACCTGCTCCGCGCGGGAATCGAATACTCGACCGCGGGCACGCGCCTGGTCGCGGGCGACTTCCGCGTCGATCACGCGCTCGGGTGGACTGTTGCCTCGACCCCGGCGTGGGCGTCACCGACAGACCCCCGCGCCGCACTGAGAACCGGCGCGCGCGGCGTACGCAGGAACCTGTCGAGCGAGGAGGGCCGGGGCTGGCGCGGCGCGGCGGTTTCCTACGACCCGAACGGAGAGTCTTCCGATACCACCGCGAGCTCACAGTCTGCACCGTTCAGCGCGGACATCTGGGCCGGGGTCGCCGATTATGACGCGCGCGCCGGAGCGAACGGCGGCTTCGTCCCGTATTCGGTGCAGGGCGACCACCGTGAACGGCGAACCGCGGACCTGGAGACGCTCCGCTGCACGCACGCCGGCGCGCGGTTTGGCGTACACCTGCCGGCGCGCCTCGGTGAGTTCGAGGCGATCGGCGTGATCGACCGGTTCGACGCGCCGATCGACGCGGACCAGGCCCCCGCCCGGTTCCGGATTCCCGGCCGTCGCTTCTCCGCGTTCGCACTCGCATGGTCGCACAGCGATCCCGGGCGAAAGCGTGTGATCGAGGCGGAGGCGACACGGCAGTCCACGGGCGCATACGCCGGCGCGATCGTTGCCGGGACCGGCCTCGGCGAAGCGAACGCCGTGCTCGCGAGCGCGTGGCGGGCGACGCTTGGTTTCGCGTCCCTGCACGCGCGCCCGTACCTCGCGTTCGGAACCGACCCCGCCGGGCGAACCGGCGGTCAGCTCAACTGGGTGCACAAGCTGCCGGGAGACAGGCGGCTCGCTGCGGGTGTCGCGGTCGATGTCGCGGAACCGGCCGCCGGGTCGCAAGAACAGACGCGTGCGCTCGCCCATCTCACGTACGAAACGGCGCTCGCTGTAAATACGACACTCCGACTGCAGGCGATCGAGGACGCCAGTTGGGAGCCCGGCGGATCGAGCGATTCACAAGTTCGCGGGCGGGCGCTGCTGCGCCGGGAGCAGGGCGCGAACCGGATCGATCTCCGCGGCGAACTCTCCCGGGGAGAGCACGGCGCAATCGGGATGCTGTCGTTCGGTGTGACCAATCACGGCGGCGAATTCGCGTCGGTGCGTTTCGCGGTCACGGGGATCCTGCACGCAGGGCGAGGCGTCGCAGTATCGGTGATCGAACCCGACGGTCCGGGCCGGTTCCCGGTGCGCCGTGTCTCCGGCAGCCGGCTGCGCGCGGCGGCGCGGGTCGATGTTCACCCGCTCGCGGGCCTGCTCATCTGGCTCGCGGCTCGGGCGGAGTCTCGATTGAGCTCCTCCGCTCCGAACACCGGCGCGCAAACTCCCGTTGTCTCCGCCGGGATCGACTGGTTTCGATGAATGATAAACGGTTGGCGGCTCGCGAACCATGCGTTTTCACGAGCCCGGGAGTTGTTCGCTGTCACAGCCCTGACAGCGTATCTTTGGTATCTTTAGTAGGTCTTGGAAGCAGTGTTTCAACTGTGTACCGGCCGTGCGGGCTCGCCCGCGCGGTTGATCAAACGGTTTGTG
>JAANWZ010000107.1 GCA_018263585.1 Calditrichota bacterium | reverse complement strand
CGCTGATCAACGGGTGATTGAACCTGGCGATACTAACCGTCTGATTATCCTTGACTGAAGTCAAGGGCAAGGGGGGAGCGTTTCGGAAACATCCCATCCTTGACTGAAGTCAAGGGCAAGGGTATGAGCGGTTCATCCACCGGTGTATGAGACCCGAGGCTGAAGCCCCGGGCCACCCGCCGTTGAATCACCGACGCAAATCAGTGCGGCCGTGCGCTTTCGATTGCCAGGTGCACTTGCCAGCTCTACCTTCACCGGAGAGGGATCGCGGATACGGTCACGGGGAGTTCGACGATGCGTGCGGACGGCGAATCCGGGACGGCGGCGGCAGCGGAGACACGAGCCGCAGCCGACGACGGAAGCGAGCTGCGCTGGAAGAAGGCGATCTGCGGGGTGTGTCCGGCGGCGTGTTGGGTCGAGGTCGGGATGGACGGCGGCCGGATCGCGGACATCCGCGCCGACTCCGGCCACCCGCTCGGCGTGATCTGCCGGCGTGGCGAGCACGCGCCGGAGATCGTCTATTCGGAGCACCGCCTCCGCCACCCGCTGAAACGGTCCGGGCGGAAGGGTGCGCACGAGTTCGAGCGCTGCTCCTGGGACGAGGCGTACGAGCTGATCGTGGACAACCTGGAGCGGATCAAGCGCGAATCCGGACCGGAGGCTGTCTCGATCTACACCGGCCGCGGCGCGTTCGAGCTCAGTCTCTGCGACATGTACCAGCCTGCGGGTGTGAACGTGTCGAGCGCGTCGAACGTGCTGTTTCCGTTTGGTTCGCCGAACACGATGGGCGTCGGCGCCTTGTGTTATGTATCCTTTGCGATGATCGCGCCGAATGTCACATTCGGAAGGTACTACACCGACCTGTTCTGGGACATCGAGAACGCGGCGTTCATCGCGGTCTGGGGCGCGAACCCGGCGACCGATTCGCCGCCGGTGGAAATGCACCGTCTCGAGGCGGCGGCGGCGCGGGGCGCGGAGATTGTCACGATCGACCCGCGCCGCACGGAGACCGCGGAACGCACCGGCGCGCGCTGGATTCCGATCCGCCCGGGCAGCGACGGCGCGCTCGCGCTCGGGATCATCCATCTGCTCATCGAGGAAGACCGTTACGACGAGCAGTTCGCCGAAGACTGGTGCCACGGTTTCGACGAGCTCGCGCGCTACGTGCAGCATTTCCGGCCGGACGTGGTCGCCGGAATCACCGGCGTGCCGGCTGAGACGATCGAATGGCTCGCGCAGCGGATTTCGTCCGCGAACGGCGCGTGCCCTGTGATGTACACCGGTCTCGAGTACAGCGACGGCGGCGTGCAGGCGATCCGGGCCGTGTTCAGTGCGTTCGCGCTCGCGGGCCAGCTCGACGTCGCGGGCGGGATCGGGCTCGCGATGCCCGGCTCTCATTTCCCGATCAATCGCGCGTGCAACCAGCCGAACCCCGACCTCGACCGGGCGGTCGCGCGGGACACGTTCCCGATCTACAGCGAGTATCGCGGCGAGTCGCACGCGAGCGGGCTCGTGAACGCGGTGCTTGACGGCGACCCGTACCCGATCCGCGCGCTGATCGTGCACGGCGCCTCGTTACTCACATCGTGGCCGCAGACGAGCGTGTGGCGGGAAACGCTGGCGAAGCTCGACTTCCTCGTCACGATCGACCGGCAGTTGACCGCGGACGCAGCGTACGCGGACATCGTCCTGCCCGCGACGACGATGTTCGAGATCGACTCGTATGTCAGCTACGGGCCGCTGTTTCGTCTCCGCGAGAAGGTGATCGAGCCGGTCGGCGAGGCGCGCAACGACTACCTGATCATGGCGGAGCTCGCGCGGCGGCTCGGCTACGGCGAACTGTTCCCGCAGTCGGAGGAGGAGATGATCAGTTCGGCGCTCGCCGGGTCCGGGTTTTCGCTCGCGGATGTCCGCGCCGCCGGCGGACAGGTCAAGCTCGACACGCCGATGATGGAGTATCGCAAGTGGAACAAGGGCCTGCTCCGATCCGACGGCGCCGACGGGTTCGAGACGCCGACCGGGAAATTCGAGCTGTGGTCCACCGTGCTCGAGGAGTACGGGTACGCGCCGCTGCCGGAATACGTCGAACCGTCGGAGGGCCCGCACTCGCGTCAGGATCTCGCCGGCGACTACCCGCTCGTGTTCAACTCCGGCGCGCGCACGCAGACGTTTTTCCGCAGCCAGCATCACGGGATCGCCGGGCTCGCGAGCGACCACCCGGAGCCGGTCGTCGAGATCAACGAGCGCGACGCGGAAGCGCGGGGGATCGGGCACGGGGATCTCGTCGAGCTGCGCACCCCGCGCGGCGCGGTGCCGTTTCGCGCGGTCGTCAGCGATAAGATCGTTCCCGGCGCGGTCGAAGCGAACATGGGCGGCGGGTCGCCGGTCGGACCTGAATCGTGGCGCGAGTGGAACGTCAACGAGCTCACCGACTGGACGAACTGCGACCCGATCTCCGGGTTTCCCGTGTACAAGGCGCTGCTCTGCGACGTGGCGCTGCTGGAGAAGGGAGAAAGAGATGCCCGCGGGGACGCCCGGACAGATGAACATGCCCGCGGGGACGCCCCGAAGGGCGTCACCGCGGCTCGGAGCAGGGACAGTCACCGTGATTCATCCGCGGTGACGGCCGGACGGCCGTCCCCGCGGGCATCTACTGAAGAGAGGCCGTCCCCGCGGATCCAGGGAGCGGGTCTGTCTCGACAACAATGCGACTACGTCGCTTGCGCCGGAAGTGTTGGATGCGATGCGGCCGTTCCTCGCGGAAGTGCACGGTAACGCGTCGAGCATCCACTCTGCCGGCCGGCGCGCGCATGAAGGAGTGGAGACCGCGCGCCGCCGGGTCGCGCGCCTGCTCCACTGCCGCCCGCGGCGGATCGTGTTCACCGGCGGCGGCTCGGAGGCGGACAACCTCGCGCTCAAGGGCGTCGTATTCGCGCGCTGGCCAGGGCCGGGTCGTGTGATTACCGGCGAGATCGAGCACCCCGCGGTGCTCCAGGCGGCGCGTTTCCTCGAGCGGATCGGCGTGCCGGTCACCTGGCTCGGCGTCGATGAGCACGGGCTGATCCAACCGTCCGAGTTGGAAGAAGCGATCACCGGCGACACGGCGCTCGTGTCGCTGATGCTCGCGAACAACGAGGTCGGGACGATCCAGCCGGTGAAGGAGCTCGCGCGGATCGCGCACGAGGCCGGCGCGCTGTTCCACACGGACGCGGTGCAGGCGGCGGGGAAAATCCCGCTCGATGTCGAGGCGCTGGGCGTCGATCTGCTCACGATCTCCGCGCACAAGTTCCACGGGCCGCAGGGCGTGGGCGCGCTCTATGTTCGCGAAAGGGTCGAGCTCGCGCCGCTCGTGCACGGCGGCAAACAGGAGCGCGGGTTGCGCGCGGGCACGGAGAACGTCGCCGGGATCGCCGGGATGGGCGCCGCGGCGCAGCGCGCGCTGCGCGGTCTCGACTCGATGGCGGAAGTCGCCGGCCTGCGCGATCGTCTCGAACGCGGCATCCGCGATCGATTGCCGGACGCGCGTACGAACGGCCACCCTGACCGCCGCCTTCCGAACACGCTGAACGTAACGCTGCCGGGGATTCGCGGCGAATCGCTCGTCGTTGCGCTCGACCAGCGCGGGGTCGCGCTCTCGTCCGGGTCGGCGTGCAAGTCCGGCTCGCCCGATCCGACGCATGTGCTGCTCGCGATGGGACGGAGCGCGGAGGAGGCGCACCGGGCGGTACGGTTCTCGCTCTCCGCGGACAGCAGCGAACGGGACGTGGACGCAGCGCTCGCCGCGCTCGATGCCGTGCTCGACGAGATGGCGAACACGGTCCGATTCCTGCCGTGCAAATGACCCGCGGTCCGTGTTTCGCACAAGCGGCTCCGTTTGCGAGTTGAGAATGCACGCGTTACGGTGGACCGCGAGCCCGGCGCGCACTACCTTCCGGGCGATTCTCCGGGCCGCGGACGCCAATCGGAAGTGCCGGCACAGCCGCTGCCCGGAACAGGGAGCTCCGGTTTCCGCCCGGTTGACGCGGAGCACTCCACATCGGAATGTCCTGCGCGATCTTACATTCAGAATGCGCCCGGTCCGGGTTTGCACGGATGAAGCGCGTGATGCCGGTTCATTGGAGCCGGTTCAGATGAAGTTCGGGGGTTCGTCATTCTGAACGCCGCGTCAGCGGCGTGAAGAAGGTCCAGTTCCAGCACCGGTCAATCCAGACAGCAACCCGATCGTACTCGGACCTTCTTCCGCCGTTCGGGCGTCAGAATGACGCAGTGGAACGAGCGTACCGGTTCTGAACCGGCATTGGAACCGTTATCGAAGAGAATGCCCCATCCCTGCACCGGCCATGCGGCCGGGGTGCACTGCGCACCTTTCCCGCGCGGACGCAGGGCACGGGGACGAGCATTGCTGTCCCTGGCGAAGAACCATACCGCGCCGCGTGAATCGCGGCTCCGGGACGGGAGGATATCATGAAGTACTTGGCGCCGATTGTGATCTCCGGTGTGCTCGTGTTGGCTGCGGTACGACCGGCGCAGGCGATAACCGTGGACGCCGGGTTTGTCAACCCCGACGCGCAGGTGTTCGTGCTCGGGCAGTTGATCACGATCGACGATCTCGAAGACCCGGACAACTTCGAGGCAGAGGATCTGAACGAGATCTTCTACATCCAGATTACCGGCTCGGGCGCCGAACTGGAGGACTCGATCCGGTTCCATCTCTACTTCGAGGTGAACGCGGAGCGGATCGTCGATTTCTGGACCGGGGCGCCGTTCACGCTCGACCAGTGGATGAACAGTGGATACGGGAGCGCCGGCCGGTTCACGAACACGCAGCTCGGCGACCTCGAAAACGCCGGATGGTACGAGCGCGATGATGACGAGTCCTCCGAGATCGACGCGAACACACTCGCCGGCCTGATCGACGGGAGCAACCTCGCGGGCGGGACGTACCTGATCGGGCTCGAGGTGTTTCGGGTCGAAAACGGCCAGGAGATCCCTGCCGGCGCTTCTGTGCGGCCGATCCAGGCGACGAGCCCGTCGCGGCCGGTTCCGGTGACGCCGATTGAAGGCGATGAAGTAGCGGGCCTGCCGGTGTTCTTCTCGTGGAGCGGCGTCGGGGCGACGGTGATGCCTGAGGATGTGACGCTGATCCTCGTCGAGGCGGAACCCGGCGATTTCGACGACCCGCAGACGATCATCGACAACCGGAACGCGGCGAACACCCGCTTCCAAGGCCACCCGCAGTTCGCCGACTACCATTCCTACTCGGGCGCGACGGGGGAGGAGCAGGATCTCACGTCCGGGATGATGTACGTGTGGATGGTGACGATCGAGTTGACGACGTCCACCGGCTCGATTGTCAGCTATGACAGCACGCCGGTCAGCTTCCTGTTCAGCGAGCCGGGCGGCGGTTTCGGTCTCGGCGGCGGTGGCGGCGGCGGGGGTCTGCTCGGCGGTGGCGGCGGCGGGGGTCTGCTCGGCGGTGGCGGCGGCGCGGGCGGGGGCGCCGGTCCCGGTCCCGGCGGCGGCGGCGCTCCCGGTGAGTTCGGCGGCGGTGGCGGAGGCTCCGGCGGTGGCGGTGGCGGCTCCGGCGGCGGCGGTGAAGGCGACGCCGGCGGCGGTGGCGGAGCCGGAGGAACCGGTGGCGGCGGGCGCGGCGGAGTCGGCGTCGCCGGCGGCGGTTCCGATCGCGACAGCGGCACACCTACTCCCGACCCGCTGTTCTCGATCCTGCTGCAGAGCGGGTTCCCGCCCGCGCAGGTCAACCAGCTCGTGAACACGTTCGAAGGCTACTACGTGGACAACATCAAGTTCGACGATCTCAACGGGCAGACCTATTCCACGCTCGCCGCGAAATTGAACGAGCCCGGGTTCGAGGTGATCACCGTGGACTACGAGGTGGAGGAATAGCGTGATGAGCGGGAGACCATCTCGCGGCGGCCGGCTGCGCCTGCTGATTTTCGCACTCGTTCTGTTGCTGGCCGGCGCGACCGCCGCCGGCGCCCAGTCGGCGAAGAGTGTCGCGGTCGCGCTCTCGGTGAAGGGAAACGCGGAGTTCAGCCGCGGCGACGAGTGGAAGCCGCTCGCGATGGGTACCCTGCTCGACGACGGGGACAAGGTGAGAACCGGGGAGGACGGGTTCTGCGCGCTCGTGTTCACCGATGACAAGTCGCAGATCAAGCTGCGCCCGAATACGAACGTCCAGTTGAACGCGGACCGCAACCCGGACTATTCGCTCGCGAAGCGGGTGAACATGGAGATCGGAGAACTGTTCGCCGAGGTGAAGAAACAGAAGGGGTCGCTTCAGATCGCGACCCCGACCGCGGTCGCGTCGGTGAAGGGAACCGAGCTGTGGGTGATCGTGAACCCGGATGGCTCGACGCAGCAGATCACGCTCGAGGGTCTCGTCGAGCTGCTCAGCCTGACCACCGGCGAGACGGTGGATGTGCCCGCCGGCAGCCAGGGTACGGTCGGCGGAGAGGGAGGCATCGACCTGTCGGACATCTCCGAGGAGGATGTTCCGCAGTATCTCGATGAGATGCAGATCGACGAAATCGAGATCCGGTTCATCGATGAGCAGGGCAACGAGAAGACGCTGATCATCCAGTACAGGATCGAGGAAGAATAGAGCGGGCGATGCCGCTCACGAGAGTATCGGGACTGCCCGGCGCGCGGTCGGGGGGTGCGCCGGGCGGTGCACGCAGATGTTCCACGGCGACAACTCGGCGGGGAGGAGGGTGGTCCGGCATGCTCGCCCGGGCCGGCCGACCGTTGTCCGAGAGCGTTTCGCCGCACCAGGTGGGCGCATGATGCATTGTGCGAGGAGGATGGCGTGCGGGGCCGCGCTCGTTGCCGCGCTGATCGCGGTGACCGGGCGGGCGTTCGCGGCGCCCGACCAGGAAGTCGTCTGGTTGACGCATGACCCGGTCAACCGTGCGCGGCAGGGGACAGCGATTCCGCTCGAAGCCTCCATGCAGGGCGAAATGGACGAAGCGAGCGTCGTCGAGGCGGTGATCCGGTTCCGCACGCTCGGCACCGGCGCGTGGGACTACGAGGACATGCACGTCACGATCGACCGTCTCGCGGGAGAAATCCCCGCCGGGGCGGTCACCTCCGAGGGCGTCGAATACTACCTCGAAGTGACACTGAAAGACGGCACGACGATCACGTTCCCGCGCACGAACGCGCAGCAGGCCCCGATCCAGGTGTCGGTCGCCGCCGGCGACGAGGAGGCGCAGATCGAGTCCGGCGTACTCGTGATCTCGCCGGAACCCGACAGGGTGTACCGGGAACCGAGCCTGCTCATCACCGCCTCGTTCAACCCGTCCGTGCACGAGGTCAACCCGGAGGCGGTGGTACTCCGCCTCGACGGCCGGGATGTCACACGCCGCGCGACGGTGACGGCGGAGATCATCAGCGCGGTGATCGAGAGTGTGGATGAAGGCCGTCACAGGATCGACCTGCTCGAGCGCATCGACGGGCGCGAACGGCTGCTGCGCACGTGGCATTTCGAGTACAAGTCCCCGTTCGAGGAGGGTGGCGAGAGCTGGACCGCCGGGATCATGGGCTCCGTCGGGATGGACGGTCGCACGCAGCGATACAGCGGCGTCGAGCAGAACGTGATGCGCGAGACAGTCAACCTCCGTTTCGACCGCGGCGATTTCCGCTCCCAGGTTTATGCCCGGCTGACCAGCGAAGAGGACGCCTCGCTGCAGCCGCAGCACCGGTACCGGATCACCGCCGGCTGGCCCTCGCTGCGGTTCGCGTTCGGCGATCTCGCCCCCCGCTACAGCGACCTGATCCTGTATGGAACACGCGTGCGCGGGGCGGAGCTGCGGGCGAAGCTGGGCCCGGTCCGCGTGCTCGGGATGTACGGCCGGTTGAAGCGGGGGATCGACGGGCGCGGCTACACGGCGGTCGATTCCATGCTGGTTCCCGAAGATCCGGATTCGACGTATGTGGCGGACAAGTACTCGTACGACCCGGGCACGTTCGCGCGCGAGCTCGCCGCGTTGCGGCTCGAGATCGGCAGCCAGCGATCGCTGCAGTTCGGCCTCACCGCGATGAAGGCGCGGGACGACACGGCATCGGTGGAGAATGAGCGGCCGGACTCGCTGCTGGTGAGCCTGGAGCAAGGATACCCGGTGAAGGTTGACTATACGCGCAGCCCGCGCGACAACCTCGTGCTCGGCAGCGATCTCACGCTGAATCTCGACCGGCGCCGGATCACGTTCGAGGCGGAGGGCGCGGTCTCGCTCTACAACAGCAACATCGCGGAACGGCCGCTCGACGACGCGGAGGCGTTGAAGGACGTGATCTGGGTGAACCAGTACTTCGAGCCGCTGCCCGAGCAGGGGCTCCCGGAAGGGGACGAAGAGCTCGACCAGGGCGCGATCGTCAATTCGATCCTGCGCAACGCGTTCTCGTGGCAGACGAAACTCCGGCTGCGTTACTTCGGGCACGACCTGCGCACCGGCTACAAACTGATCAACCGGAGCTACAACACGCTCGGCAACCCGGCGCTGATCAACGACGACGCCGGCTTCTACATCTACGACCGCGTGCGCGTGCTCGACAGCCGCCTCTATCTGAACGCCGGCTACCGTGACTTCAACAACAACGTGCGTGGCAAGAGCGAGCGCACGCTGTCGCGCAACGAGCTCAGCTTCGGGTTCAGCTTCTACACGGGCGCCGGCTGGCCCGATCTCAGCTTCTCCGTGCGCCAGCAGTTGAACGAGAACAACGGTGAACTGACGGTGGATACGCTCAGCGTGACCGACGACTCCGTGCACACCGCGACGTTCGACGACCGTATCTCGAACAACACCGGCAGCTACAATTTCGGGGTCACGCACGCGCTCGACATCGGCGGCACCCGCAGCAACGTCAACATCAGCTACCTCGTCTCCGACCGCACCGACGAGTTCCAGCAGTTCGGCGACTCCCGGTTCGGCCAGCTCGGGTTGAACGCATCGACGAACTACGGTGACGTGGCGCCGGTCGGTACCCGCCTCTCCCTGTCGTATTCATCGCAGGAAGCGATGCAGGGGCTCACCGAGATCGAATACCTGGTCGGGATGTTCCGGCTCAGCTACTTCTTCGCCGACCGCGCGTTCGTCCCGTACGCGTACCAGAAAGTGACGATCGGAAAGGGCGACTATGCACTCTCGCTCGCCGAACCTCCGGACGACACGGACTGGTCCACCGTGAAGCGGAAACAGAACATCGACTTCAGCCGGTTCGACTGGGTCGGCGGGTTCGAGTGGCGCCTGTTCGACCGCCACTTCATCAACGCGCGCGCCAGCTTCACCGCCTACTACGAGCGCGGCAGCATCGAGTATTGGGATGAGTCCACCGAGCTGCTGACCAGCGAGGACGCGAACCGCGACGATTACCTTGTCGCGTTCACGTACACGTACAAGTTCTGACACGACGTGCAGAATGTGCCCGCGGGGACGGCCTGCGACGCGTCCCCGCGGGCACGGCGACGGCGCGTGGCCCGGGGCTTCAGCCTCGGGTTTCTTATCCTTGCCCTTGACTTTAGTCAAGGATAATCACACGTCGGATGAGCCGCGGTTGCGAGCAACCGCGGGCCTGTCTGG
>JAANWZ010000106.1 GCA_018263585.1 Calditrichota bacterium | reverse complement strand
ACCGCTCCCGTGCGCTTCGATTGCCTCTTTGTGATCGTCGCCATCCATCCCTCCGAAGTCGCCGCTGCTCGTGTTCGGCCGCAAGGTACAAAACAGGCCAGCACAACGCAACAGGGGACTGCTGGTCAGAAGCAATAATATCGTAACACAAGTATTATCAAGAGATAAAATCCGTGCCATCAATTGTGAGGTGCAAATACGGTGCAGTCGAGGTGCAACTGGTGCAGTTCGGGGATCGACAGGAGGGTGAATTGTGCGACCGTCGTTCGTCGCTCGCGAGGTCCGAACTGCCTGACAGCGGAGATGCATCAGCGCAGTCGCAGAGTGGCTTCCGAATTCGCTGAATCGCGGCGCGGAGAGCGGGGGATGCGTGCAGGGATACGAGCGCGCCGTGACTAAGTGCACCTGATTTGCACCTCATAACGACGAAAAGGCTCACGATTTCTCGTAAGCCCTTGTTTATTATGCTCCCCAGGACGGACTCGAACCGCCAACCTAGTGATTAACAGTCACCCGCTCTGCCAATTGAGCTACTGGGGAATTGGCCGGTGATGTTCGCGGACCGGCGGTTTTCGCGGCCCTGATAATGAGGAATCGTGAGCGGCGCATGCAAGCCCGAGGGCTCCGTCTCGCGCACCGCGGAGACCACAGCGGCCGCGGTCCGCGGCGGTCCACGCTCTGTTGCCTGATACGCACCGACGGTTCACCGGGTTTCACTCACTGCGCAGTCGCGCCCTCGGCCATCACGACGCCGGCACGGCCCGCAACAGTCGCGCCCTCGGCCATCACGACGCCGGCGAAGAAGCCCTCCGCAGTCGCGCTCAATCATCGCCTCCGCCCGCGTCTGCTCCCACAGCGACGCCGACACCGACCACGCCGTCACCGGAAGCTCGCTGCATGGGCGGTGGGCGATACTGGAGTCGAACCAGTGACCTCCGCCTTGTAAGGGCGGCGCTCTCACCAGGCTGAGCTAATCGCCCCGCGTCGGGACGCGGAATACGGCCCGTGTCCGCGCGACACGCCGGCGTTCAGCCCGCGCGTTCCGGTTTCCCGCGGACGAGGATCGCAGCCGGGAGCAGGAACAGGTAGCCGATCACGAGCAGCACCGGGCCGGCGGTGAGCGACCAGAAGCTGTCGTACGGGCCGATGCTGAGGAACACGTAGCCGAGCAGAATCACGACGAGCGCCGCGACGAACACGATCAGGTTGCGCCGTGCGAACGGCCAGGTGAATGTTTCCTGCTTCACGGCGGTGTGTCTCCCGCGGCGCCCGGGCCTGCTTCCCTTCCGCGACCGATCGGGCCGTCTCGTCGCAGCGCGCGGGCGCTGTTCCTTCTTCGTCTCGCGTGGATTTGCCATCGTTCGCTTTCCCGTGTGAAACCGCCGGTAACGTACACTCCCGGGCGGCTCGTGGTCAACGCGCGCGGCACCTTGTCCCTCGCGGCGAAGTCCCGTAGCTTCGAACGGTTCAACCGAGGAGGGCACAGTGAGCTCGCGCTGCCTGCATGGACTCACCGTATGCGCGCTGGTCATGCTCATCGCCGTGCCGGTGTGCGCCGGAGAAACCCCCGGTCCTGTCGCGTCGGCGAACACCGACTCCGCGATGGCATACCTGAACACCCTCGCCGACCCGGCACGGTTCGCGGGCCGCAAGTCCGGGGTCGAAACCGGCACGAGTTCGCAGCAGTGGATCGCGGCGCAGTTCGCCCGCTGGGGGCTCGAACCGTTGATCGGCGGCGAGCTGCTCGATCCGTTCCCGATGCTGGCGACGGTGGAGAAAAAGGGCGAGCTCGAGCTGCTCGACACGGACCGGTACGGCGACCTCGAGTTCCTGCTCGGCGATGATTTCACGCTGACCGTGAACAGCGGTTCCGGCGAAGTGACTGCGCCGGTAACCGTGGTCGGGCATGGGATCAGCAAGCCGGACAAGGGCTGGGACGATTACGGCGAGATCGACATCACCGGCCGGATTGCCGTCATCCTCCGCGGGCGGCCCGACGACAAGCAGCGCTGGGACGAGGAATACAGCCGCACCTATCTGCTCAACGAGGCGAAGAGACGCGGCGCGGCGGCTGTGCTGTTCTACATGGGGGAGGATGCGACCGGCGGCGCGGCGATCATGGCGGAGGCGTACGACCCCGAGATCCCGAGCGCGATCATCGGCAAGCGTGTGATCGAGCACATATTGTACGGCACCGGGTTCACGCTCGACATCTACGAGCGCGTGCTGAAACGGGATCCGAAGCCGCTCGCGTTGCCGAAGCGGATGCGGATCGAGGCGAAGGTGAAGCGTGTGGAAGGCGCGACGGGCTACAACGTCGCCGGGATCGTGCCGGGCACTGATCCGGCGCTGCGCGGCGAGGCGATCGTGCTCGGCGCGCACGGCGACCATGTCGGGACAAACGCGTTCGGGCATGTGTATCCCGGCGCGGACGACAACGCGTCCGGCACGTCGATCGTGATGGAGCTCGCGCGTGCGTTCGCGAAGCACCCGCAGCCGCGCACGTTCGTGTTCATCATCTTCGGCGGCGAGGAGCAGGGGCTGCTCGGGTCGAAGGCGATCGTGCCGACGCTGCCCGACCGCTACGAGTACGTGACGATGGTCAACCTCGACATGGCGGGCCGCGGGGAGGGAATCACCGGTCTCGGCGGCGGCAACCAGGTGCACGAGGTGTGGTTCCCGTGGTACGAGAGCCTGCCGGACAGCGTCGCAGAGACGATCAGCGGGCGGCGCGCGTGGGGCGGGTCGAGCTCGGACCACGCGCCGTTCCGTGACGCCGGCATCCCCGCGTTCACCACCTACTCGCGCGGTTCGCACGACCACTACCACAGCACCGACGACCGGTTCAAGACAATCGACACGCGCGCGATCGGCGGCGCGCTCGACGCCGTCGGGCGCTGGACAGCCGCGCTCGCATCGTACCCCGAACCGCTCGCCTCCCCGACGCTCGCGCAGCGCACGATCTGGCACAGCGGGTACCCGTTCCGCTGGCATGAACCGGCGGATCTCGACTCAGCGGCGGTCGCGGAACTCGAGAGGCTGACGATACACGGCTACGTCGCGCACGTGCTCCGGCTCCCCCTCTCCCCCGCCGACTCCGGGTTCGCGGCAAACCTCGACCGGGTGCGCGACCTGATCGAGGCGAGACGGTGGCTCGAGCTCGGCGACGGTCTCGCAGGCGTGCGCGGCGCCGCATACAATCTGCGCGGCACGGTTTTTCCCGCGATCGACGGCGACGCGCTTGCGTCCGCCGACACGACCCGGCTGGAACAATGGCGCGCGCTCGGCCTGCGCTGGCTGACCTTGGACGACCCCGCCGCGTGGGTCGCCGGCGACAGCGTGCGCGCGGATCGCAGCGCACTCGCAGGCGCAATCGACGAGCTCGGGTTCGTTGTCCAGCTCCCGCTCCACCACGCCCACCGCTGGGAAGCGCTCGCGGCGTCCGCCGGCAACGAGTTGTTCGTCGGGAGTTGGGATGATCTCACGGGCGTGAGCGCCGCGACACTGGAGACGATCACCGGCAACGGCGGGCATGTGCTCGTGCTCACGGGCCGGTCGCATCTTGCCGCGGCCGCGGGCGCGCTCGAGCGCGTGCGCGAATACCGGATCCAGCTCCAGCCCGCGGGCGTTGACTACGAAGAAGCGCTCGCGTGGGTCGCGGACGCGCAGGCGCTCGGGCTCGAGCGCGCCGACCTGCTCGATTGGATCGGCGGGTATCTCCGGAGATGGTGAGCGCAGTGCCGTTGGGGGAACTCCGCAGTAGCTGTAGCCCCGCAGCTCCGCCTGCGGGGGAGACGGCGTTCCCGTGTACAGGCCATGCGGGCTTGCCCGCGCGGATGCTGACGAGGGGGGACGCTTGCGAGCAAGCGTCCCCGAAGCTCCCGCGTTTGCTCGTTCAAACGCGGACCTGAACTCGTGCCCGCGTTTGCTCGTCAAACGCGGACCTGAACTCGTGCCCGCGTTTGCTCGTCAAACGCGGACCCAACAGGTGCCCCTGTGACAGGCCGGCGAAGCCGGGATGTCGCAGGGATCTCGCGACCGTTCATGCTGGTCCCGCACTTGCAAGCAAGTGCGGGCACGAGGGAGGGGGTTGCGGGCATGCAAGGCCCGGCATCTCACTTGCGCGCATCCGATTGTGCCGTTCGCTCAGCCACGCGCATGAGCCGGAACTTCGATCACATCCGGGCGGCCGAGCCGTCATTCTGAAACCGGCTTCACGCGTCTGTATGCGTGAAGGCGGGTGAAGAAGGTCCAAGTTACCCAATGGTCATTTCACGAGTTTCATGGTATCCTCCACCCCTGTCGAACCCGGACCTTCCCTTCACTTCGTTCAGGATAAACTTCCCTTCGACCGACAAACGGACGTCGGGCTTCAGTCAGAATGACACGCTTGCCACCTCCGAAGTTGCACGCGGCTGAGCCAAAGGGATAACAGGTTGCGAGCAAGCGTCCGCCTCCCCGCAAGTCACCTTCCCCGGGATCGGCGACCCCGGGCTACATATCCCCGCAGCCCGTCGCCCTACCCGCCGGCCTGCAGCTTTTCCGCGAGCAGTGTGTTCTTGAGCAGCAGTGCGACGGTCATCGGGCCGACGCCGCCGGGCACGGGCGTGATCAGGCTCGCACGCTCATGCGCCGCCTCGAACTCGACATCGCCGACGAGCCGGTATCCGCGTTTCCGGGACGCGTCCTCGACCCGGTTGATGCCGACGTCGATCACGACCGCGCCGCGCTTGATCCAGTCGCCCTTCACGAACCCCGCGCTCCCGATCGCCGCGACGACGATGTCCGCGCGGCGAACCTGGTCCGGGATGTCCGGCGTGCGGCTGTGGCAGACGGTGACGGTCGCGTTCCCACCCGCCGCTTTGCGCATCAGCAGCAGGGTCATCGGCATTCCGACGAGGTGGCTGCGGCCGAGGACAACCGCGTGCTTCCCGCTCGGATCTACGCCGTAGCGGGCGAGCAGCTCGATCACGCCGAGCGGTGTGCACGGGACGAACCGCGGCTGGTTGAGCGCGAGCAGGCCGACGTTCACCGGGTGGAAACCGTCCACGTCCTTGCCGGGATCGATCGCGCGCACGACCTCGTCCTCGTCGAGTCCGTCCGGCAGCGGCGACTGCACGAGCAGGCCGTGGTAGCGCGCATCTTCGTTGATCTCGCGCACCTTCGCGAGCAGGGTTTGCTGGTCGGTGGCGGCGGGCATCCGTTCAACGAGCGAGCGGATTCCGGTCTCCTCGCACGCCTTCTGCTTCATGTTCACATAGACGTTCGAGGCGGGGTCGTCGCCGGCGAGCACGAGCGCGAGCCCGGGCTGCCTCCCCTGCCGCGCGCGCCGTTCGACTTCTTCCTTCACCTCCGCGCGAATCGCCGCCGCCACGGCCTTCCCGTCAATCCGCCTGTCCGCCGCCATCATCGGCCGAAATCCCCCTCGTATCCGCGTGAATAGAGATGGAACACCATGTAGTCGAACACGAACGCCGGCCACGGCGCATTCGGCGCGCGGCGCACGGCGTCCCGCACGCGCCGGTACGCGGACTCCCGGCACACGGCGCGCAACGCCGCCGGCTGCACGATGCCGGGGAAGAAACCAGCTCTTGGGTCGTTGCGCAACCGTGACAGCGAGAGCAGGTGCTCCGCCTCTGGATACTTGGCAAGCAGCAGCGGGAGCGCGTGCCGGCCGAACCGGCGGTAGCGTTCCTCCTGCCGCTCCCACGTAACGCGGTGATCGTGAAACGAGCGCGCGCGCGGCTCGTAGTGAATCGGCACGCCCGCCCGTTCGAAACGCAACCCATATTCGAGGTCTTCCCCGCCCCAGCCGGTGAACCGTTCGTCGAAACCACCGTACGTCTCATGGAGCGCGCGCGGAAACGCGCTGTTGCCGCTGACGAAATAGCGCCCGGGCACGCACGCGCCGGGCGGGTGTTTGTGCACGCCGCGGGTGTGTGCGTAGCGGAGGAACGCGTCCGACGGCAGCGACGGGTGCAGGTCGTAGCGGCCGACGATCACCCCGCCTGTCCCCAGCACAGCGCGCACGTGCATCTCGAGCCACACCGGAACCGGCTCCATGTCGCTGTCGAGGAACGCGACGATCTCGCCGGACGCGGTGCTCAGCGCGGTGTTCCGCGCCGCCGCCCGGCCGGCGTTGTGTTCGAGGCGCACCGCGTTCAGCGAAAACGGCCCGCGCCACGCATCGAGCCAATCGGGCTGAGGCCCGGGGCTCGCATCATCGACGACCACCCATTCGAACCGATCCGCGGGGTAGCTCTGCGCGAGCAGGGCTGTTCGCATGCGCTCGAGGTCACGCGTCGGCCCGCGATGGATCGTGAGCACGCTGGCGAACGGTGCGTCGCGGAGCATCGTCTCCCCTACACCTCAACCGACCGCAGCAGTTCCGCAGCCTGTTCCGGCGGGGTGCTGTTGATGTGGAATCCGGTGCCGAACTCGAACCCGGCGAGCGAGCCGAGCCGCGGCAGGATCATCACCCGCCAGTGCCAGTCGAGCTCGAGCGTGGACCATTGCGCCGGGCGCGGGTCGTGGGTTTCCGTGTTCGGAGCGGTGACGAGGATGAAGTTGTACGGCGGGTCTTTCAGCGCCCCCTGCATCCGGTCGAGCACATCACGCAGGATGAGCATGAACTCGCGCACATCCTCGTCCGGCAACTTGCGAAAGTCATACATGTGGTTCCGCGGCAGGATCCACGTCTCGAAATTGAACCGGCTCGCGTACGGGCAGAACGCGACGAACTTCTCCGTCTCCTGCACGAGCCGCACCCGCTGCTGCTTCTCCTGCACGAGCATGTCGCAGAGCAGGCAACGCTCCTTCGCGTGGTAGTGAGCGCGCGCCGCGTTCAGCTCCATCGCGATTTGCAGCGGCGTGACAGTCATCGCCGCGATCTGCGTGTGCGGGTGCGACAGGCTCGCCCCGGCCGCGCGCCCGTGATTGCGGAACAGGATCGCGTACTTGATCCGCCGGTCGCGGTACAGGTCGATGATCCGGTCGCGATAGACGAGCCCGATCGTGCGCAGTTGTTCGTCGGGAAGCTGCGGGATGTCCTGGAACCGTTCCGGCGTCTCGATCACGATTTCGTGCGCGCCGACCCCGTTCATCGAATCGTAGAGCCCGTCGCCGCGCCGGTTGAGCTCGCCTTCGATGCGGAACGCGGGGTACATGTTCGGAATGACGCGCACCGTCCAGCCGGGAGTGTTCGGCTTCGTGCCCGGCTTGCGCACCGCTGTGATCTCCGGCGTCGTGTGCTGCTCGTTGCCCTCGGCGAACGGGTCGAACTCCTCGACCTCGTCGTCGCGCGTCGTGAAATCGGTCGGCCGGATCCCCCGCTCCGGCGCGATGATCACCCAGCGCCGCTGGAGCGGATCGTGACGCATCTCAGCGTGCATCGTCACGCCCACATCGAGATGTCGAGGTCCGGGAACAGCGAATCACGCTCGCGGATTCGCTCGTACTTGCGCCACGCGTCATCATCGATCGGCTCGCCGGCCGCCTGCTTGTCGATCAGGCTGCGGATGAAGCGGAAGTCGTTGTTGTGCAGGTTGAACCGGAGCTCGGCGTAATCGGCCGCGGCGAACGTGCTGATCAGGAACTGCCAGTCGCTCGCCTCGAGCAGGAGTAGTTCGCGCGCGAGCTGTTGCAACAGTTCATTCAGCTTGCCGGACGCGTTCGCGTGTTTGCGCGCGAGCCGCGTCATCTCCTTTTCCGCCGCGTGGATCAACGGCCACGTCCATTCCGTCTGCTCGTTGAACCAGATGTAGTGGAACCCGCCCTCGCCCCACGAACCTTCGGGTATTTGCACGACGGGCGCGTCTTCGGCCGTCTCCACGAGGTCGGACCCGTGCGCGCCACCGACCTCTCGCGAGCGCGCGACCTGCGCGAGCACGTTTTCGATCCAGCGCGGCCCCTCGAACCACCAGTGGCCGAACAGCTCCGTGTCAAACGGGCACACGACGAACCGCTCGCCGGGGTCGATTTCGACGGACGACAGCGTGTCCCGCAGCAGCGAGTAGAAATGGTCCGCGTTCTCGCGGATCCGGCCCTCGACGTTCTCGGGGACGTACTCCTCCTTTTCCCCGAGATCCGCCGTCGCGCGGGTGACACACCAGTAGCGGTGCCCGCCCGGGTAGTGCTTCTTGTGGAAGTCGAGGTAGTTGCCGTCACCGGGGTAGCCGTATTCGCCCGACCACACCTGCAGGCTCGTCCTGCTGTCACGGGTAAGAATCGCGACCGGGTCCGGCTTGTCCTCCCCGACCGTGCGGTCGAGCCAGTACAGGCGGTACGGCGACCGCTCGCTCTTCTCCTCGTAACGCCTGCCGCGTACATCCTCGCTCGATTGATCCCACAGCCGTTTCAGCCCTTCGAACCGGTCAAGGTAGGCCCCGACCGCCTTCCCACCCCGCAGCAGGTGCGTATCGACAACGAAGTAGCGCAACCCGTGCCGCTGCACGATCTCCTCGATGCCCGCGCGATCGAATCCCGGGTCGTCCGGATCGACCGGGCTCTTCCAGCGGTAGCCGGGACGGTACGCGCATTCGGGCAGCCAGATCCCGTTAGGGTCGCGGCCGAAATGCCTGCGGTAGGACGCGACCGCGAGCTCGATCTGCGCGTTCACCGCCTCGTCCGTCGCGAGCAGCGGCAGGTAGCCGTGCGTCGCGCCGCAGGTGATGATCTCGATCACGCCTTCGTCCTGCAGGCGTTTGAACCCGCCGACGATGTCACGCGCGAGCGGACCGTTGAAATCGTCCGCGATTCCGCGGTAGAACGTGCGCCACATCTCCGCGACACGCGCCTTTCTCTGATCGTCCTCGACGCGGAACGCGGCGGCGTCCTCGCGCGCGCTCTCCTGCCGCTGTGCGAGGTAATCATCGAACTCGGCGGCGAACGAGGAGTCGCGCAACTGTTCGACGAGCACCGGGCTGAACCCGATTGTCACCGCCGCCCTGCGGCCTTCTCGGCGCAGGTTTTCCAACACGCGCCACAGCGGGATGTACGTCTCCGCGGCCGCCTCGTTGAGCCAGACCATCCCGTGCGGCCAGTTCCCGTGCGAGAGCACGTACGGCAGGTGCGAATGGAGCACGAACGTGAAACGTCCGAACGGTTGGCTTGTCATCGGGTCACTCGTGTAGTTCATCGATCGGGCTGATACGAGACTGTTGACAAAAGCGTGATCGACCGTCATGCTGAACGAAGTGAAGCAGGTCCAAGTTTGCTGACTGTCATCCTCAACAGTCAACCTGTTGATAATTCGGAGTTTTCCTTCACTGCGTGCAGGACCTTCTTCCGCCGCCTGCGGCGGCGTCAGAATGACACGTCACCGGCGGTCGGTGATTCATCGAGCTTGCGCTACTTTTTCAACGCTCCCTGATACGTTTTCCGCATCCGCAACGAGAGATCAAGCGGTTTCGCGGAGTGGGTGAGCGCTCCGAGCGAGATCCGGTCGACACCGGTCCCGGCGACATCGGCGAGCGTGTCGAGCGTGATCCCGCCGGATGCTTCGAGCACACAGCGGCCGTCGTTGATCGCGACCGCTTCGAGCATCCGGTCGAGCGGGAAGTTATCGAGCAGAATCCGGTCGGGTCGCTCTGTGAGCGCCTCGGAAAGCTGGTCCAGAGTCTCGACCTCGACCTCGATCGGGACTGCCTCGCGCGCGTTCGCCCGGACCCATTCGCGCGCCGCGCGGATCGCCTCCGCGACCCCGCCGGCCGCCTCGATGTGGTTCTCCTTGATCAACATTTCGTCGTAGAGGCCGACCCGGTGGTTTTCCGCGCCGCCGCAGTGGACAGCCCATTTCTCCGCGAGCCGCCAGCCCGGCGTTGTCTTGCGCGTGTCGATCACGACCGCGCCGGTGCCGCGCACCCGTTCCATCGCCCGGCGCGCAAACGTCGCGATCCCGCTCAGCCGACCGAGTCCGTTGAGCGCGGTGCGCTCGCTGAGCAGGATTCCGCGCACCGAGCCGGTCACCCGCGCGACCACCTGCCCGGCGGTGACCGGGTCGCCGTCGCGCACGGAGAACTCCCAGTCAACCGGCGGGTCGGCGCGCCGGCCGGTCTCGATTGCCCAGTCGATGCCCGCGATCACGCCGTCCCCCTTCACGATCAACTCGGCGCGGCCGTGCACGCGTTCGCCGATCGTCGCCAGCGAAGTGATGTCCCCGCGCCCGCCGAGGTCCTCCGCGAGCGCCTCCTTGACATGCCTGCGCAACCACTCCGGACCGGCCGCTTCAGCCAACGACATCCCCGAAACCTCCGCACGTCACTGCTCGAACATCTCCAGCCGCTGCATCTGCTCCTGCGCCTTGCGGCCGAACGGAGTGCCGAGCCCCTCCCTGTCCACAATCTCCTCGTAGAGGTCTACCGCGTAGTCGGGCCGGCCGAGCCGCTCCCACAAGCCGGCCGCATTGTACAGCGCGGTCACCCCCCATTTCAGCTTCGTCGGACGGTTCAGGTGCACGACACGCAGGTACTCGCCGATCGCCTCCTTCAGCCGGCCGGATCTCTCCATCGCCTCCGCGATGTAGAACCGGCACGCGGCCTGATCTTCCGCGCCCGCCATCGTGCTCGCACGCCGGAACTGGGAGATCGCAAGATCGTACTGCCCGAGCTCGAGATACGCGAGCGCGATGTTCATCCGGTGGTCGAACGCGTCCTCCGCGCCCGGGTACAGTTCGAGATACTTCCGCGCCGCGCGCAATGCGCCGTCGTAGAAACCCGCCTCCTTGAACGCGCGCTCCTGGTTCGTGAGCACATGCGGCCAGCTCCCGCGGTAACTCGTGTCCGCGAGCACCTTTTCGTACATGCGAAACGCGTCGAAGTAGCCGCCCTCGCTCGCGTAATAGTTGCCGAGCAGCCAGTACACCTTGCCCATCACCGGGTGGTCGGGTTCATCGTTCGCGAGCTCGAGCAGCATCTCGAACGACTTCTCCTTCTCGTCCTGCTCGAGGTAGTCACGGGCGATCTCGTAACGGGCGACCGGCTCGTGGATCGTATCCTCGTACTTGCGCAGGATCGCCTTGTACGAATCCATCGCCTCGCCGTACCGCTCCTGCGACGACAGGTAGCGCCCCTTTTCGAGCTCGAAGCGGGCGACGGCTTCGTCACGGTGATCGTGATCATCGTAACGGCCGATGAACGCTCGCACTTCGCTGCGCGCTTCGCTGAGACGGCCGGCCCGGTACAGGCTCACGATCGCGAGTTCATCCAGCCGGAACAGGGAATCGGGGTCGGACTCTTGTCGGCCGGCGAGGCGCGCCCATTCCCGCGCCTGCTCGAACCGCTCCTGTTCGAACGCGCGCCGGGCCATCTTCCGGCGGATCGGCTGCAACCGCGGGGCGCCGTCATCGTCGGCGAGGATCTGCTCGAACCACGGCTGCGCGCGCTCCCAGCGGTTGTACGCGAGCTGGTATTCGCCGATCCGCAACCGGGCGCGGTTCGCGTGGCGGCCGTTCGGCGACTCGCGCACGTACGCTTCGAACGCGAGCATCGCGGCGAGCGTGTCGCCGGCCGCTTCCGCGATCCGGGCGCGCGCGAACCTGTTCACACTCTCGCGCACCGCCGGGATCACCGCCGCCGGGTCGCCGGGACGCATGCGCAGGTTCGTCGCGAGCAGCCGGTCCGCCGTCTCCGCCTCGCCCATTTCCACGAGCCGGTCCGCGAGCGGCGGCAGATTGTCGAGCACGTCCGGATGGCACGACGCCTCCCCGGCGAGCCAACGGGCGAGCGAGTCCGGCAGCTCCTCCCCGCGTGCGAGACGCCCGACCGCGGCCTCGACCTTGCCCGGGTCATCCGGCCCGGCGAGCAGCACCCGTTCCAGGCTGTCCGCGAGCGCGGCGTTGTCGTTGCGCACCGCGAGCTCGCGCCAGCGCAGCAGCGCCTCGTTCCGGAGCGCGCCGCCCGTTTCCGCGAGCCGCGCGAGCTGATCCGCGGCCTGTGAATCGAGCGCGCCGGACGGCTCATCGCCGATGCGCGTGAGCAGAGCGCGCGCGAGACGGAGCCGGGCGTCGGCGGCGTGGACCGAGCCCGGGTGGTCGGCGAGGTAACGCGTCCACACCGCCCGCGCGAACCGGACGCGCTCAGAGGGTTTCGCCAGCGTTTCCTCGTGCAGCAGATGAAGCCGGTACGCGAGATCCGGGTCGTGCATCGCGCGGGACGTGTCGCCGGCGAGCGAGGCGTAGATCATCGTCTCCGCCTCGACCGCCCCCCGCGAGTTGCCGTCCGCGCCCGCTTTGCGCTGCGCGGTCTCCTTCCGCCACCGCCGCCAGACGACCTCGCGGTATAGTCCTCCCGCCTCGCGCCGAATCGAGTCCGGCACATGCCGCCCGTCGAGCAACGGGACGAGTTCCGCCGCGGCGCGCTCGAAGTCCCGGCGCACTTCCGCGTTCAGCCGCGCGAGTTCGAGACGCTGCGCGGCGTTCAGCGGGCCGTCCTTCGCGGTTTCGATCAGCGCGAGCAGCTCGTGCTCGGCGTCTTCCTGCACGAACAGCGCGCGTAGATCGCGGGCGAGTTCCCGGGCGCGCGGGGCGTACGGGCTGCACAGCCACCGCCGCGCCAGTTCGTCGCACCGCTCCGCCGCCTCTTCCACGCGACCGAGCCGGCGAAGCAGTTCGATTCGCTGCCACTCGAGATCGTCCGCGAGCGGAGTCTCCGACGCGACCGATTCGTGCTCGCCGAGCAGCGCCAGCGCGCGGGCGGGTTGTTCAGCTCTGATCGCGAGCGCGGCCTGGTGAACGGCGACGGCGGCCGTGATCGAATCGCCGGCGTCGGCGAGCGCGCGCAGCCACAGCGAGCCGGCCGTATCCACACGGTTCAACGCGCGCGCCTCCTGCGCTGCGAGCGCGAGCGCCGGGACGCGATACCCCCCGCTGTCGCCCGCTGCAGCGGTCGCGGCAGCAAACGCCTGCTCGTGACGGCCGAGATAGGCGAGGCAGTACGCGCGCCGGAGCTCGATTTCCGCGGCGCCGGAATCGAGTGAATCGTACGCGGCGAGCGCGCGGTCATAGCGGCCGAGCAGGAAACGGATGTCGCCGAGCCGCGCGAGCAGCGCGGTCCCCGCGACGGAATCCGCCGCGCCGGGCGCGACGGTCTCCAGCGCGTCGCGGGCGCCGGCGGCGTGTCCGCGTTCGCGTGCGAACTCGGCGAGCGCGGCCGCGAGTTCGAGCCGCAGCGCGCGCGGGCCACCGCGTTCCAGCCCTTCAGACCACACGTGCTCCGCTGCAACCGGGTCATAGCGCCCGAGTTCCCAGCGTCCCGCGAGCAGGTGCGCGCGCAGCGCGAGGCTGTCGTCCCGCGCCCGGTCGATCACCCCGCGCGCCTCGTTGATCGCCGGCGGGAGGTCGCCGCGACCCGCGTACGCCTGCGCGAGCAGCAAATGTGCTTCCATCGACCACGGCGTGCCCGGGTAGTCGCGCAGCAACGTGCCGGCCGTGTTCTCCGCCTCCGCCCACCGGCCCGCGGACACGAGCAGCCGTGACGCGCGCAGCAGCGTGCGCGGCAACCCCTCCGCCTCCGGAAACAGCACCGTCACCGCGAGATACCCGCGCACCGCGCGCATCGTGTCGCCGAGCGCGAGGTCCATCTCCGCGGCGCGATGCAGCAGCTCGATTGTGCGCGTCGTGTCGGACTCGTGCACCGCGGCGAGTTCGTACGCCGTGCGCGCCTCGTCAAACCGCGCCTGCTCGCGCAGCGCATTCGCGAGTAACGCGGCGGCCTCGGCGGTCCGATCATGCTCCGGATACATCTTGAGAAACCGCTCGAGCTCAGGCACCGCAAGTTCGTACATGCCCCGCTGATAGAGGCGGCGCGCGTGCAGGAACTCGCCGTCGCTCGTGAGCGGGTCGGCGGCCTCGCGTTCACCCGCCGCCTGCGGATACACGGGCACAGCCGCGAGCAAGGTCGCAACAAGAGCTAAGATAACCAGAACCGGCAGGTGTGGCCCGGGGCTTGCCCCGGGTTTCACGCCCGCACGGGCGACACCGAACCGGCGCGCACGGACGAACGATCCTCCCGGTCGGGCGGCCACACGAGCTCGCGCGTCCCGGCCGCTCATTCGAAGTCCTTCACCGGCTGCAGCCGGGCGACGCTCTGGACCAGCCGTTTCTGCACGCCGCCGTCGAACTCGACGAGCACGCGCACCGTGTCGCGGAACGGGCTCACATCGAGCACGATCCCCTGTCCGTACGTGTGATGCAGCACGAGGTCCCCGTTCCGCACCGCGGGGACATCGTCGGGTGGAACGTCACGTATTTCCTGCGACGCGCTCCGCTCCGCATCCTCCTCCGCTCCGGCCTGACCGAGCATCGGCAAATCCTCCGCCGCCCTCCGCCGCTGCAGCCGCCTGATGCGCTCCGATGCGCTGCCCGCTGCGGCCGGTTCATCAGTGCCCGGCGAGCTCGTGAACGCCGACCGCGCCGATCTCCACTCGGCAGCGTCCTCCGGTAACTCGCGCAGGAACGTGCTCGCCGAGCGTTCCTGGAGCTGCCCCCAGACGCGCCGGCGGCCGGAGTACGTGAGCGCGAGCTCGTCGTGCGCGCGGGTGACGGCGACATAGAACAGCCGCCGTTCCTCGTCCGGATCGCGCACCTCGGACTCGTCCGGGCGCTGGAGCGGGAAGGTCCTGCCCTCGAGCCCGGTGATGAACACGGCCGGGAATTCGAGCCCTTTCGCGGCGTGGATCGTCATCAGGCGCACGGAGTCGGCGTGCGGGTCGTACTTGTCCTGGTCGGTGGCGAGCGCCGCCTGCTCGAGGTATTCGGTGAGCGATCGTCCCGCCGCCGCGTGTTCGGCGAGGCTGTCGATCAGGCTGTCGAGGTTGTCGAGCCGGCCCTGCGACTCGAAGCTCTTCTCGTCGCGAAGGCGCGCGATATAGCCGGATTCCTCGAGCACGGAAGCAGCCCATTTTTCGAGCGGCTCGTTCGCGAGCGCGGTCCGCCACGCGTTCACCTGATCGACGAACTTCGCGCACGCGTTTGCCGCGCGAGCGTTGAGCGCGCGCAGCTCGCACGCACGCTCCATCGCCTCGAACAGCGAGAGCTCGTGTTCGTCCGCGAACGACTTCAGCCGCTCGAGCGTGGTCGCGCCGATCCCGCGCGGCGGTTCCGAGATAATCCGGCGCAGCGAGATGTCGTCGCGCGGGTTCAAGCAGAGCTTGAAGTATGCGAGCGCATCCCGTGTCTCCTTCCGGCTGTAGAAACCGACTCCCCCGAGGAGCTGGTACGGAAACCGGCGCGAGCGGAGCGCCTCCTCGAACAGCCGCGACTGCGCGTTCGTGCGGTACATGATCGCGAAGTCGCTGAACGCGCGCCTGCCGCTCATCACCGCGCGCCCGATCCGATCGGCGACCTCGCGCGCCTCATCCTGGTCGGTCGCGAGCCCGATCACTTCCGGCAACTGTCCGCCGCCGCGCGCGGTCCACAGCCGCTTCCGCTCGCGCCGGTCGGACTGCTCGATCACCGCGTTCGCGAGGTCGAGGATCGCCTGCGTGCTCCGGTAATTCTGCTCGAGGCGGAACACCTTCGTCTCCGGGAACGCTTCCTGGAACTGGAACACGTTTTCCACGCGCGCGCCGCGCCAGCCGTAGATCGACTGGTCGTCGTCGCCGACAGCGAACAGGTTCGGCCGCTGCGAGCCGGCGAGCAGGCGCAGCAGCTCGAACTGCGCGAAGTTCGTGTCCTGCAGCTCGTCCACATGCAGGTAGCGCCAGCGCGAGCTCCACGTCGCGAGCACGGACGGGTGTTCGCGGAACAGCCGGGTCGCCTGCACAATCAGGTCGTCGAAGTCCATCGCCGCGAGGATCTTCAGCCGCCGGTTGTACTCGGGGTACACGTGCGCGACTGCTCTGTCCAGCGGAGATTTCGCATGTTTGGCATACTGCTCGGGCGCAACGAAGTCGTTCTTCAGCCGGCTGATCACGGCGTGAACCAGTTTCGGCCGGAACTTGCCCGCCTCATTCGCATCGTCGAGGATCTGCTTCACGAGCCGGACGGAGTCGTCGTTGTCGAAGACGGAGAAGTCCTGCGGGTAGACGAGCGCCTTTGCCTCGCGCCGGAGCACGCGCAGCATCGTGGAATGAAACGTGCCCGCCGCCACCTCGTCGCCGCCGGCGGTGATCGCGGCGACCCGCTCTTTCAGTTCCCCCGCGGCCTTGTTCGTGAACGTGACCGCGAGCACCTGCCTCGGCCGGGCCAGCTTCCGCTGCACGATGTGCGCGATCCGGTGGGTGAGCACACGCGTCTTCCCGCTGCCCGCGCCGGCGAGCACGAGCACCGGGCCCTCGGTGCAAAGCACCGCCTCCTTCTGCACCTCGTTGAGCCCCGCGAAGATGTCTTTCCTGAACTGGACGTTCATCCGCCGCCGTGCCGTCGTTGCCGCGCCACCTCGCGCCGGTGCGCGTCGAACCGCGCTTTCGCGCGCAGGTGGTCCGCGTACGTTTTCGAGAAGGTATGGCTGCCATCCCCGCGCGCGACCATGTACAGCCACGGTGCCTCGGGAGATTCGACCGCCGCGCGCAGCGCATGCTCGCCCGGGTTGTTGATCGGCCCGGGCGGGAGGCCGTGGACCCTGTATGTGTTGTACGGCGAGTCGATCTCAAGATCTTCGAGCAGCAGACGCCGCGGGCCGTCCGGAAGCGCGAACTGCACCGTCGGGTCCGCCTCCAACTTCATCCCGCGCGCGAGCCGGTTGCGATAGACAGCGGCGACATCCTCCGCCTCTTCCACGATGTCGATCTCCGCCTCGACGATGCTCGCGAGTGTGAGCACCCCGCGCAGGCCGTACTCGTCCCCGCGCGCCCGCTCGATCCACTCCCGCCCCATCCGCCGCCTGAACTGATCCACCAGCCCGGCGACGACTTCGCGGGCGGGCGTGTTCAGCGGCATCGTGTACGTCTCCGGGAACAGCAACCCGTCGAGCGCGGGCAGTTCGCCGAAGCCGAGTTCCCTCGCAACCTGCCCGGACCGGACCGTCTCGACGAACTCCGCGGAGTCACAGATGTCGCGCTGCTCGATTCGCGCCGCGATCCGCTCGGCCGTCCACCCCTCCGGGATCGTGAACGCGCTGTGCGCGACATGCCCGGTGCGCAGCCGGTCCACGATCGCGGGTACTGACGCCGCGCGCGGGAGGGTATACGTGCCGGCCTGCAGCTCGTCGGTGAGTCCGCGCAGCTTCAGGTAGCCGACGAACGCGCCCGGAGTCGTGATCAAGCCGAGCTTGTCGAGCGCATGCGCGATTGTCCACGCGCTCTCGCCTTCGTCCACGACGAGCGTATCTTCGCCGGTGAGCGCGGGGTTGCCCGGCTCGCCGATCAGGTAATCGCGCATCAGGTAGCCGAGCACGGCGATGCCCGCGATCACGAACGCGGCGGCAAGCGCGAGCCGGACCGGCCGCTTCCGTCTCACCCGGAATTCAGTCCCCGATTCGTCCATCTCACGATCCCGTCAGCGAATCCAGCCATTGCGACACGTCCGGCGCGGTCTCGATCCACACCGGACCGGCGGACGGCTCCGCGCGCACCAGGTCGAGCACCGCCTGCAGCCGTTCCAGCCAGAACGGCGCCCAGACTGCGAACGAACGGCCGCCGTGCCTGCGCGCGAGCGCGATCGACGCCGCGATCTCAGCGAACGTCCCGCTCTCGCCCGGCAGCGCGATCGCGACCGGCGGCCGCAGCAGCATCGCCATCCGTTCCAGGTAGTCCGCGGCGACGTGCATCCGGTCGAGATACCGGTTCGGCAGCGACTGTTCCGGTGGGAGATAGAGCACTCCCGCCGTCTCGCCGCCGGCGCGCTTCGCGCCGAGGCCGGCCGCCTCCATCACGCCGCCGTACCCGCCGGTGACCACGGTGAACCCGGCGCGCGCGACACGGGCGCCGACCTCGACGGCGAGTTCCCACTCATCGTCGCCGTCACGGCAGGCGCCGCCGCCGAACACCGCGCACGGCCGGCGCACATTGAACTCACGAATCGCGGACAGGTTCACAGCACCCCCGGGGAAATACGGCAGCGGGCGCCGGCGCCAGTCTCGCCACCGGCATTCGGTCGGGGACAATATAGAAAAAGCCATCAGGTACTTCCGCCCGAGTGGCTGTGGGGGGACAACCGCTCGGTTCGCCAGACCTGATGGCGACGGGGCGCTCCGGTGGCTGATCGCCCAGGAGGGGGGGACAACCGCTCGGTTCGCCAGACCTGATGGCGACGGCAAGCTATGAATGGAACTGCGGCCGATGCAAGAGAAGTTAGAGAAAGCTAACGATCCGTTCTCCGTCTCGCGAGCACGCGGAGGGATCGATCAGCGCCAACGCACGTCAGCACTGCCCATTCCGACCGAGAGGTCGATGTCGAGCGTGTGCTCCGCGGAGTCGTAATCCTCGCTCTCCCACACGCCCTCGTGCACCTTCTCCAGCCCTTCGAGGTCGACGGACGACATGAAGCCCTTCTCGTGATAGACACGCACTCCGAGCCCGCGGGGCAGGATCAGCTCGCAGTCGCCCATGCCGACGCTGACGTCCATCGTGCCGTGCCCCTCGTACCCGCGCAGGTCGAGCGTGATGTCGCCCATCCCCGCATCGATGATCATCCTGCGGAAGCGGAGATGGCCGAGAAACTCGCTGGTCATCGACCCGAGCCCGGTGTCGATTTCGACACGGTCCGCCGCGAGCTCGTTGCGCTCGTTCATCACGATTTCCGTGCTCGAGAGGTCGGCGTCGATGTCGAGCCGTTGCAGCTTCAACCCGGTGAGGTCGATCGTGTTGTCGCCGAGGCCGACATCGCAGCGCAACGCGAGCTCGACATCCGGTGAGATTTCGACCGTGAACTCCCCGCTCTCGTCACCGTCGCGGCCCCCGAACAGGCCGATGTGCCCGCCCGAATCGAGCCGCACGTACGCCTTCCTGCCGCTGCGGTTGATCTCGAGCGTCGGCTCGTCGTTGCGCGCGTCGTAGCGGCCGCTGAACTGGACGAGCACATCCTGCTTTCCCGCCCGGATCGTCGTCTCGGCGAGCGCGAGATCGGCCTGCACCTCAAGAAAACGCGCGCCGGCGACCGGCTCGGAATGGGAGAACGAGATCCGTTTTCCCGCGACCGCGAGCGACGCGACAGCGAGCACGGCGATCGCGACCAACACATACTGCCGCATCTTCATCTGGAAACCCTCCGGGGTGTATCGCATTGATTCCGCACCGTTCGCCCGTAGGACGGATCGGCGCTCGACGCGGTTACACGGCCCGTAAGAGCACGTAGCCCCGCAGCTCCGCGTGCGGGGGACGACTGGGTGGCCCGGAGCTCGCCCCGGGTTTCATGCACCGGTGGATGAACCGCGGTTGCAAGCAACCACGGACCTGTTCCCGCCCCACTCGTGCCCGCGCTTGCTTGCCAAGCGCGGTGCACTCCGGGGACGCTTGCCAGCAAGCGTCCCCTTCCTCCAACGGGTGGCCCGGTGTTCGCCCCGGGTTTTCATACAGCGGTGGATGAGCCGCGGTTGCAAGCAACCACGGGCCTGTAACAGTGTCATCCTGAACCGCGCCGCCGTTCGTATCGGTTGAGGCGGCGCGAGTGAAGAGCCTGCCCTGAGCGAAGCGAAGGGATCTCGATAGTAGAGAAGGGTACGGAGCAGGTGGTGTGACTGTTTGTGCTCGAGATCCTTCACTTCGCCCGATAAACCGACATCGGGCTTCGTTCAGGATGACAAAACTGGGTGGCCCGGGGCTCGCCCCGGGTTTCATGCACCGTTGGATCAGCCGCGCGGGCGAGCCCGCACGGGCGGCGACTGGAAGCTACCAGTCCCAGGAGTTGTCATCGGGGCGGCGGGGAGACTGCACACCGGGCGTGTACGGCACGCCCGGCTGGTATTCGACGAGATTGCCCTTGATCGTGCCCACCGAGATCTTCGAGTTCATCTTCACCGGCAGCCGCCGCTCGTCATCGGTGATCCAGACCAGCAGCCGGCCCGCCTTCTTGAACAGGCCCTCCGATTCGATCACCGGCTCGACCTTGACGCAGTTGAACGTCCCCGCGGGCACGGTCACCCGCTCGCGCCCGTACACGCGCACCGTGAGCGGATACTGCGTGTCCATGTCATGCACCGGGATGATCAACTCGCTGTCCGGCTCGAGCTCCTGCGAGCGCACCCAGTAGAGCGCGGAAATGATGTTGTGGCTGTACGGCTTGAACGGAGTGATCCCCTTCGGGCCGTTCTCGTTCGAGATCGAGACCCAGCCGGTGCGGTGGTCGTAGTCGAAGAACTTCTCGCTGTGGTAGGAGCCCTCTCTGATCCGCCGCTCGTAACGCTGCGAATAGAGCCCGCCGACGTCGAACCACGCCTCGACCACGTCGCGTACCTTGTAGATGAGGTCGATCGTCCGCGTGCTCCGGACACGGCTGCGGAACCGGTACGCGGGCCGGCCGTTCACCGAGTCGATCCCGGTGACCACCATCTCGCTGAGTCCGGCCTTGACGAACGAGAACTCCATGTAGTAGCGGAGCCGTTCGCCGACGCCGAACGGGACATCATAGACCGACCCGTCCGGGCACGCTTCCGCGACCACGCCGCCGTCGCCTGTGGCGCGATACCGGATCGGGGTTTGCGTGGAGTCGGAGGAATGATCATGTCGTTCGTCACCGGCCTGTGCACCCGCGAGCGCGAACGGAGCCGACAGAAGAAACAGGACAATGGTGACAGTCATTGCGGAATCGCGGTGCGTGGCTATCCTCCTGCGCAACATTGCTGTCCGTGTGAGCGGTCTTGCCGTCGATCGGTGAAACCCGAGGGTGAAGCCCCGGGCCACCCGCCTACCGGGCCACACAGCCGTGAGGCGCAGGGAAACCCGGGACTGACCCCGGGTCTCCCGCCCGCGCGACCGCAGCCCCTCCGATCAGCCGCGGTGACCTTCGGTCCCCGCGGGCATGATTGCGCAGCAACAGTGGAGCTGTCGACGGAGGAACACGCGTCCGTCCCTTCCGTTCGCTCACGACTCACCTGCGCCGCCACACCGTGCCTTCAGGGCCGTCCTTCAGCTCTATCCCCTCCTCCGCGAGCTGTTCGCGGATCGCATCGGCCCGGTTCCAGTCCTTACGCGCGCGCGCTTCGTTGCGTTGCTCGACGAGCGCCTCGATGTGGCCGGTCTCGAGCCCGTCCCCGCTCTCCTCCTCGAACGGGAGCACGAATCCGAGCGCCTCGTCCCAGCGTGTCCACACCTGTTCGAGGCGCGGGACGATCCCCGCCGTCGCCTTTCCCTCCGCCCGCATCGCGTTCAGCTCACGGACGAGCGTGAACAGGTGAGACAGCGCGCCGCTCACGTTCAGGTCATCGTCCATCGCCTCGTCGAACCCGCGCGCGGCCCGTTCGACGACCTCGACCTCCTCGCGCGTCGGGTCGCCGTCCGGGTACAGCTTCCAGTCATCGCGGAACTCATCGAGCCGCTGCAACGCGGAGCGCGCCGCGCGCAGCCCGTCGAGCGTGAAATTGAGCCGGCTCCGGTACTGCGTCGCCGCGAGCACGTAGCGGATCTCGCGCGGCCGGTACCCCTGGTCGAGCAGGTCGCGGATCGTGAAGAAGTTCCCCAGCGACTTCGACATCTTCCTCCCCTCGACGATGAGGAACTCGCAGTGCATCCAGCGGCGGGCGAACCCGGCGCCGGCGCCGCACACGCTCTGCGCGATCTCGTTTTCGTGATGGGGGAAGATGTTGTCCACGCCTCCGGTGTGGATGTCGAACTCGCGGCCGAGGTGGTCCATCGACATCGCGGAGCATTCGATGTGCCAGCCGGGGCGCCCTTTCCCGAGCGGGGTCTCCCAGAACACGTCGCCGTCGCGCTCGCTCCACGCCTTCCACAGCGCGAAGTCGCGCACATCGTCCTTCGATTCGTACTCGTCGTCGGAGACCCGTTCGCCCTGACGCAAGTCCGCGAGCCGCTTGCCGGACAGCGAGCCGTATTCGGGGAAACTGTTCACGCGGAAGTATATCGAGCCGTCCTCGGCGCGGTACGCGTGCCCGAGTTCGAGCAGTGCCTGCACGAGCTCGACCATCTGGTCGATGTGCGCGGTCGCGCGCGGGTAATGCGTCGCGCGGCGGATGTTGAGCCGGTCGATGTCCTCGAAGAACGCGAGCCCGTAGCGGCCGGTCACATCTTCCAGGCTGACGCCCTCGTTGCGGCTGCGGCGGATCGTCTTGTCATCGACGTCGGTGATGTTCATCACCTGCGTGACGTCGAACCCGCGCACGTCGAGCCAGCGCCGGAGCAGGTCGGCGAAAATGTACGCGCGGAAGTTGCCGATGTGCGCGAGGTCGTAGATCGTAGGCCCGCAGTTGTACATCCGCACCGTGCCGGGCGCGAGCGGTTCGAACGGGATCTTCCTGCGCAGACGGGTGTCGTAGAACTGCAAAGCCATCGGTGGTCGGGTCACGCTTCCTGTTTCTGCTGCGTGCGGAGACTCAGGTACACGAGAAGATAGTCAACGCTCGAGAGCATCAACAGGGCGAACGCGGCCCACGGGAGCAGCACGACCAGCCATTCCGGCAGCCAGCGGCCGAGCAGTTGCGCGAGCAGCGCTGCGGAGACGAAAGCCATCCCCGTCTTCCCGAGCAACCGGCTAGTGAACAGGTGACGGTACCGTGACAGGCCCATGTACGCGCCGATCACGACGATCGTGTCGCGGATGAAGATGCCGATCAGCACGGCGAGCGGGAACGACGGGTCGCGTTCGGTGAATGTGAGCGCGGCTGCGACGGAGAGCACGACGAGTTTGTCGATGATCGGGTCGAGCACCTTGCCGAGGTCGGAGCGCTGCCGGAGTGCGCGCGCCAAAATGCCGTCGAGCCCGTCGGTGATGAACGAGATCACGAGCAACAGGGCGGCGATCTGGTCATCGACCGACCCGTCCGAACCGGCGATGATCACGACCGCCGGCCCGGCGAACAGCAGGCGGGCCAGCGACAGGATGTTCGGCACGAGCAGCCAGTCGCCGCGGCGGATCGTGAGCGGCCGCTCCCGCGCCTGGTCCTCCCCCACCCTGCTCTCCGTTTTCGCCCCCGTCATGCTCGCTTCCCGCGCGTGTGCCTGCCCTGGATTCAGTGAACCATCAGTCCTTCGGACTTTCACCCCCCCACCCGCGCGACATCCTCCTCAGGCCCGCGGTGCTCGCAACCGCGGCTGCTCCAGATCCGCCCGGGCCATGCCGTACTATGCCCATGCCTGTTCTGCAGGCATGGATGCGACCAGCGGAAGCGAACCGCTCCGTCAGTGTGGCGCGGCCTCCGTGTCATCCTGAATCCCCGCACGTCCTTTTGTGCGGGGGTGAAGGATCTCGAGCACAGAAGGTGCCCTCAGTTCTTCACCGTTTGATCTCGAGATCCTTCACAGCGCGCGGCAAACAGACGCCGCGCTTGTTCAGGATGACACCGTGACCTGGGCCAAATAGGCCCCGCGCCCGGCCAGGATGGCAGATTCGTCCGCAGTCATCAATACGCAACACGCCCTCAATCCTCTTCATCCTCCTCGTCGCGCGCGCTGCGGTAGCGGTACTTCGTGCCCGTCTCCTCCTCAGCGTCCTCGACCGGGATCGGGTAATCCCCGGTGAAACAGGCGGTGCAGTAGCCGACGCCGTGCTTCTGCGGCACGCTCGCGAGCAGGTTTTCCACCGACAGGTAGCCGAGCGAATCGACCCCGATCTGCCGCCTGATCTGTTCGACATCGCGCCCGGTCGCGATCAGTTCGTCACGGGAAGGGAAGTCCATCCCGTAATAGCATGGGTAACGGATCGGCGGGCAGGAGACGCGCACGTGCAGCTCCTTCGCCCCCGCGGACCGGAGCAGAGCGGCGAGCTTGTGCAGCGTCGTCCCGCGCACGATGCTGTCCTCAACGACGACCACGTTGCGGTCTCTGAGCACGCCACCGACCGGATTGAACTTCAGCTTCACCCCCATCTCGCGCATCGTCTGCGTCGGCTGGATGAACGTGCGGCCTACGTAGTGGTTACGAATCAGCCCCATCTCGAACTTCGTCGAAGACTCCTTCGCGTACCCGAGCGCGGCCGTGTTCGAGCTGTCCGGCACGGAGATCACGATGTCCGCGTCATCCGCCGGGTGCTCCTGCGAGAGGTGCTTGCCCATCTTGCGGCGGAACTTGTCGATGTACTCGCCGCCGACCCGGCTGTCCGGGCGGCTGAAATAGACGTGCTCGAAAACGCAGTGGTACGTGTGCTCCGCTTCCGCGAACCGTTCCGTCTCGAGGCCGCCGTCGTTGACCACGGCGACGGTGCCGGGTTCCACGTCCTGCACGTATTCGTAGCCAATCAGATCGAACGCGCAGGTTTCGGATGCGATCGCCCACGCGCCGTCCGGGCTGCGACCGATCGAGAGTGGGCGCCACGCGTACGGGTCGCGCGCGGCATAGAGCGCGTGATCGCTGAGCACGATCAGCGAGAACGCGCCCTGCACGTTCGACACCGCTTCCACGAGCTTGCCGCGCACCTGGTCTGAGCGCGAGCGCGCCATCAGGTGGACGATGATCTCGCTGTCGGTCGTGCTGTGAAAGATAGCGCCGTCCTCCTGCAGGGAACGGCGCAGCTTCTTCGTGTTGACCAGGTTGCCGTTGTGGGCGACCGCGACCGGGCCGTCGCGCAATTCGGCGTACAGCGGCTGGATGTTGTACTGGCTCGCGGAGCCGGTTGTCGAGTAACGGTTGTGGCCGATCGCGGAGCGACCGGCCAGTTCGCGCAGCGTCGCCGGGCCGGAGAACACCTGCGCGAGCGTGCCCATCCCGATTTGCCGGTGAAAGCGGTCGTTGTCCGCGCTGACAATCCCCGCCGACTCCTGACCCCGGTGCTGGAGCGAGTAGAGGCCGTGATAGACGAGCTCGGCGGCGTTCTCGTCGCCCCACACGCCCATCACTCCGCAGTGGTGCCTGAGCGTTTCGCAAGCCATTTCGACCGATATCCTGAGCACGAAACGCCGGCCGGGTCACACACCGTCCGACGCCGATGTCTGCCAGTCAGCCGCCCGGTGTCACTCGAGAATCCGGGGCGGTCGTTCCCGCTCCTTGTCGATCTCCGCCTTCACACTCTCGTATCCTGACCGGCCCATCAGCGCGTAGGTCGCGACCTTCCCGGCCTCGACCCCGGGTTGATCGAGCGGGTTCACTTCGTACAGTCCTCCCGCGACGAGCGTCGCCGCCTCGAGCAGGTACATCAGTCCGCCGACGGTCCGTTCGCTGATCTCGTCGATGATGAACGCCATGTTCGGGCGGTGCGCGGCGGTGAGCGCGCGCTGCGTCGCCTGCCCCTCGAACTTGAGCAGCGTGCCGAGATCCTCGCCGGACAGGTAGTCGATGCTGTCCAGGTCCGGGTAATGCTTGCCGCACTTGACCGAGGCGCGATACTTCTGCGGGAGCAGCAGCGTGAACGTCTTGTCGAACGGCCCCTCCACGTAGAGCTGGACCTGGCTGTGCTGGTCGGTCGCGCCGAGCGCGGCGACCGGCGTCGGCCCGGAATAGACCGTCTCCCCGGTCACCGACTGCTTCTTGCCGAGCGACTCCGCCCACAACTGGCGGAACCAGTCCGCGAGCCGGAACAGGGCGTTCGCGTACGGCATCATCACGTGGATCGGCTGGTCGCGCTCGACGTGCGCCAGGTATTGCAACAGCGCGAACGCCGCGCTCGGGTTGCGGTCGAACTCGCGCCGGAACACGGTTTCCCGCTGCTCGGCCGCGCCCGCGAGCAGCGCGCGGATGTCGATCCCGACGAGCGCCGCGGGCACGAGCCCGACCGCGCTCAGCACACTGAACCGCCCGCCGACCGCCTGCGGGATCGAAAAGCTCTGGATCCCCTCCTCGCGCGCGATCTGGCGCAGCGCACCCTTCGCCGGGTCGGTGATGAACAGCAGGTGGTCGCCGTAGCCCTCCCCCTCCGCCTGTTTCAACCCGGTGAGCACCGCGCTGAACTGGGCGAGCGTCTCGGCCGTCCCGCCCGACTTGGTGATCACGACGTACAGCGTCTCCGCCGGATCGCAGATCTCCATCACCGCAGAGAACAGCTCGGGATCCGGGTTGTCGGGGATGAACAGGCGCAGACCGTCACGCAACTCGTCCGGGCGCTCGTTCCAGCACGCCGGTTTGAGCGCGTCGCGCAGCGCGATCGGCCCGAGCGCGCTCCCGCCGATCCCGAGCACGAGCACGTTGCGGAACTTCGCGCGCGCCTTCTCCGCGTACTCCTCGATCCGTTCGACGAACTCGCCGCCGTCGGGGAGGTCGTAGAACGGGAGCTCGCCGGCCTTGCGCCGCGCCTCGAGCGTCTGCAGGATCGACTGTACGCGCGGCCAGTGCTTCTCGATCTCCTCGCCAGACGAGCCGTGCTTGCCGACCACCTCGGCCATCATCCGCGTGATGTCCAGCTTCATCTGTCCCGCCATGATCCGCTCATGTTTCCGCGCCGGTCCGGCCGCGCTGTCATGCACTGCCGGTCCGGCTCACCCATCCGGCGCCGTCACCCGCCGCGCGGAAGCGTGGAAAAGGTAACGGGCTCGCCGGGGCCGAGTCCAAGCACCTCGGCGGCCGACGAGCCGTTGCGTGCGATTTCCACTGTTCCCTTGCTCCCCCGCAGCCAGCCGGCCGCGCCCGGCTCGATGTCGGCGAACGTGCGCACGCTGGAAAACGTGTACTCACCGCAGTACACCGTGCCGGAACTTTCTTCCACCGGGATGTCGGTGATCAGGTTCCCGAACCGGTCCGCGTACATGATCCGGCCCTCGCGGGTGGATTCGTGCGCGGACGGCGGCCGCCACGCCTGCCGCATCCACCCATCGACCTCGGCGCTGAACATGCCGGCGTCGTAACCGGCGGCGAGATCGGCGCCGATCGGCGCGAGCACATCGCGGCCGTGGAACGTAGCCGACACGTCGCCGTCACGCATCCCCCGGCTCGCGAGCCACGCGGCGAGGTCGAGCCCCCGCACGCGCACATGATCCGAGCGGTCGATCACCGGATCGAGCAGTCCGTTGTCCGGTGAGACAAACCAGCGAACCGCCCCCGCGGATTCAGCATCGACGAGGAGCACGTCCCGCTCGGTGCCGACCCCCGGATCGACGACCGCGACGAACGCCGTCCCCGCCGGAAAATACTGCGCGTCATGCAGGAGCAGGAAAGCGGCGTGCGCGATGTCGCCGGGCGCGACGTCGTGGCAGAGATCGACGATCCGCGCGCCGGGATGATCGGTGAGAATGCGCGCGTGCATCTGCCCGACGTAGTCGTCCGCGAGACCGAAGTCGGTGAGCAGGGCTACGACCGGCGCCTCCGCTGCGAGCGCGGCCACGTCAGAACTCCACCTGCGGGGCCTGCTGCGCCTCCTCCGGCGCCTCGAAGAACTCCCGCTTCGCAAAGTCGAACATGTTCGCGATCAGCGACTGCGGAAACACGCGGATCGCGACGTTGTAGTTCCGGACCGCGTCGTTGTAACGCTTGCGCGCGACCGCGAGCCGGTTCTCCGTGCCGGCGAGCTCATCCTGGAGCGCGCGGAAGTTCGCGTCCGACTTGATCTGCGGGTAGTTTTCGACGACGAGCAGCAGCCGCGACAGCGCGCCGGACAGGCCCTGCTCCGCCTTGATCCGCTCGCCGCGTGTCCCGTCCCGAGCTTGGCCGACCTTCGCCCGCGCCTCCGTGACACCGAGGAACACTTCGCGCTCCTGCTTCGCGTATCCCTTCACCGTATTCACGAGGTTCGGAATCAGGTCGTAGCGGCGCTGCAGGTTGTTCTCCACGTCCGCCCAGCGCGCGTCAACCGTCTCCTGCACGTCCACGAACTTGTTGTACGTGCCCTTGACGAACGAGTAGTTGAACGCGATCACGAGGAAGATCACGGCGAACGCGACCAGGCCGAGGATCTTCCGCTTCTTCTTCACTTCCCTTGAACTCCGTTGCACGATCCCTCCCCACGTGTACGGCCTTCGCTTCCGCACGGCGTCGGACCGGGCCACTCACACGCTTACAGTCAACGTGTCGGCATATGCAGCGAGCTTGTCGAGCTGAACCAGCGTTTCCTTCAGCAGCGCCCACGACGCGCGCCGGTTGAGCGACGTCCGCTCGCGGCGCAACTTCGCGAGCCGGGCGAACACATCCGCGTCGAGTCCGGCCAGCTCCGCGCCGCGACGGAGCACCTCGCGCTTGTCCGCGGGCGCCTCTCCCCCATCGATCACGATCAGCGCCTGGAATACGGCGGCCCACGTCGGCACGCTCATCGCGAGCAGGTCGCGCATCGCAGGCGTGTTCCCGCCGAGTTCGAGCGCCGCTTCGCGGAGCGCGACCCATTTTCCCTTGATCTCACGCTCCGCCTGCAGGCGAAGGTGCTTCGGGTTGATCTCCAGCCCGGCAAACGGGTCCTCACCGGAGAGCGTCTCGTGGAACAGCTTGATGTCGAGCAGTTCGATCGGGTACACGTCCAGCGATGACCTGATATACCGCAGCGTGAGCATGAGCGGAGTCGCGAATCCCTTGCGCTGCTTGCGCCGGACGAGCGCGGAGGCGTCCTCCCAGCGGCCGTAGTCGTGCTCGTTGAGCACGAGCAGCAGGTTGACGTCGCTCGACTTCCTCGCCCAGTCGCCGCGGGCGAGCGAGCCGTACAGGTGGAGCGAGTGGAGGTTCCCGCCCCAGAACCGTTTCCACAGCTCCGCGGTCGTCTCGATGTTCGCGCGCAGTTTGTCGTCCATCGTCCGCCTCCGCTAAAACGATCCGCCGGCTCCGCCGCCGCCGAATCCGCCGCCGCCGAACCCGCCGAAACCGCCGCCGAATCCGCCGCCGCCGAAACCGCCTCCGCCGCCCCAGCGGCCGCGGTGACCGCCGAACATGCTCCCGAGCAGCATTCCGAACAGCATCCCGCGACCGAGCCGGCTCGACGAGAGCAGGACGAGCAGCGCGATCATCACGATGATCCCGATCACGCCCGGCCCTTTCGGTTCGCGCTGCTCACGGCTCATCCGCGAGGGCGCGTTGCCGGTGATATTCGCGTTCGGGGCGACGCGTTCCACGATCGCGAGCGCCGCTCCCGCAAACGCGTTCAGCGTCTCCCCCCGCTTCAGATACGGAATCAGCACCTGGCCACGGATGCGGCCGGCGTAGCCGTCTGGAATGTCGCCTTCGAGCCCGTACCCGGTCGCGAGGAACACCTGCCGGTCGCCGTCCGCACGGCCGGTGCTGTAGAGAATCATCGCGCCGCGATCGGACTCCTTCCCGCCCACGCCCCAGCGGTGCGCGAGCTCGGTGGTGTAGAGCGCGATGTCCTGCCCCTCCGGGATCGAGTCCATCGTCGCGAACGCGACCTCGATGTCCGCCTTGTTCTTGATTTCCCGCGCGAGCGCTTCGAGCTGCGAACGTTCGGACGATGTCAGCAGGCCGGCGTAGTCGTTGACCAACCCGGTCGGCTCGGGATAGACGCCGGCGTCCTGCGCGAGCAGGCAGCCCGCAGAGAGCCCGACAACGAGCAGCGACGCCGAAACCAACCGGCTGAGACCGTTCATCGCCGCTCCCCGAACTGTTCGTCCGCGCGTTCGCCGGAAACAAGCTCGTGACCGCCGTCACGGTACCGTCCCCCGCCCGTCGGGTACTTTTCCTCGACGGATGCGGGCGGTAGCCCGCCGGCAGCGTGCTGCTCGCGCTTGCGAACGAAGGAGAGGATCACGAGTAGCAGCACGCCGACCGAGACGGCCGCGTCGGCGATGTTGAACACCGGCCAGCGCTCCATGAGCACGTCCGGAAGGTCCACGTCGATGAAGTCAACCACATATCCGTACACGAGCCGGTCGTACGTGTTCCCGATCGCCCCGCCGAGAATCACCGCGAGGATCCAGCGGGTTCCGCGGCCGCCCGGCGCGCTCCGGAGCAGGATGTAGAGAATCACGACCACGGCGATGATCGAAACGTAGCCGAGCAGCCCGCCGCCGGTGACGCTCATCCCGAACGCCATCCCGTAGTTGTGGATGTACGTCCAGCGAACAACGTCACCGGCAAACGGCACGGACTGGCCGTAGTCCATCAGGTTGATCACAAGCTGCTTCGTGAGCCGGTCGATCACGATCACAGTTGCGGTGATCGTGAGCGGCAGCAACGGTCGCAGGTTGAAGTTCAACGGGATCTCCCCGCAAGTCGGTTCAAATCCGGCCGCGGCCGGACAGGCAAAGAGACGGTAATGTGAGCGCGCGCCATGTCCGAGACAAGGGCTCGGCCTCGCCCGCGGGGATGTCTCCCACGTGCGCCCGTTCAATGTCCCCGTCTCTCGGAAGGGCCTTGCGCGCGCGTGTTTTATCGCTATTTTTGTTGCTTTCGCGGCTCGACAGTCGTTGCACCGCCCGCCGGCCCCTGCACGGCGATCTCCGGCGCTGGGGAGTTCGGCGAACACGTGGTCCGGCACGAAGCAGATGGTCTTGCGCTGAACGGAGGAACGACGTTGGATTTCCGAGCCCAGGCCAACCAGCTCGGCGCCGTCGCACCCGGCGCCCTCCCTCTCGAAACGTACGAACCCACGGTCCAGCTCACGCTCGGGCAATACGAGCCGTTCATCGGCACGGAGCGGGTCGAGGAGCTGAAGCGTCTCGCGGAGCCGCTGCGCGGGAAAACGTGGGCGCATGTCAATTCCACGTTCGCGGGCGGAGGAGTCGCGGAGATGCTGTACAGCGTGATCCCGTTCGCGCGCTCGCTGGGGATCGACGCGCAGTGGTACTGCATCCGCGGCGATGACGCGTTTTTCGGCGTGACGAAGAAGTTCCACAACACGTTGCAGGGCCTGACCCAGTTCGTGTCGATGGAGGAGCTGTTCGACACGTACCTCGGCTGGACCGAGCACAACGCGGAAGCGACCTACATCTACGGCGACCTCGTCGTCGTGCATGACCCGCAGCCGGTCGGGCTGTTGAACACCGGCCGCATTTTCGGCAATGTGCTCTGGCGCTGCCACATCGACACGTCCAACCCGTACCCGGTGATCTGGCGTTTCCTCAGGCCGTACATCAACCAGGCCGCCGGCGCGATCTTCACGCTTCCCGAGTTCGTCGGCCCCGGCCTCCAGATCCCGATCTACCAGCTCACGCCCGCGATCGATCCGCTCGCGAAGAAGAACCGGCAGTATTCGCGCGACGAGGCGCTGAGCATCCTCACCCCGATGTTCAACAAGCACGACATCGACCCGGAGCGGCCGATCATCGCCGCGATCAGCCGCTATGACCCGCACAAGAACCAGACCCGCATCTACGAGTCGTTCAAGCTGCTGATGCGCGAAACCTCGTTCCGGAAGCCGCCGTACATGATCTTCATCGGGAACACGGCGAGCGATGATCCCGAGGGCGGCCAGATCCTGAAGATGCTCCGCGAGAGCGCCGACGGCGACCCGGACGTCCGCTTCTGGGTCAACGTCGAAAACAACGACGAGGTGATCGGCGCGATGATGCGTTACGCGGATGTGTTCGTGCACGCGTCCACGCGCGAGGGGTTCGGGCTCGTCGTCACCGAGGCGATGTGGCAGGGCACGCCGGTGATCGGGTCGAATGTCGGCGGAATCACGCGGCAGGTGATTACGGACAAGACCGGATACGTCGTCGATCCGCTCAGCCTCGAACAGATCAGCGCGGCGATGGCGCGCGTGCTGAAGAACCCGGACCAGGCGCGCGCACTCGGCGAACGCGGCCGCGAACATGTCCGCGCGAATTTCCTGCTCCCGGAGCTGGTTCGCAAGTACCTGGTCCTGATGCGCTACTACCTCGGACTCGACAATGAGTTGCCCGAGTTTCGCCTCAACCGCGGCCTCACCGTCGGGGAATGGACGCACGCGTTCCGCCGCCGGAGCGCGCTTGTGAACGGCCGCCGGCCGCAGAAGTAAGCGGCCACTGCGCCGCCCGCGCGGTTGTCACCTCCTCGCGACCGGCCGCTGTCGGCGACGCCCGCTCGCGGCCGCGCCCGGGCGCCGCTTATCTTTCCACGTACTGGTGCCAGTTCCAATCCAGTCGGTGTGTTCGTCATTCTGAACGCAGCCCGATGTCAGTTTATCGGGCGCAGTGAAGTTTATCCTGAACGAAGTGAAGGGAAGGTCCAGTTCCAACAAGGGTGATCCAGACAGTAACCCCGTTCGTACTCGGACCTTCTTCCGCCCTTCGGGCGTCAGAATGACGCAGTGGAACGCACATACTGGATATGAACCGGCACTGGTTTCTGCACTCCACCGGAGGATCTCCCATGTTCCGATATGAACGTGACGAGCACCGGCAGATACTGCTCCTCGTCGTGCACGGCCCGCAGGACGGGTGGGACGCGCAGTTGATGCGGATCGAATGGCCGCGAATCACCGCGGGAACGGACGACTCGTGGTCGTTCATCCTCGACCTCGGTGACTACAACGGTCCGCACGGCTACGCGGAGAGGGAACAGAGGAAGCTCGCGAAACTGATCTTCGCCGCCGTGTTCTCGCACAAGCTGGTCGTGCTCGCGCCGCACGACAGGGTCAATGAACCGTTTATCGCCGGCGTGCCGTTCGAGCAGCACCCGGACTTCATCAGCGCGTGGCGCGCCGCCGGCGGCGACCCCAGGAACGAGACGATCCCGCCTCCCGTCGATGGGTCGCACTACCCGGCGATGAATCCGCCCCCGCGCTATCCCGTCTGACGCAATCCTGTCCCCCTTGTCTCGTGCCCGCGCTTGCTCGCCAAGCGCGGTTGATCCGGCGGGCTTTGACCAACAGGCCCGCGGTTGCCTGCAACCGCGGCTCAACCTGCCGCTCACGCGTTGGCTCTCGAGCGCCCCTTTTCAGTTTCCGTTAGAATTTGGATTCTTTGGGAACGATACTTTCACTAGTTATATTTGATCGATCCGTTTTAGGAAAACACGGGAACTGCGGGCCCGCGATCTGCACCCGCCCACAGGGAATCCGGCGTTTGCCGGCGCGTGCATCCGGGAGCGAAGGAGGGGCGCATGGCGACGAGACGAAGGAAAGACACCGAACGATTCACGACCGGGCAGATCGCCCGGCACTGTCATGTGACACCCGAGACCGTGGCAAACTGGATCAAGGCCGGCCGGCTCAAGGCGAGCTCGACTCCCGGTGGTCACTACCGTGTGAACGTCAACGATCTCGTCCGCTTCTGCAAGCTGCACGGTTTCGAGGTTCCGCCCGAGTGGGAGAGCGGATCGACGCCGCCGACCGTGCTGATCATCGACGACGACCCCGATCTGCTCAAGGCGCTGATCCCGAATCTCGAACACCCGGACCGGCGCATCCTCGGCGCGGTAGATGTCGCGCAGGCCGGGATCATGCTGATGAAATACCGGCCGGAGGTCGTGATCCTCGACCTCCACCTGCCCGGCACGGACGGGATCCGCCTCGCCTCGATCCTGCGCAAGGAGGCGGAACTGTCCGGCACGCGGATCATCGTGCTCTCCGGCTATATCGACGAGGTCGTGCAGGAGGCGATGAAGGACCTGCACGTCGATTACTACATCAACAAGCCCCCCGATTTCGACCGGCTCGACGCGATCGTCTCCGAGCTGCTCGCGTCGAACAGTCCGGTGGATGCGGAGCTGCGCGCGCAGTAGCGGGCCTGCGCCACCCTCCCCGCCGGTTCCACGCTGCGAGCGAATTGACTGAGCCGGCGCCCAGCGGTACATTTCGCGGGGTTCACCTGCACCGATCATCTCCGGCTGCGTGCGGGCTGCGGCCGGTTCATCGCCGGTGACCCGGTCAATGAATCTGCAACGTGGGAGAGACCACCCCCCTTGTTTGCGAAAGTCCTGATCGCGAACCGCGGTGAGATCGCCGTACGCGTAATCCGCGCGTGCCGGGAAGCGGGCGTGCGCGCGGTCGCCGTCTATTCGGACGTGGACCGGCGCGCGCTGCACGTCCAGCTCGCCGACGAGGCGGTGCACATCGGCCCGGCGGTCGCCTCCGAAAGCTACCTGAACGGCCGCCGGATCATCGAGGCGGCAAAACAGACCGGCGCGGAGGCGATCCACCCGGGTTACGGCTTTCTCTCGGAAAACGCCGACTTCGCGGAGCTCGTGGAGTCATCCGGCCTCACCTGGATCGGCCCGCCGCCGGTCGCGATCCGCGCGATGGGCTCGAAGACGGAGGCGCGCCGGTTGATGAAGGACGCCGGCGTGCCGGTAGTGCCGGGCACCGAAGGCGGCATCGATGACCCTGCCGATGCGCCCGCGCTCGCGGATGAGATCGGCTACCCCGTGCTGATCAAAGCGGCGATGGGCGGCGGCGGCAAGGGAATGCGCGTCGTCCGTGACCAGAAGCAGCTCGCCGCGGCCGTCGAAGCCGCGAAACGCGAATCGCTGAACGCGTTCGGCAGCGAAATCGTCTATCTCGAGAAGTTCATCGAACGCCCGCGCCACATCGAGTTCCAGGTGTTCGCCGATGATCACGGCAACACCGTCCACCTCGGCGAGCGCGAATGTTCGATCCAGCGCCGCCACCAGAAGGTCGTCGAGGAGTGCCCGAGCGCGATTGTCACGCCGGAGATGCGCGCGCAGATGGGCGAATCGGCCGTCCGCGCCGCGGAGGCGGTCGGCTACCGCAACGCCGGCACAGTCGAGTTCCTCGTCGATCAGGACCGCAGCCACTACTTCCTCGAGATGAACACGCGGCTCCAGGTCGAGCATCCGGTCACGGAGATGGTGACCGGCGTCGATCTCGTCGAGCTCCAGCTCCACGTCGCCTCCGGCGGTGCGATCCCGTTCCGGCAGGACGAGCTGGCGATGCGCGGGCACGCGATCGAAGTCCGCATCTACAGCGAGGACAGCCTGAACGGGTTCGTCCCGGACACCGGCACGCTCCGCTACCTGCGCCCGCCGTACGGGTACGGCATCCGCGAAGACAGCGGCGTGCAGCAGGGGGACGCGATCACGATCCACTACGACCCGATGATCAGCAAGCTGATCGCGTGGGCGCCCGACCGCGAGACCGCGATCCGGCGCATGGACCGCGCGCTCAGCGAGTATCGTGTCACCGGCGTGCGCACCACGATCCCGTTCGGCCGGTTCGTGATGAACAACGGCGCGTTCCAGCGTGGCGACTTCGACACCTCGTTCGTCGAACGCGAGTTCGATCTCGGCCTGCTGGAGGAGAGCGAACAGGCGTGGCGGCGAATCGCAGCGCTCGCCGCCGCCTGGCGCAGGCACACGGAGACGTCCGAGAGTCGCCGATCCGACGAACACCCGCTCGTTGAATCCGTCGCCGGGTCGGGATCGTGGAAAGCGACGGGACGCAGGCAGGCGCTCCGATGACGGACACGAACCAGAAAGACCGCTACCGCGTGGAGGTCGATGGCGTGACCTGCACGGTCGCATTCCTCCCCGACGGGCGTGTGCAGGTGGACGATACGGTCCTCTCGCTCGACGTCGTCGAGGACACGACCCCCGGGCATTTCTCGTTCCTCATCGACCGTGAATCACGCCTGCTCGCGATCGAACCCGGCGATGAGCCGAACCGGTACCGGGTGAACGCCGGCGGGTACGATTTCGAGCTGCACGTGCTCTCCGAGCGGGAGTCATTCCTCCACGACTACCTGCGCGCGGCGGGCGTCGGCAAGAAGGAAGGGCGCGTGAAGGCGACGATGCCCGGCCTGATCCGCAAGATCCTCGTGAAACCGGGCGACAGCGTGGAAGCCGGCCAGGGCGTGCTCATCATGGAAGCGATGAAGATGGAAAACGAGATCCGCTCCCCGATCCCCGGCCGCGTGCTCAACCTCGAAGTGGATGAAGGCGAAGCGGTCGAAAAAGGCGCCGGCCTGTTCGAAGTAGAAACATCCTGAACTGCTGATCCCCGTAGTCGATTCGCTTTGCATGACGTCAACTGTCGGGTTGCGTGTTGCCGTAGCCCCGCAGCTCCGCCTGCGGGGGAGGCCTGAATGGTCACCGGCACATGCCCGCGGGGACGGCACAGCCGTCACCGCGGCAGATCCGACGGGCTGCGGGCCGGGTATGCACTATGCCCATGCCTGCTGTGCAGGCATGGGTTCAGGGGGGGGGTATCTCCCGTCACCCCGTTCCTCG
>JAANWZ010000105.1 GCA_018263585.1 Calditrichota bacterium | reverse complement strand
TTCTGGCAGGATCCGGGCAACTGGGAGTGGGATGAGTACGGCGGCTTCTTCACCGGCGACCGCGAACCGCAGCCGTATGACGTCGAACTCACGCTCGACCCGGTGAACACGGTGATCCCGCCGGACGGCGGTGCGCTTGATTACAACGCGTCGCTGGTCAGCCAACTGAACATGACCGTGCCCGGAGTCAGCTACTGGACGACCGCGACGATGCCGAACGGCGTGGAAACGCAGACCCTGTTCCAGCAGACGTTCACACTCGTCCCGTTCATGGACGTGACCGTGCCGATGCAGCAACAGGTTCCGGGCGCGGCGCCGGCCGGAGTGTACAGCTACAACGGGTACGCCGGCTTCTACCCGAACGCGCTGCTGTCGGACTCGTACACGTTCTTCAAGCTCGCCGGCGGGCCGGCCGCGGGTGGCGGGGATTATCAGTTCGACGCTGACCAGTGGCCGGCGAGCGGGGGATCGTTCGCGGCGGCGGCGTCCCGGGACGAGGTCGGCTCGGCGCGCGTCCCATCCGAATTCTCGCTGAGCGCGGCGCACCCGAACCCGTTCAACCCGGCGACGGCTGTCTCGGTACGGCTGCCGGAGTCGGCTGAGTTGACCGTGACCGTGTACAATGTGAACGGCCGCGTGGTCGCAACGCTCGCGGACGGCGTGTTCGCGGCGGGGTCGCATACGTTCACGTTCGACGGTTCGTCGCTCGCGAGCGGGCTCTATTTCGTGCGCGCGCACGCGCCGGGCGAGCTCGATGCGATCCGCAAACTCACGCTGCTCAAATAGTTCGGCGGGTGGCCCGGACTCCGGGGACGCTTGCTCATCCGGTTATCCCTTTGGCTCAGCCGGGGCAATATCGGAGCTGGCAAGAGTGTCATTCTGACCGAAGCCCGACGTCCGTTTGTCGGGCGAAGGGATGGAGGCGGGGACGCTTGCTGGCAAGCGTCCCCACAGCCGGAATGACGCCTCGGCCGCCCGGCTGTGGTCCTTCAGAATGATGGCTCGGCCGCACGAATCTGATCGAAGTTCCGGTCGACGCACGTGGCTGAGCGAACGGTACGACCAGATGCTCGCAGGTCAGGTGCCGGGCATTGCGTGCCCCGGGGTCGGCGACCCCGGGCTGCTTCGGCTCAGCCGCGTATCGGCCGTGCGGGCTTGCCCGCGCGGGTGATTCCGGCGGGTTGAACGAGATCGGGGTCGACGCCGCGTGTGAGACGCGAGGCTGAAGCCCCGGCCCCCCCCCATGCAACACCTCCGCGAGCACAACGCCCGCCTGATTTGCTACGTTCCCGGACGACGATCGTGTGCATGAGCCGAACCGGTGCGCAGCGGGAGCGTGATGGCACGAGCATTCCGTTTCAACCGCCTCTGGGTGCAGCTTGTGGCCGCCGGCGCGGTGCTGGTGGTCGGCACGGCGCTTTTGATCAGCGTGATCGGCACCGCGGTCTCGCGGCGCGCGATCCTCGACGAGGCGGAGGACCACATCGACGCGGTCGTGCAGGAGCGGCGCGCGCGTGTGCTCGCCGCGCTCGACCGGTACGACGAACTCGTCCGCATCCAGCTGATGCCCGCCGCCGGGGAGGGTGCGGAAGTTGACGCCGGCCGGCTCGCGTGGGCATCGGCGGCCGGCGTGTTCGACGAGAACGGCCGCCGGATCGACCGCCGCGACACCTCGTATGCGCCCGACCCGACCGCGCTCCGGGCCGCGTCGATGTCGCACGAGCCGGCCTACGGGGTGATGCGTCTCGACAACCGCGGGAGGCCGGTGCTCGACCTCGTGCTCCCGCTCGCGACTCAGCGGAAACCGGCCGCGCTGCTCGCGGTGCGCCTGCTCAGCGAGCGCACGATCGAGCCGATCCTCACCGACACGAGCGGGCTCGGGGTGAAGGGGGAAGTGTTCCTGCTCGATCGCGAGATGACGATGCTCACTCCGTCGCGCACGCGCGAACACCCGGACCCGCTCACACATAAGATGCCGATCCCGCCCGCGCGTGCAGCGCTCGAACAGGGCCGCGGGACGATGAGCTACGAGAGCTTCCTCGGGCAGGAGGTGGTCGGCGCGTACGACTATCTCCCCCGCCAGCGCTGGGTGCTCGTCGGCGAGATGAACGTCGCCGAGGCGCTGCAACCGTTGCGCGAACTGACTTTGCGCACGGTCGCGATCGCGGCGGCGGCGATCATCCTGCTGCTGCTGCTCACGTTCCGGTTCGCGCGCTCGTGGACGCGGCCGATCGTGCGGATCACGCGCGCGAGCGAGCAGGTCGCGGGCGGATCGTACGAGGTGCGCGTCCCGGAACGACGCGGCGGAGGTGAAGTCGCCGCGCTCGGCCGCTCGTTCAACCGGATGGTCGCCGCGCTCGAACGCGGCCGCAGTGAGATCGCGGCCGCACAACGGCGCGCGGTGCAGGCGGAGACGATGGCCGCGATCGGCCGGCTTGTCGCGAGCATCGTGCACGAGATGCGCAACCCGCTCTCATCGATCAAGATGAACCTGCGCCTGCTCGAGCGACGCTGCGAGCAGGGTTCGTCGGAGGCGGAACACGTCGGCCTCGCCGCCGGCGAAGTCGCGCGGCTCGAGGCGATGCTCGACGAGCTGCTCGCGTACGGAAAGCCGCCGGAGGTGACAACGATGCCGGTGGACATGGTGAAGGTCGCGCGCGATTCGATCGACGCCGTCCGTGACGCGGCGGAAGACCGCAGGATCACGGTCGAGCTCACCGGCAACGATGCGCTGGAGGCGGTTTCCGACGGCGAGCTCGTGCGCCGCGCGCTCGTGAACCTGCTGCAGAACGCGATCGACGCGTGCGCGGAAGGAGACAGCATCCGGGTCGAGCTTGCGCGCGCCGGGGATCGGATCGCGCTCGCCGTGCGTGACACCGGCCGCGGGATGCCGGAGTCGGTGCGCATGCGCCTGTTCGACCCGTTCTTCACCACTCGCGACGACGGCGTCGGGCTCGGAATGAGCAACGTGAAGAAGTTCGTCGAGGCGCTCGGCGGGACAGTCGAGGTCGCGAGCCGCGAAGGCGAGGGGTCCGCTGTCACAATCGAACTGCCGGGAGAGTCGGCTGATGGCGACACTGCTGATCGTCGATGATGACCGCGCCGCGCGGCGCACGCTCGAGCTCGCGTTCTCCGGGCAGGGGCATGAGACGGTGACTGCCGCGGATGCCCGCGGGGGAATGCAGGCGTGGCGCGAGCACGAGCCGGACGTGGTCCTGCTCGACCTGATGCTCCCGGACGGGAGCGGGCAGCAGATGCTCGAACAGTCGCGCGAGCAGAACCTCGGCGGCACCGTGATCATGATCACCGGCCACCAGGACCTCGACAAGGCGATCGCGGCGATGCGCGCCGGCGCATTTGACTACGTGCACAAGCCGCTCAACATCGACGAGCTCGAGCTCACGGTCGCGAAGGCGCTCGAGAGCGGGTCACACAAGCGCAAACTCGCGCTCGTCGCCGACCTCGCCGCGGAGCGTTCGCACGACAAGATCGTCGGCGCGAGCCGGGCGCTCGTGGAAGTGCACAAGCAGATCGGGCTCGCGAGTCGCGGGCGCGCGAACGTGCTGATCACCGGCGAATCAGGCACGGGCAAGGAGCTTGTCGCGCGCGCGATCCACCGCTACACGAGCCCGGAAGAGCCGTTCGTCCCCGTCAACTGCAGCGCGCTCGCGCCGACATTGCTCGAGAGCGAACTGTTCGGACATGAGAAGGGCGCGTTCACCGGCGCCGAGCAGGCGAAACCGGGCCGGTTCGAGCTCGCCGGCGGGGGCACGCTGTTCCTCGACGAGATCGGCGACCTCGCCGCTGACCTGCAAGTGAAGCTGCTGCGCGTGCTCCAGGAACGCAACTATGAGCGTGTCGGCGGAATCTCGGCGCGTCCGTTTGCAGCGAGGGTGATTGTCGCAACTCATCGCGACCTCGAAACGCTTGTCAGAGACGGAAGTTTCCGCGATGACTTATACTATCGCCTGAATGTGGTCCACATCCACCTGCTCCCGCTGCGCGAGCGGCTCGAAGACCTGGAACCACTCGTCGAACACCTGCTCGTGAAGGCGAACCGGCAGCTTCACCGCGAGGTTGCGAAGGTGCCGGAGGACCTGCTCGACCGGCTGCGCGCGTACGACTGGCCCGGCAACGTGCGCGAACTGGAAAACCGGATCGTGGTCGGCGTGATGACGTCGCCCGGCGATCTGCTGCAGATGGACGTGCCCGAGCCCGGCGCGGCCGCACTCTCAGCCGGCGGGGAGCCGGGTGTGGCGGAACGGGCGCCCGGCGACTGGCGGCAGTCGCTGGAACAGGTCGAAGAGAAGCACATCGCGCGCGTGCTCGAAGAGGTGGGCGGCAACTACGGGGAGGCGTGCGACGTGCTCGGCATCTCGCGCCCGACGCTGCGCCGGAAACTGCGCGAGTACGGGCTGCGGGATGACTGACCGCGCGCCCGGCGGCGCGTTCATACCCGCGCGCGTTTCATCAGCTGCGGTTGCCCGTTGAAGAGAAGCTCGTGGTCGCGCAGCGGAACATGGCCGGCGGGGCGATATTCACCGGTGGCGGGATCGACCCGGTAGCGCGCGCGGTCGAAGCGTCCGGCCGCGACCGCGGCGACCGCTTCGAGCAGCCGGTCCACTTCATCTTCCACGTTGTACAGGCCGAACGAGGCGCGCACCGCGCCGGGTGTGTGCGAGTGGTCCCCGGCGCGGATCGCGTCGCGGAACCGCTGCGCGGCTTCTTCGTCGATGCCGAGCATGTCGGTGAGAAACGGCTGCGCGCAGAAGCAGCCGTTGCGCACGCCGATCCCGTGCTCGTGCGCGAGCACGGCGGCGACGAGCGCGTGCGGCACGCCTTCCACGTTGAACGCGATCACGCCGAGCCGGCGGTCGAGCTCGCCCGCGCCGAGGCCGTACACGGTGACGCCGTCGATCTCGGCCAGTCCTTCCAGGCAATGCCGAGTGAGGCGGTGCTCGGCGTCTTCCAGCACATCGGCGCCGATCCGCCGCAGCTCGCGCATCGCGGCGGCGAGCGCGACCGCACCTGCGACGTTCGGCGAGCCGGCTTCGTCACGCTCCGGCGGGTCGGCCCAGTCCACCGCGTTCGACTCGACGACCTTGACCGCGCCGCCGCCGCGCACCGACGGCTCGCGCGACGCGAAGAACTCCCGCGAGCCGATCAGCGCACCCCCGCCGAACGGCGCGTACATCTTGTGGCCACTGAGCATGAGGAAATCGATCCGCTCGCGCTCATCAGTTCCGCTCATCTCGACCGGGACGTGCGCGGCGAGCTGCGCGGCGTCGATCGCAATCGGAATGCCATGATCGTGCGCGACCCGCGCGAGTTCGTGGATCGGCTGGATTGTGCCGGTCACGTTCGATGCGCCGGTCACGCTCACGAGCCGGGCCTTGCCTCCTTCACGGCGCAGCGTGCGCTCGAGCTCGTCCGGGTCGATCTCGCCCGCCGGGCTCACGGGAACACGCACGACCCGGCCCCGTTCGCGCCACGGCAGGTCGTTCGCGTGGTGTTCGACGTGCGAGATCACGACGCTGCGGTCGTTGTCGCGGGGGAACTTCGCCGCGAGCCGGTTGATCGCGTCCGTCGTGTTGTGCGTGAGGATCACGCTGTGGTAGTCGGGGTCGGCGCCGGCGAACTCCGCGACCGTCTCGCGCGCCTTCTCGTACCACGCCGACGCGAGCTGCGACTTGTAGCCGGCGCCGCGGTGCACGCTCGCGTACCACTCGAGCAGCCGGTCCACCTCCGCCTTCACCGCCTTCAGCGCGGGCGTGGAGGCCGCGTTGTCCAGGTTCGCGTACGGCAGCTCGCGCACGCCGGCGAGCGGGACCACGTGCTCCACCCCCACGATCAGCGAACGCAAGTCGGCATTGGTCATCGTACTACCCTCCGCCTCCCCCGGGTGGACGGCTGCAACAGAGCTGCGCGCGGCGGGAGAAACCCCCGGTGCGTGATGGTGTTCCCGCGGCACGGGCGGAGTCAAGGGGAAGTAAGGAGCCGACCCGAGTCGGGATGAAACCCGAGGCTGAAGCCACTGGCCAGCCAGCCGTTACTCGTCACTCGCAACTCGTTACTCGCAACTCGTACATGCCCGCGGGGACGGCCGGAACGGCGTCACCGGCTGGACCTCCCGGAATCCGCGGTGACGCCCGCCTTCACCTGCGGCTTCGGCGGGATTGTCCCCGCGGGCATGTACGGGTATCTGTCGGCCTGCTCAGATCAATACTCGAACCCGCCGGTGTCGGGTTCAATTTCCACGCCGAGCCCGAGCACGCTCCGGTTCACGTAGTTAAAATAGGAAGTGATCTGGTTGACGAGCAGGATCTGCGTGTCGGAGAGGCCGGCGTCGCGGAGGGAGCGGACATCGTTTTCGCGCATCTCGCCCGGGGCGCGTGTCAGTCTGATCGCGTAGTCGACGATCGCGCGTTCCTTTGCGGGCAGCGGAAACGAGCCGGGGTCGATCGCGTACGAGGCGGTCCGGTTGTGGTCGCGCCAGTATTTGTTCAGCGCCTCGGAGTGATGGCGCACGCAGTACGGGCACCGGTTCGTGGCCGACACCGCGACCCCGATCAGCTCGCATTGTTCGCGGCTCAGGTGTTCGCGCTCGAACATCAGGGTCGTGTACAGGTCGAGGTGGGCGGTCACGGACCGCGGGTGCAGGCTCTGGATTTTCAACACGTTCGAGAGCCGGCCGCGTTTGCCCGCGACGCGATCGTACGCCCGTTTCAGTTCGCCGCCGGCGTCGCGCTCGTCGATCACCCGAATCCACGCCATTTCGATTCTCCCGCTGCCGGATTCACCCGGTTGCACCCCGGCGAGACACGAGACAGGCGCGCGAGCCGGGGTGCGAAAGTGTAACCACGAATCCGCGGCCGTGTCCAATTCAGTGAGGCCGGGCGGGACCGATCATCCCGCCCGCCGGAGCCGGGTCGCGCAGCCGGAGAGGGAATGCGCACGTGACGGAACGGGACGGACAGGTCGAGTTCTGGCGAAACGCGTACGAGGAGCACGGAACCGCGCTGTTCGCCTTCCTCCGGCGGCGCGTCGGCAACCGCGAGGACGCGGAGGACCTGCTTCAGGACGTGTTCATCCGCGTGATCCGCTCGCCGAGCGAGCTGCGGGACAAGTCACGCGTCAAGTCGTACCTGTTCAGCACCGCGTACAACCTGGCGATCAACCACTTCCGGCGGCGCAGGCACGACACGCTGCCGGACAACGGGGACGGCGGCCCGGACCCGTTCGAACTCGTCGCGGACGAGCACCGGTTGCAACCCGACGATGAGGCGCAGTGGATGGATCTCAACGAGCACGTGCTCGCATCGATGGAAACGCTCAGCGAGCGCTACCGGACAGCGTTTCAGCACGGGGTGCTCGAGGGGCGGGCGTACAGCGAAATCGCACGGCTCACCGGGTGGAGCGCGGCGCAGGTGAAGGTGAACATCCACCGCGCGCGCAGGGCGATGATCGAAGCACTGCGGGACAAGGGCGTGCTCGAACGCGAGCGGTCGGAGTAGCATCCGGGTGGACCCGGGCGGGATCGAATTCGCGAGGGCTGAACCCCACGCATGGAGCGAACGATGGAAAACCGAGCGCTGATCGACGAAGAGAACCTGTCCGCGATCATGGACGGGGAGCTGCGGGGCGAGCCGTTGCTGGAGAGCATCGACGCCCTCGTTGAGGACGCGTCGCTGCGCGAGTTCTGGCGCAACGCGCGCTCGTTGCAGAAGGCGCTGAACCGGCGCGCGGAGGCCGGCGCGGACACGCCCCCGGAAGCACTGTGGGAGCGCGTCGAGCGCCGCACCGGAACCCGCCGCGCGAAGGTGATTTCGTTGAAGCGGTGGTCGCCGCAGGTGTGGGCGGCGGCCGCGAGCATCGTGCTCGTGTTCTCGCTCGCGCTCGCCGGGCTGCTGCGCGGCACGCTCCCGCCGGAGGCCGCCGCGCGCACCGTGGAACTCGGATCCCGCGAAGGCCGGATGAGCGAGCAGCGGTTCGTCCAGATCACCAGCGAACTGCTGATGGCGGACAGCCGCTACCACCGCAAGATGCTCGAGGTGATGGAAACGGTGAACCGGGAAGTGTACGGCGCCGGCGGGGAGACGCGGGCCGAAGAGACACGTGCTGCCAGCGAGCTCGCATCCTCCGAAAGCGGCGCGCTCGAACGCCGGAGCGGTTCGGGCAGCGGCGAACCGGCCGCCGAGCCCCGGCGCGGCCAGTCCGGCGGCGCGCGCGAAAGCGACGTCCGCTTCAACCTGCGGTAGGCAACACGACCCTGTCGATACAGGCTTCTCTTGGAAGGAGTGCAACGATGAAACGCAGCACGTACGCGGGTTCGATCCTGGTCCTCGCCGCGTCATTTCTCGCAGCTTCCTTCGTCCCGGCGGCCGTCGCCCACGAAAACCAGGGCTTCATCTACGGCAAGATCAAGATGCGCTCCGGGAACGAATACAAGGGCGTGATCCGCTGGAACGACGAGGAGGCGTTCTGGGACGACCTGTTCCACTCGTACAAGGAACGCCGTCCCTACGAGGACTACCTCGAGGAGCACGGTCATATCGGCAAAGTCGAAATCGACGACCTCGAGGATGAAATCCGTGACATCGAACGCGAGCAGGAGGAACTCGAGCGGGAGATCGACAGGCTGAGCGAGCGGATCGAGCAACTCGCGAGGCGCGAGGCGAAGGCGAAAGACGCCGACAGGCGCGAGCAGATCGCCGACGAACGCTCCGAAGTGATCGAGGAGCTGACCGAACGCGCCCGCGAGATCGCCGAACTCGCCACCGAGCGGGCCGAATTCGAGAAGGAGAAGGAGCACATCTGGACGATCGGCCCGAAGAAGACGATCAGCATCCTCGGCGGCAAGCTCAACCTGAACTGGAACGACTGGTCCGGCGGCACGCGCATCTTCATCGCCCGCTTCGGCGACATCAAGACGCTCGAGGTGATCGGCAGCGAGGACGCCGAACTGACGATGCGCACCGGCTCGAAATACACCGTGAGCGGGTATTCGAACGACGTCGGCGCGACGATCCGGATCCGCGACGGTTCGCTCGGCGACATCAAGATCCCGTGGAAGAAGATCGGGATGATCGAGTTCATGGAGACACCGCGGAACGTGAACCCGCCCGGGTACCGTCTCCACGGCACCGTGTACGCCGACGGCGGCGAATACGCCGGGTTCATCCAATGGGACAGCCAGGAATGTCTCTCGATCGACAAGCTGGACGGCGACAGCGAGGACGGTGAGATGTCGATCCCGATGGGCAACATCCGTGTGATCGAACGCCGCAGCCGCGGGAGCGCGTGGGTCGAGCTCAAGGACGGCCGCCGGTTCCAGCTCGAAGGGTCGAACGACGTCGATCAGTCGATCCGCGGGATCATGGTCGAGGCCGAACGCTACGGGCGCGCGAAGATCCCGTGGGACGCGTTCGACAAGGTCGTGTTCGACGACAACGTCGGCTCCGGTCGCGGCTACGATGACTACAAGCCGGAGAAGCTGCGCGGGACGGTGCATGACACCGACGGCGGCAGGCACTCCGGGACGATCGTGTTCGACCTCGACGAGTCCGAGAGCTGGGAGATGCTGAACGGCGACCTGTTCGACATCGAGTTCGACATCCCGTTCGGCAACGTGAAAACGATCACCCCACGCAGCCGCAACGCCTGCGAGATCGAGCTGCGCAGCGGCGAGAGCATCCGGCTCGAAGGCGGGCAGGATGTCACGGAGGCGAACGACGGCGTGCTCGTGTTCACCAACGGCGAGGACAACGAACCGACCTACATCTCCTGGGATCGGATCGACCGGATCGAGCTGAACTGATTTCCGGTTCGCACGGGCGTGCTGTACCCGATGTCCCGGCGGCGCGATCCGCCGGGACTTCTGTTACCGGCGGCTGAGCACATGCCAGCACTCCGGATCGCCCTCCGGGATGCACTTCTCGATCACGTAGTCGAGCCCCGGGTTCAGGCCGTGCACGAGCGCCTCCTCCATCGTCGTGTGCGCGCGGCATGTCTGCGGGCGGGTGAACGGATACGGGCACTCCGGGACCATGATCACGACGCGCTCGTCGCTCCATTCGCGCACCTCCCCTTCCGCGCGCATCCCGTTGAACAGCTTGACGAGAAACCGGGCGACATCGTGCAGATCCATCCCGTCCTCGCGCGCACGCACCCGTTGCGCGATCTCGTCGCCGTACTCGCGGCTCACATCCCGGATCAGTTCGAGGCCGTCCTCGCCGAACCGGTCTTCGAGCGCCTCGTACAGCTTGCGGATGCGCACGAGCAGACCGCGCAGGTTGCTCCGATACCGCTTGTCCAGCGGGACTTCCTCGATTTCAACACCCGGCGGCAGCTTGATCATCGCACGCCTCGCTGGTCTGGTTGTCGCTCTCGATGCGGGTGTGAACGTGAACTGTGGCCGGTTTGGGCGCGGCGATCCCTGTCATCCTCAACCGGAAGCGCCGTCAGGGTGTGCGGCCCTCCGTGTCATCCTGAACCCCCGCACGTCAGTGTGTGCGGCCCTCCGTGTCATCCTGAACCCCCGCACGTCTGTTTGTGCGGGGGTGAAGGATCTACCCGCAACAACCGCCCAGGGTGCGTGTCAAATAACCTCCAGGTGGTGTACCGAGTAGATCCTTCACGGCGCGCGGCAGACTGACGCCGCGCTTGTTCAGGATGACACCAGTGGCGCGCGGCAGACTGACGCCGCGCTTGTTCAGGATGACACCAGTGGCGCGCGGCAAACCGACGCCGCGCTTGTTCAGGATGACACAATTGGCGCCGCCTCAACGAAAACAGACCGCGGCGCGGTTCGAGAGGACACTGTTCTACAAATGCGCAGCAGGGCCGGTAAATCAGGCGTCAGGTAGCGCCCGGCTCAACGCCCCCCCTCACCGATCGGAAACGATCCGCGCCGTGAGCTCGCCGATGTCCGCGACCGACTCGAGACCGTCCACGGTCTGTTTCACCGCCCGTTGCCGGTCCGCGGACAGCACCCCCTCCGCGAGGCTGCGGAACTTCGCCTCCAGCGACGGTTGCGGGATCGGGTGCGACGGGTGTCCCATCGGGTACTCGATGTAGCGGACGTACCTGCCGCCGTCCCGGGTCGTGATCGTGACCTCGTTCGGCTGTTTCGCGGGGAACATCTGCTCGAACGCCGGCTCGGCGGTGACTTCGATCTTGCGCAACTGCGCGCGCACGGAGTCGTCGAACAGGCGGTCGTCGTTGAAACTCGCCGGCACGACCTTGCGATCGACGACCGCGACCGCGATGCAGTAGGGGAGGCTGTGGTCGGCGCTCTCGCGGGTGCGCGGATCGTACTTCGACGGATCCGAGAGGATATCGGCGGCGCGACCGATGGTCTTCACGTGGATCGTCTCGATCTGATCCGGCCGCAGGTCGTGTTCCTCGACGAGCTCGATCACGGCGGTGAGCGGCGCGTGCGTGAGCGCCTCGGTGGGAAACGCCTTCAGCCCGCAGCGTTCGATCCGCCACGATTCGCCGAGGCCGTCGGTGAGCAGCCCGCCCTTCCACTCCGGGCCGAACGCGTCGAACAGACCTTCTTTCCCGTCGATCACGTGTTCCGGGCCCTGGTAGCCGCGCGCTGCGAGCTCTGCGGCGAACACGCCGGACTGGGTCGCGAGCGGGTCGGCGGTGTTCTTCATCATCGTGAGCCGGCCGGCGGTGATCGCGCCGAGGGTCGCGTGACGGCTGCCGCTGATCCCTGCCGCATGCGCGATCTGCTCGCCGCTCAGCTTCATCATCCGCCCGCACGCGTACGGTGCGGCGAACGCGGTCAGCGTCGCGTGATGCCATTTCCGCTCGCGAATCCCGGGGAACGCCGCTTCGCACAGCCGCATCTCGACCTCGTGCCCGATCGCGATCGCGAGCAGCAGATCTTTGCCCGAGCGGCGGAGCCGTTCCCCGAGCGCGAGCGGGCCGGGGATGATGTCGGACGGGTGCGACGGGTCCTGCACCCAGTAGATGTCGTTGTAGTCGAGCGCACGCACCATGAGCGCGTTGAGCAGCGCAGCCTCGACCGCCGGCAGCTTCACGCCGGAGCCGATCACCGTCGATTCATCCGCGCCGCCCTTCGCTTCGAGGTAGGCGCGCATGATCCCGACGTCTTCGGTCCTGAACCCGCCGAGTGCACACCCGAGCGAATCGTAGAGGATCGTCTTCGCGGCCCGGACCGCGCCGTCGCTGAGGTCTTCGTAGCGTGCGCCCGCCGCCCAGTCCGCGATCCGCCGCGAGATCGTCGCCATATCCCCGCCCCCAGTGTGGAGAAGTTCACAAGTTGGACTGGGAATGGTAGGGGCCGGAACGATGGAGGTCAAGTGCGCGGCATGCGCCGTGCCCCGCGGCGCGCGGCGGCGTCAGCGGCGATGCCCCGCGCCCGCTTGCAGGCCGGGCTCGGGCACGGGACATGCTCGCTGTTCGAATCCATGCACGCACAGCGGGCATCAGACCGCTGACAAAGTACTTCAGGCTTGATGAACCGCGGACCGCCGGAAAAGTGTCATTCTGACGCCGCCGCAGGCGGCGGAAGAAGGTCCTGAACGCAGTGAAGGAAAGGTCCCCAGTTATCAACAGGTTGGCTCATAAGACCGACCCTTTACAAACCTGGACCTGCTTCACTTCGTTCAGCATGACGGACGATCCGGCCTTTTTCAACAGTCTGAGGCCTGCACAGCAGGCATGGGCATCGGTTGCGGGGTTCGGTCCGCGCTTGGCGAGCAAGCGCGGGCACGAGTGGAATCGGAGCAGGCCCGCGGTTGCTCACAACCACGGTTGGTTGACCGGTGTGTGAAACCCGTGGCAAACCCCTGGCCGCCTGCTGTTGCTCCCCGAGAACCTGTTTTCGTGGCCCGCCTGCATCCGCCTGTACGCTCGCAAGGCTGCGGATCGCTATGTTTGGTCGGAGGAACCGGAAATCACATATCGGGAGGTGAATGATGAGACGGGCGGGATTTGCCGTGGTCGTGCTTCTGGTCGCCGCCGGGCTGGTCACGGCCCAGACTCCGCCGGTCAACCTGCAGGGGGAACTGATGGTCGGGGGCGAGGTTCAGCTCACATGGGATCCCCCGCCGGAAGGGCTGAACGAGGACTTCGAGGACGGCGTCGCGGATGACTTCGGTTTCTACCCGGGCGAGAACAACTGGACCGTGGACGGCGGGTATCTGAAATCCCTGACCGCGAACACCTGGCAGTGCGCGTGGTACACCGGGATGGAGTTCACGGAGTTCACCGTGGAGTCGGAGTTCATGAACCAGGAGAGCAATTCGTCGCGGGGCATCCAGTTCCGGGCCGACGGACCGCGCGACTCCGACTACAACGGGTACAACTTCTACGTCGCGTACAACGTCGTCAACTACTCGGTGTACCGGTTCATCAACGGCTCCGGCACCGCGATCGTCGGGTGGACGCAGAGCGACCTGATCAACACGGAACCGGGCGAGACGAACACGCTCAAGGTCGTCGGTTCCGGCGGCAACTTCGACCTCTACATCAACGGTACGCTGGTCGAGTCGTTCACCGACAACACGCATGACTCGGGGATGGTCGGCTGCATCGGCGCGAGCAGCGTGGTTGCGTGGTACGACTACATCACATGCCTGCTGAGCGCCGAAGGCGCTCCACTCGCCGAGCCGGAACACGGCGCGCCGTCGGGGGCCTGCGACGAGAGCGGGCGACCGCTTGCCGGCCGGGCCGCGCTCACCATGGACGGCGCCGCCAGTGCGCCCGCGGTGCATGCGACAGCGACGGCGACGCGTGAACTCGACGATTTCATCGAGTATCGGATCTACCGGGACGGCGAGCAGATCGGAACGTCACAGACGGAGGAGTACACGGATCAGTTGCCGGGGCTGGGCGGCTACGAGTACACGGTGACCGCGTTCTACGACGAGGGCGAGTCCGACCCGGCCGAGCCGGTGACAGTCACCTGAGATCCGGCGACTCTCACGCTCACCGGCACGAACACGACGATCCCACCCGACGGCGGAGCGGTTGTTTACGACGCAGCGTTTACGTACACGCTGCCGGCGCCGTTCCCGAGTGTGAACTACTGGACCGACGTCACGCTGCCGAACGGCCAGGATTTCGGGCCGCTGTTCAGCGTGACGTTCGCGCTGCAGCCGTACATGGAAATCGACGTGATCGGGCTGACACAGAACGTGCCCGCGCTCGCCCCGCCGGGGACGTACACGTTCCACGGGCACGTCGGCTGGTATCCGAACGCGCAGGTGAGCGACAGCTTCGAGTTCGAGAAGACCGGCGGTGCGGCCGGGGCGATCGCGTTCGATCCGGCGCAGTGGCCGGCCGGCGGAACGTGGGCCGCGGGTGACGCGGAGAATGCGCCGGTGTCGCTTCCGGGTGCGTTCGCGCTGAGCGGCGCGCACCCGAACCCGTTCAACCCGTCAACGGCGTTCACGGTGACGCTGCCGGAGGCCGCGGAGCTGGCCGTCGAGGTGTTCAACACGGCCGGGCAGCGTGTCGCGACGCTCGCGGACGGGTCGTACAGCGGAGGCGAGCATTTGTTCGTGTTCGACGGTTCCGGGCTTGCGAGCGGGCTGTATCTCGTGCGCGCGCACGCGGACCGTTTCGGTACACGCACGGCGAAGGCGCTGCTGATGAAATGATTTCCGGCGACAGCCGGAAATCATCCTGAGGCCATGCCGGTGGCATGACCGAAGGATCTACCGGAGGGCACAGGCCCGCTGGTGCATGAAACCCGAGGCTGAAGCCTGATTGTGCCCGTGTGACAGCGCTGGTGTTTGCGATGTCGCACGGGCACGCGGCGTGATCGTCCGCGATTCCGGCGGGCCGCTACTCCGGCCCGCTCTGGCCGGACAACCAGTTGAGCGCGTCGAGCAACACTCCGTCGGTGCCGTTCGCGAACGACGTCGAGCTCCACGGGAGCTCCACGTCGGGGTCCAGTCCCGCACCCTGGATCGCGCTCTCGTCGATCCGGTCGAAGGTGACGACGGGGAATGTGACCGACCAGCCGCCGCCGATCGGGAACTGCTCGGTTACGCCTACGCTGCCGGCGGTGTGGTCGCCGAGCACGGTCACGTTTTCCAGCACACCCATCGCGGCGGCGAACAGCTCGCCCGCGTTCGAGGTGCCCTCACCGGTGAGCACGGCGACTCGCTGATCGAATTGCCAGGTTCCGCGCGGGTTGAGGCTGAGCGTGTCGGGCAGCTCTTCCTCGTAGAATGTGCCGGCGCGGGCGCGCGGGAACAGCAGATCCTGCCGGTTGTTGAGAAACCGGCGGATCACGTCGCTCGAGAGGATGAGGTCGCCGGTGGCGGTGACCGCGGGGTAGGTGAGCGGGCGCACCGGGTGCCCGTTCATCCGCACGTCGATCAGGATCCCCTGCTTGTTGCGCAGCGTGTCCAGCACCGCGTCGAATTCCCCGCGGTCGAACGTCGCCGGGTTGAACTTGCGGAAGAACAGGTAGCCGAACGTTTCCTCGGAGGCGATGCCCCAGTCGCCGCGATCGGACCACTGGAACTCGTCCATCGAGTTGAACCACTCCGGCTCCCGCCAGTTGACGTCCGGCTCCCGGGTGAACGCGGGGTGCAGCTCGCCCGCGCTGTCGATCAGGGCGATATTTTCGTCCGCGAGCTCGCCGAGCATCTCCAGCAGGAGTCCGCGGAAGGAATCGGTCGAGGAGATCGCGTCGATCCGCGGGCGATACGTGTCCCGCATCTGCTCCCAGCTCACCGGCGCCTTGTCGATGTGCGCGTAGGAATCGTTCACCTTCGCCCACACGCTGTCGAACGTCGCGCGCAGCACGCCGGGATCGACGGTCTCCGGCGGTTCAAACAGATCCGGGGAGAGGACAACGCCCCCGCCAAGCTCGCTCTCTTCACATCCGAACAACGCCGCGACCAGCAACAGCGCGACCAGCCAGCAGAGGACAGGCTTACGACACCGGGGCATCGGTCAACTCCCTGGTTTCCGTTCTCGTCACGCCCGGGCGAGTGGTTATCCGCGGACGGGAAGGTAACACGCGTGCGGGCAAGATCCCATCCGCGGAGAAGCGGGTGCTCGTGGTTCGCTGACCGTCGCGCACCAGCCCGGATCCGAAACAGGACGTCCCGTGTTCTCCGGGAGCCTGTCTGTCCGGTTTTCCACGCAATCTCCCGGGCTCGTGGCAAACCCGCAGCCGGGAGTTACGTTATTGTCACGCGACGCGGGGAGCTGCTTTTCTCGAACGGGCGTAGTGGCCGCGGTCGTGTCTCCCGGGCGCCCGGGCACAGGTTCCCATCGATCCGGCCTACGTCAACCGAGTTCGGCAGACTGTGCCGAGCGATGCACCACAGGGGGAGTGAAGATGCGTTCCGGAGGAGTTCTGCAAGCGATCGTGCTGGCGATCCTGATGATGCCGGCTACCGTGCCACAGCCGTCACGTGCGCTCGAGCGCGTGATTCCGGGTGATTTCTTCGAGTACACGATGGAGGGGTCGCTTGTCGGAAGCGAAGGATACTACTTCATGGCGCTGACCGCCGCCGGCTGGGGCAATCCTTCCCGCCACTACCTGGCGATCTTCGACGGGCAGGGTGAGGTGGTCTGGTACAGGAAGCCCCCGTGGGGGGAAGTGCGGTCGAATTTCGTGCCGGAACCCAACTTCGAGCGCTATTTCTACAACCTCGGGAACGCGAACTACCCGATCGGAACGGTCGAGCTGGACCAGAACTTCACCGCCATCGACACGATTCCGCGCGTGAACCCGTTTGATGGAAACCTGACTCTCGACGGCCATGAGGTGTTCTACGACGAGGACGGCAACCTGTGGACGCTTTGGCGGGACGGGATCGTCACCGACATGAGCGACATCATCGACGGCGGCAACCCGGAAGCGCTGGTGAATCACCATTTCATCCAGCAGTGGAACCCGGAAGGCGACCTGATCTGGGACTGGAACACGTACGACCATCTCGATGAACTCGGCTACTACGACGTGGACGACACGACGTGGCTGCAGGAAGATGCGTTCGACCTGTACCACATCAACTCCGTGCAGTTGACTCCCACGGGCGATGTGATTGTGTCCCCGCGTCGGATGAGTGTCGCATCGTTGATCGATTATGAGACGGGCGAGTACATCTGGCACCTCGGAGGCGGGCCGGCGAACGACTTCGAGCTGACCGGCGACTGGGGCGACCAGCCGCTCGCGTTCTGGCGGCAGCATGACGCGCGGATGTGGGAAGACGGCACGGTCACCGTGTACGACAACGGCGACCTGCACGACCCGCCGCGCAGCTACGCGCGCCAGTACGAGCTCGACCTCGACAACATGACCGCCGAACTGATCTACCTGTACACCGATCCGGATGACACGCTGTACGCGTACCGAACCGGCGGGTTCCGCTTTCTCGATGACGGTAACCGGCTCGTGAGCTGGGGAGGCGTTCCGCCGCTCACCGGTACCCTGCTCGACGAGGAGGACAACATCCTCTGGCAGATGCACGTTCCCCCCGACACGATCGGCGTCGGCTCGACGCCATCCACGTACCGCGTGTACCGCAAGGACAGCATCGAACCGACCGCCCGGCCGATGGTCTCGGAAGTCGTCGATTCGACGAACATGACGATCGACCTCTACTGCAACTGGTTCGGGCATGAGGACGAGGTTGCGGCGTACCAGGTCTTCTTCGGCACCGACTGGTACCCGCCGTTGCACGGAATCACGGAGACCGGGATCTACACGGTCGAGAGCTACGAGCCGAACACCGGCTACGTCGTCCTGATCCGCGCGCTCGATGAAGACGGAAACGTGATCAGCGATTACAGCGAACGGGTGCGGATTTTCCTCAACTACCTGTCCGCGCCGGAGGCTGCGCCCGCTGCGGGGACGCCGCGCACGTTCACGCTCGCGCCGGTGTATCCGAACCCGTTCAACGCCGGCGCGCGTGTCGATCTCGTCCTTCCCCGGCCGGAACGGATCGAGGTGCAGGTGTTCGACGTGCTCGGCCGGGCGGTGGAGACGGTGCACGCCGGCCGACTGCCTGCCGGGGCGCACACTCTTCACGTGGATGCCGGCGGATGGGCGAGCGGCGTTTACTTCCTGCGTGCGAAGGATGAGCACGGCACTGGCGTGATACGGCGGATTACGCTGGTGAAATGAACGCCGGCCTGGAAACCGCCTGACCCCCCTCGTGGGTGGCCCGGGGCTTGCCCCGGGTTTCACACACGTTCGGATCAGCCGCGGTTGCAAGCAACCACGGGCCTGTTCCCGCCCCACTCGTGCCCGCGCTTGCTCGGCAAGCGCGGAAGGACGGGTGGTCCGGGGCTTGCCCCGGGTTTCATGGACCGCCGGATCACATACCCTTGCCCTTGACTTTAGTCAAGGATAATCATACAGTTGAATAGTCGTCATGCCCCGTCGGATCAGCCGCGCTTGACAAGCAACCACGGGCCTGTGCAAGCGCTCAGGCCGTACACACGTTCACTCCGCCATCAGCGCGCGGATCGAGAGCGCGACCTTGTAGAGCACCGTGATCAGGAGCGCGCCGATCCCGTAGATCCCGAGCGAGATCACGAGCTCGTTGACCGTCGGAGAGTAGGGGACAACCTCGCCGAGCACGGACGGCGTGAACCCGGTGACCACCATCCCCAGCCCCTTATCGATCCAGATCGAGACGAACACGAACGCGCTTGCCCAGGCGAGCCATCTGTAATTGTTGCGCGTGTTCGGGTTGAACAGGAGCACGAGCGAGACGACCGCGAGCAGGGACGAGATCCACATCCACGGGACCATCGTCGTGTTCCCGTCGAGGCCGAAGTAGAGGAAGCGGAAGTGTGCGAGATGTTCCGGCTCGCCGGAATAGATCGCGGTGAACAGCTCCATCAGGATGAAGAACACGTTGATCGCGAGCGCGTACATCACGATCGTGGCGAGCCCGCGGATCGCGCGCCGGCCGGCGTCGAACATGCCCACCTTCCGCAGCAGCAGCACCAGCAGAATCAACAGCGCCGGGCCTGACGAGAACGCGCTCGCGAGGAAGCGCGGCGCGATGATCGCGCTCAGCCAGAACGGGCGCGCCGCGAGACCGGAGTAGAGGAACGCGGTCACCGTGTGGATGCTGATCGCCCAAGGGATCGAGATGATGATCACCGGTTTGATCCAGCTCGGCGGTGGGACCCCCTTCTTCTCCGCGGAGAACGTGACCCGGCTGATCACGATGTTGAGCAGCAGGTAGCCGAGCAGCACGACCGTGTCCCAGAACATGATCGAGTGCGGGGACGCGTAGATGAACATGTTCATCAGCCGGATCGGCATCCCCATATCGACGAAGATGAACGCGGCGCACATCACGCACGCCGCGATCGCGAGGAACTCGCCGAGCACGGTCAGCCTGCCGAACTGCTTGTAGTCGTGCAGGTAGTACGGGAGCACGACCATCACCGCGGAAGCGGCGACTCCGACGAGGAACGTGAACTGTGCGATGTAGAAGCCCCAGCTGACGTCGCGGGAGAGGCCGGTCACTGTGAGCCCGAGCTGGAACTGGCGGAACCAGGCGACCGTGCCCGCGCCGATGATCGCGAGCAGGATCACGATCCAGCTCCAGTAGCGGCGGTCGCCGTGCAGCGCGTGCTCGATCATGAGCTCCTCACCGTGTTGCGAAAACCAGGGACAGACCCCAATTTCCGCAGGACCGAAATCACACCTGATGTCTATGGTTCGAAGGGCGGAAATTGGGGTCTGTCCCTGGTTTTCACCTCCGGGACGATGTAGTACACTTCCGGCTGGGTGCCGAGGCCGGGTTTCCGGCGGATGCAGAAGTGCGCGCGCACGGCCCTGCTCACTTCTGAGTCCGGGTCCTCGAGGTCGCCGAACACCATCATCCCGCTCGCTTTCGTCGCCTCGACGCACGCCGGCTCCCGCCCGCGCGCGAGCCGCTCCTCGCAGAACGTGCATTTCTCGACGACACCACGCATCCGTGTCGGATACTCCGGGTCGATCTCGGCGATGTGCGCGCGCGGGTCGCGGAAATTGAACGAACGCGAGCCGTACGGGCAGGCGACGATGCAGTAACGGCAGCCGATGCAGCGGTGCCAGTCCATCATCACGATCCCGTCGCGCTCGCGCTTGAATGTCGCCCCGGTCGGGCACACCTGCGTGCACGGCGGATCGTCGCAGTGGTTGCAGAGAAGCAGCGTCGGCGCCTGTTTCATCGCGGACGGGATGTAGTGCAGGTCCTGCTCGTGGAACGCGTGCTCGAACGACTCCGCCCAGATCCACTTGATCTCGTCCTTCGTGCCGTGCAGATCGGGCACGTTGTGTTCGCGGTGGCAGGCGTCGATCGCGGCGCGCACGTTCTCCTCCGTCGCCTTGCGCGTATCGACGACCATCGCCCACCGTTTCGCGGTGAGCGGTTTCGCGGAGGCCGTTTTCGCCCTGGACGCGGCCGGTTCGGCGAGCAGGGTTGACGCGGGCGCGGCCGCGGCGCCGAGCGCGCCGAGCCCGGCGACCCGCACGAAATTGCGCCGGTCGATGATCATCGCCGCCCTCCCCGGCCGGCGAGCTCCTCCGGGACGACGTGGCAGTCCCAGCAGTACGGATCGACGGCCATGTAGTTGTGACACCGGTCGCAGAATGTGTCCTTGTTCGCGTGGCAGTCGAGGCACGTCTTCGTCAGCGACTTCTCGAACGTGCGCCCGCGGTGATCGGTGAAGTCGCGGTCGCCGTAGCGCACGTACTCGTCACGCCACCGGTTGAGCAAGTCCATGTGTTCCGGGCGCATCCGTCCGGCGGGGAGCACACACTCGTCGCGGCCGGGCACGTCCTCGGTTTCGACGACGAGCTCGGGCATTGCGCCCGCTCCGCCGCCGGCGAGGTTGTACCAGAGCGGGATCGCGACGATGATCACGAAGATCGCGAGCCCGATGATGATCTTCGGCAGGTCACGCATCGTCCCTCGCCTCCTCCGTTTTCGTCTCTTCCGGCGGCGCGAGATGCGCCTGCGACTCGACGATCGGGTACGGTTCGCTGCGCAGGTCGGTGTCGCGGTGTTTCTCGCCGCTCATCACGAGCGCGTTGCCGACCATCTCGTGCACGCCTCCGACCTCGGTGCCGGGCGCCCAGAAGTCCATCACCGCGGGCAGCGTCGCCTTGTCGATCGCGCACATGCAGAGCAGGATGTTGACGCCGAACCTGTCGGCGACGTATTTCGTTGCGCTACCCCGCGGCAGCCCGCCGCGCATCCGCATCTCCATGTTCTCTTCCGTGCCGAGTCCGGCGCCGGAGCCGCAGCAGAACGTCTGCTCGCGGATCGTGTTTTCAGGCATCTCGTGGAACTGGTTGCAGCATGCGTCGATCACATAGCGCGGTTCCTCGAGCAGGCCCATCCCGCGCGCCGGGTTGCACGAGTCGTGCAGCGTCGTCACCCAGTGGTCGTTGCGGCTCGGCTCGAGCGTGAGCTTCCCGTGATGGATCAGGTCGGCGGTGAACTCGGCGATGTGCACCATCTTCGTCTGCTTCGCGTGCTCGAACACGGTGCCGGTGACCGGTGAGCGCGGGGTTTCGAGGAAGTCGGCGGGCTCGTTCATCGTTGCCATGTACTGGTGGATCACGCGCCACATGTGGCCGCACTCGCCGCCGAGGATCCAGTTCACGCCGAGCCGCTCCGCCTCCGCGTACATCTTCGCATTCAACCGCTTCATCATCTCGTGGCTGTGGAAGAGGCCGAAGTTGCCGCCTTCGGAGGCGTACGTGCTCCACGTGTAGTCGAGCCCGATTTCGTGGAACAGCATCAGGTAGCCGAGCAGCGTGTAGTAATGCGGGCTCGCGAAGTAGTCGGCGGAGGGGGTGATGAACAGGATCTCCGCGCCCTTCTTGTTGATCGGGAGGTTGACTTCGATGCCGGTGATCTCCTCGAGCTCCTCGGCGGCGAACTCGAGGCTGTCCACGACCCCGTGCGGCTGGACCCCGAGGTGGTTGCCGGTGCGGAAGCAGTTCGCGACCGGCGTGTTCACCCAGTCGATCCCGAGCCCGAGCTCCCACATCAGTTCGCGGGCGACGATCGTAATCTCGGCGGTGTCGATCCCGTACGGGCAGAACACGCTGCAGCGGCGGCACTCCGTGCACTGGTAGAAGTAGTAGAACCACTCGCGGAGCACGTCGATGTCCATCCTGCGCGCGCCGGCGAACCTGCCGAGCAGCTTCCCGAACGCGGTGAAATCGTTGCGGTACACGCTGCGCAGCAGTTCCGCGCGCAGCACGGGCATGTTCTTCGGGTCGCCGGAGCCGAGGTAGAAGTGGCATTTGTCCGCGCACGCGCCGCAACGCACGCAGATGTCCATGAACAGCTTCAAACTGCGGAACCGTTTCAGCCGCGTCTTCAGCCCCTCGAACAGGATTCGGCGCCAGTCGGCGGGCAGCTTCCAGTCGTCCTCGTACGGCTGCCACTTGCGCGCGTTCGGGAGCTCGAGGTACTCCATCGACTCCGGCGTGGCCGCGTAGTTCCACGTGCCCTTCGTCGCCGGGAAATCGATCTTCGCGTCGTCCAGCCAGCCCTTCTCCGGCGGGCTGTAGTCGATGTCGATCACCTGCTCCGGTTTCAGTTTCTCAGCCATCGGCGCTGTCCTCCCCCGCCGAGTGCGGGCGCTCCTGTTCCGCCGGTTCGTGTGCGCGCGGTTTCGATCCGCCGCCGCCGGACTGACCGTCCGGGTCATGTTCGAGCGGCAGCCCGGCCGCCTTCATCACCTGGCGGAACTCGTCCTCGTATTCCGCGTACGTGTGCACTTTCACCGGGTAGTCCCACGGGTTCACATGCCGGACCGCGCGGCTGTTGTTCGCCAGGTTCCGCGTCGGGCTGAGGAACACGCCCGCCATGTGCATCAGCTTGCTGAACGGGAAATACGCGAGCAGGCTGCTCACGAGGAACAGGTGGACGTAGAACAGCGTCCCGATCCCGTCCGGCGACTGCGGGCTGAAACTGAGCAGGCCCGCCGCGAGCTGCTTCACCGACACGATGTCCACCTTCCACAGGTAGCGCATGCTCACCCCTGTGCCCGCGATTCCGAGCAGGAGAAACAGCGGCAGGTAGTCCGCCGCGAGCGACAGGTAACGCAACTCCGGCTGAAGTACGCGCCGGAGCAAGAGGTAACCGACCGCGAGCATGAACAGCACGTCGGTCAGGTAGATGATCGGGAGCCCGACCTGGAAGAAGCCGTCGAGGTTCTGCAACCAGCCGACCCACGCCGGCGCCGGTTCCACGAAGTACTTGAAATGACGGAGCAGGATCACGAGGAAACTGGCGTGGAACATGAGCCCGAACAGCCACAGCCACTTCGCCGAGCCGTGCACGATCCGACCCTGTTTCAGGTCGGCGCGCGTGTTCCGGAACAGGGAACGGAAGAGCACGATCTCGGTGATCATGCGCAGAAACGTCTCCCACCCGGTTGACGGGCTTTCCAGCGGCTGGCGGCGAATCCACGGCAACGACCTCTGCTGGCCGGTGGTCGTCGTGATCCGGAACGGCACCGGCGACATTCCCCAACCCAGCACCTTGACCACGATCCCGGCGAGGAACACGGCGAGCGCGAGATAGGGGACCGCGATCCCGAACAGCGCGTCCCAGCCGAGCGCGATTCCGGCGACCGGAATCGCGGAGAGGACGAGCACGGCGATCAGCGCCGCAAGCACTCTCATGGTTCGTTCCCCCCGTGTCCGTTGTCCGCGGGCGGCTGCGTGCCGGTCTGCTCCGGGTCGACGGGCTCGGCGAACGCGCGCCGCCCCTTTTCCGCAAAGCGGCGCACGATCAGCTCGCTGCGCCGGCCCGCTTCCCGGGTGCGGATCTCGTGCAGAGTTTCCCGGCAGGCTGTGTACACGTCGAACGCGTGCAGCGCGATTCGATCGACGCGGGTTTCGAACGCGAGCACGTCCGCGCGCGCCGCCGCCCGGCTCCAGTCCGCCGCGGTCAGCGCCTCGCGCACCACCTTCTTGAGCAGAAATACGAACTGGACCGCCTCGGACGCGCTGAACTCCTGCACCGATCGCAGCCGGCAGAGCGGGTCGAGCGCCTCGCGGAGCCGGTCGCCGTCGAACACGCCGCCGGCGGCGATCTCGAACAGCACCGGCAGGTCGCGGCGGAGGATGTGGGCGAGCGGGTCGCTGAACCGGTCCGGCTCGCGCGCGAACCGGATCCGCGCCCTCGGATACGTGGCGAGGATCTCGTCGCTCCAGCGCTCGATCAGCTCGCTGCGCAGTTCGCTGAGGATCTCGGCGAGCATGTTCCCTCCGTCACAAGTCGGTGTCGGATGGAGTGTCATCCTGAACCCCCCGCACGTCTGTTTGTGCGGGGGGTGAAGAGCCTGTCCTGAGCGAAGCGAAGGAATCTCGACCACCTAACCCGTGGATGCTCCGTCACCGTCTGTTCTCGAGATCCTTCACGGCGCCGGCCTGAAACTGAAAACTGCCCGGCCGGCTTGTTCAGGATGACACAATGCGGCGTTCCCTTGCCCCCGACTTCACTCGCGGATCAACGCACCCGCAACTACCTCGCTTCCTTGCGCCTTGACTGAAGTCAAGGGCAAGGGGCTGAGGATGACACTCTGCACAGGCCCGCGGTTGCTTGCAACCGCGGATCAACAACCAGTGCGGACACGGCCGGCTCGTTCAGATGACGCCGCTCGCGCGCCGGAACGAACACGGGCGGCGGCGAGCAATCCGCGCGCCCACTCGACTGTCCCGGACGCGTGCACATGCGTGTACAGCGCGAGCACGTTGTCGCGCACGAGACCGTCGCGGCCCTGTCCGACCCCGGTCCCGCGTGCCAGTTCGAGCGCCGTCGTCACCGGCTGCGAGCCGTCCGGGGCCACGAGCCGCGAATGGTGGAACTCGTGCCCGCGCAGCGCTGTCCCGACCGGGTAGAACGGGTTGTCCGCGACGGCGCGACCGATCACGTACCCGTGCCCGGCCGGCCTGTCCGACCACGCGGCCCGGTATGGGAACACACCCGCGAGCTCGCGAACCTCGCCGCCGAACTCCACCTCCGCGCACAGCAGCATCAACCCGCCGCACTCGGCGTAGATCGGGAGCCCTTTCTCCGCGGCCCGGCGCACGCTCGCGAGAAACGGCCTGTTGTCCGCGAGCTTCGCCACGTGTGTCTCCGGGAACCCGCCGCCGATGTAGAGCGCGTCGAGGTCGCCGGGAAGCGCGCGGTCGGTGAGCGAATCCACCGTCACCAGTTCAGCCCCGCCGCGCTCGAGCGCCTCCAGGTTCTCCGGGTAGTAGAACGAGAACGCGCTGTCGCGGACGACGCCGATGCGAACTCCCCGGCCGCCGGCGACCGTATCCTCCCGCGCGGCGCAGCCGTGTGCGGGCCGATCGACCGGCGCATGCGGGAGGATGCACGCGGTCACTCCTTCGCGCGTGCGCGCGGCACGCTCGCGCATCCTGTCCAGATCGACCGCGCCGGCGACCGTTTCGCGCACTCGTTCGATCGCTTCGCGCGCGCGGGGGTTTTCCGCGACGGTGACGAGCCCGAGGTGGCGGCCGGGCAGCAGCTCGGCCCCCGCTCGGATCCGCGGGATCACTCCGAGCACCGGCACGTCCGTGTACCGTTCGATCGCGCCGCGGGCGATCTCTGCGTGCCGCGAACCGCCGATCCTGTTGAGCACGACCCCGGCGAACGAGAGCCCGGGGTCGAAGCTGGTGAGGCCGTGCACGATCGCGGCGAGCGTGCGCGTCGATTTCGTCGCATCGACGACGAGCAGCACGGGCGAGTCGAGCAGACGCGCGAGCGCGGCCGTGCTGTGCGAGCCCTCGACGTCCACCCCGTCAAACAGCCCGCGGTTGCCCTCGATGAGTGCGATGTCGGCCCCGTCGCAGCCGGTGTCGCGGCTGCGCAGGATCGCAGCCTCGTCCATCAGGAACGAGTCGAGGTTCCTGCACGGGGCGCCTGCCGCCAACGAGAGCCACGCGGCATCGATGTAGTCGGGCCCCTTCTTGAACGGCGCGACGCGGAGGCCGTTACCGGTCCACGCGGCGGCGAGCGCGAGCGCGACGAACGTCTTGCCCCCGTCTCCGCCGAGACCGGCCACCGTGAGCGATGGGCAAGGCCTGATCATCGAATCAGACGCAACCCGTCGGCTTCGGCAGGCCCGCGACTTTGCACGCGCCCTTCGCCGGCCCGGACGGGAACAGCTCGTACACGCGCTTCAGCGGAGTCTTCGTCTCCTTGCACAGCTTGCGCACCATCGGCGCGATCCCGAACTGCTGGTAGTAGTTGCGCAGGTAGTTGACGATGTTCCAGTGCTCGTCGGTGAGCTGATCGACGCCTTCCACCTGCGCGAGCGCGTTCGCCAGTTCCTCGTTCCACACGTCCGGGTCCTGGATGAACCCGTCCTCATCGACGACCACCTTCTTCCCGTTGTACTCGAAGTCGGGCATGGTTCCGTCCTCATGCTCCGCCCGCCGGCGCGCGGCGGGCGCGGTTCACCTTGTCACGTCCCGGCAGCCGGTCTCGAACTCCGGCTTATTTCATCTGAATGTATCCGCAAGGGCAGACTTCCTCGCACTTGCAGCACCCCTGGCACAACTCGAGCTTGAACGTGTACTTCTCGCCCGGTTTCACCGGTTTCAACACGGCCTGGTCCTGGCAGTACGTCCAGCACTGGCCGCATTCGAAACACATCCCGCAACTGAGGCAGCGTTGCGCCTCGGCGAGCACCTCGGATTCGCTGAACGTGCGCTCGATCTCCTCCGTGAGCGACAGCACGCGCCGCTCCGGGTCCAGCTCATCGACTGAGACGCGCGGCTTCGGCTCGAAGTAGTCGAGCAGCAGCTTGTCCGACTTGATTTCCGGCGGTTGCTGTCCGAATGTGATCGGCAATCCGCGGAAGCGGGCGTGCATCGTGTCGGCGGCACGGCGTCCGTGGTACATCGCGGTTGTCACCAGCCCGAGCTCGCGCGCGTCGCCGCCGGCGTAGATCCGGCGCTCCGCGTCCTTCTCCATGAAGTCGTCCGTGCTCAACCAGTCCTTCGCATTCGCGCCGATCGACTGAAAGCCGTCAAACTCCGGCTCCTGGCTGATCGACGGGATCAGGAAGCTGCACTCGAGCTCGAAGAACTCGTCGATCGGCACCGGGCGGCGCCGGCCGGAGGAATCCGGCTCGCCGAGCTCCATCTTCCGGCACTTGATCGTCGTGCACCGGTTGTCGTTGAGCGTGAGCTCGACCGGCGTGCCGAGGAAGATGAAGTTGATCTGCTCCTTCTCGCCGCCGGCGATGTCCTCTTCGATCGCGGGCATCTCGTTGCGCGTGCGCCGGTAGAGCAGGGTGACATCGGCGCCGAGCCGCCTGCACACGCGGGCCGCGTCCATCGCCGAGTCACCGCCGCCGACGACCACGACCCTGTCGCCGACGTCAGGTGTGTTGCCCGTGTTCATGCGATTGAGAAACTCGATGCCGGTGACCACGTTCTCCGCGCCGTCCTCGCCGTCGAGCCCGAGCTTGCGGCCCTTGTGCGCGCCGATCGCGACATAGACCGCGTCGAACTCGTCGTCGAGCTGCTCGAACGGGGTGTCGCGGCCGACGGCGACGTTCGTCCTCACCTCCACGCCGAGATCGAGAATCCGCTGGATCTCGGCGTCGAGGATGTTGCGCGGGAGACGGTACTCGGGAATGCCGTAGCGAAGCATCCCGCCGAGCCTGGCGAACGCCTCGAAGATCGTGACCTTGTAGCCCCTGCGCGCGAGGTAGTAGGCGCAGTTGAGCCCGGACGGCCCGGAGCCGATCACCGCGATCTTCTCGTCGTAGTCTCCGGCGTCGTCATCCCTGTTCAGCTTGAACCCGTGCTCGATCCCCCAGTCGCCGAGGAAGCGCTCGATCCTGTTCACGCCGACCGCATCGTCCTTCTCCCTGCGGTTGCACTGGTCTTCGCAGAGCGCGGGGCAGACGCGGCCGAGGATCGCGGGGAACGGGCTCACATCCGTCCAGATCTGCCAGGCGCGTGTGAATGATTCCTCAAGCGAGAGCGCGTGCTTCTCGTGCAGGCTGATCGTGTTCACAGCCTCGCGCACGGGCGTTCCCTGCGGGCAGCCGGCGATGCACGGGGGGGTCCGCTCCTCGTGCACCGGCCGCTTGTCCGAGGTCTGGCGCGCGGATGACCCGACCCGGTGGCTCACCACCTCGCTGATCGACTTCTTCTTTTTTGTCCGCTTGATCGCCATCTGCAGGTTCCTTCCTCTCCCGCGCGCGGCCCGTTACGGAACCGGCGCCGTCTCCCCCAGTCGCGCGGGTCATGTGAGAGACTGTTGAAAAAGTGGTGCCGGCTGGATGAACCGCCGGCTGCCGGCGAAGCGTCATTCTGACGCCGCTGCAGGCGGCGGAAGAAGATCCGGGTTACCAACAGGTTGACTCATGAGAATCACCCTCAGCAAACCTGGACCTGCTTCACTTCGTTCAGCATGACGGTCGATCGCGCCTATATCAACAGTCTCTCAGATGAACCCCCGTATGTCAGTTTGTGCTGCCCCCCGTGTCATCCTGAACCCGAAGCGCCGTAAGGCGCGAAGGGTGAAGAGCCTGCCCTGAGCGAAGCGAAGGGATCTACCCGATCGATCGCACATCGGTTAGTTGAACACCACACCATGGTGGTTTTTGCTGGTAGATCCTTCACTGCGCGCGGCATACTGACGCCGCGCTTGTTCAGGATGACACGCGTGGCGCGCGGCATACTGACGCCGCGCTTGTTCAGGATAACACATTTGCGCCGGCCTGGTGCGGCGAAACGGTCCGGCCGGCTTGTTCAGAATGACACCTTCCCTCCCCTCGTGCCCGCACTTGTCCTGGATGACGGATTGTGGATGAAACCGGGGGCAAGCCCCGGGCCACCCGCCGCAGCCCTCAGCCCGCAGCCACTCAGTCGTTCGCCGCGCCCTCGCGATGCGGGAGCTCGAGAAACGTGCCGCCGAAGTAGCTGTACACGAGCCGGCCGCTGTCCACGAGCTGCTTGATCGCCTTCTTCGTCATCGGCTTGTCGACGTCGTCGTACTTGTTCTTAATCGTCTTCTGCAGGTCCATCGGCTTCAACTTCTTGCCGACCTCCTGCGCTTCCTTGACCATCTCGAACATTTCGTCCGCGATCCGGTCGATGGTGATCGCCATGATGCACCTCGGGTTAGTCCCAGTCCACGTGGGTGATCTGGGCGGTGCGCTGGAAGCTGAGACCGGCGTGCGTGTAATCGTCGATGTGTTCCTTGCCGAACTCGATGCCGGTCTTCTTGAAGAACCGGGGCCAGCCGATTCGCTCGATCCAGTCGCCGATCCGTTCGAACTTGCGCGCGTCCTGCCGCCAGACATCCACGATGTTCTTCACGGCGCTGGTCACTTCCGGCCAGCGGGGGGGATTGTTTGTAATGTAGGGGATCGCGAGCTTGGAGAACCGCGGTTGGGTGCGCGCGTTCGACACCTTGCCGCCGACCCAGATCGAGACGCCGTCCGCCTCCGCGTCCGCGATCGGGAGCGCCGGGCACACGGTGAAGCAGTTCGCGCAGAACATGCAGTCCTCTTCAATCACATCCACGCTCTTCGTCCCGTTCACCGTCGTCGGACGGATCGCCGCGGTCGGGCACGAGGACGAGACGAGCGGTATTTCGCAGATCTTGTCCAGCTTGTCGTGCTCGATGCGCGGCGGCTTGCGGTGGATGCCGAGGATCGCGATGTCGGAGCAGTGCACCGCGCCGCACATGTTGAGGCAGCACGCGAGCGCGATCCGGCACTTCGCCGGCAGATCCATCGCGGTGAAATGCTCCGCGAGATCATCCATCACCGCCTTCACGATTCCGGAGGCGTCTGTCGCCGCGCTGTGGCAGTGCACCCAGCCCTGCGTGTGCACCATGCTCGTGATCGAGTTGCCGATGCCGCCGACGAGATGCCCGCGCTCCTCGACCTCCTTCCGGATCTCCGGCACGTTGTCCGCGTCCGTCGTCATGAACTCGACGTTGTGCCGGCTCGTGAACCGGAGGTGGCCGCCGCAGTACCTGTCCGCGACGTCCGCGTAGAAGCGGATCGTATCCAGCGAGAGCAGGCGCGGGGAAGCGACACGCACCGTATAGACCTTGTCGCCTCTCTCCGCAACATGCACCATCACCCCCGGCTCGAGAATCTCGTGGTACTTCCATTGCCCGTAGTTCTTCTCGATCACAGGCGGGAGAAACTGCCTGTAATCGGGCGGGCCGATATCCGTGATGCGAGGCTTCGTTTCCGCCATCGTTCAGCTCCTTTATCAGGTCGTGTTCAACTTCGATTTGCTGCGCGCGCGGGTCGCATGCCACGTGCACCCGCCGGGAGGCTACGCCTCCTCCAGTTCCTCTTCCTCTTCCATCTCGTAGAAGATGTACGGGTTGTCCCGCGGGTAGGCGACCATCTCCGGCATCGGTTCGAGCCCGATCGCCTCGAGGAAGTTGCCCATCCCGACGCGCTGGATGAACTCGCCGACGCGTTCGCGGGCTTTCCCCTCCTCGCACCAGACGTCGATCATCTCGTCCACGAGATCGCAGAAGTCCTCGAACTCCTCCTCGTCGTCGAGGTTGACGAACGGGACCATCACACTCGAGAGCAGCGCGCCCTCGAGGATCGGGGCTTTCGAGCCGAGCAGGAACACGGCGCCGGTGTCGGTGCCGGGGCGGAGCGCCTTCGGCATCACGTTGATGCAGTGCATGCAGCGGCGGCACGATTCGTTGTCCACCTCGAGCGTCTTTTTTTCCGCGTCGTAGCGCATGCACTTCGCCGGGCACTGGAGCACGACGTCGTTGAAGATGTCGAGCCCGCCGTCGGCGTACGCGGCGACCTCGTCCTGATCGATGCGCAGATCGTCGCGCCACGTGCCGATCAGCGAGCAGTCGGCGCGCGCGATCGAGGCGACGCAATCGTTCGGGCAGCCGGCGAACTTGAACTTCCACTTGTACGGAAACGCCGGGCGGTGCAGCTCGTCCTGGTAGCGCATCGTGATGTCGTAGCACGCCTTCATCGTGTCGTAGCACGCCCATTCGCAGCGGGCCTTGCCGACACAGCAGCTCGGCGTGCGCACATCCGAGCCGGAGCCGCCGAGGTCGAACCCGGCCTCCGCGAGCTCCTGGAACACGGGTTCGAGCTTCTCGGTGCGCGTCCCGAGCAGCACGATGTCGCCCGTTGACCCGTGCATGTTTGTCAGCCCGGACCCGTGCTTCTCCCAGATGTCGCAGACCTTGCGGAGCGCATCCGAGGTGTAGAACCAGCCGGACGGGTGGTTGACACGGAGCGTGTGGAAGTGGGAGACCGCGGGGTACTTGTCGGGCAGGTCGCTGTAGCGGCCGATCACCCCTCCGCCGTAACCCATCACGCCGACGATGCCGCCGTGCTTCCAGTGGCCGAGCCGCTCGTCGTACGACTGTTCGAGCTGGCCGAGTACATCATTCGCCATCTCGTTGTTCTTCGCGGCCAGCTTGATCTCCTTGACGAAGCTGGGCCACGGCCCCTTCTCCAGTTCGTCAAGCTGCGGGGTCTTGTACTCTTTTGGCATGAGACCTCCCTCAACCTTGTTCGCGCATGCACAAGGGGGGGACGTGCGAGAGTAATCCCCGCGCCCGTGCACGCGATCGTTCGGATTATCTTTTCGTTTCTTCCTGAACGGGTCAATCAGCTCGGAGGGAGACTGCGCGTTGCGAGGCCCTTGTACAAAAGGGTCTCGGAATCCCCCCATTGTTCGTGAAAGATTTCGCAGACGGTCCCGCACGTTACGGCCGATCCGGCCTGAACAACCAAGCCCCCGCCCGCCTTGCACTTCCGCTACGGCGCCCTCTAAGCGGGAAGTCTGGAATCCTGAGTACAAGGTAACGGACGCGCCGGGCGTTTTCACGCTGTTCGGAGAGGTTAAACCTGGCCCCGGCACGGCGGCGTCACGTTCGCGTCCGGCGCAGGACCCGAGTCACGTCCACCGCCCGTCCGCATCCTGTGCTACGCTACGAGCATAAGATCTTGTGATCGAATGCGCAAAGTCAAGGGCTCTCTTGACCGGACTTTCACGTCGCCGTACCTTCCAGCATGCGGTTATCCAGCTCGCTCAGCCACGTGCACGGGCCGGAACTTCGATCGCATCCGGACAGCCGGGGCGTCATTCTGAACCCGGCTTCACGCCTCTCTTCTGCGTGAAGACGGGTGAAGAAGGTCCAGCTTATCCAAGGGTTATTTCTTGAGTGTCCTGATGTCCCCTGCCCTTGTCGAACCTGGACCTTCCTTTCACTTCGTTCAGGATAAACTTCCCTTCGCCCGACAAACGGACGTCGGGCTTCGGTGCGAATGACCTTCCCGCCGCCGACATTGCTCCCGGCTGAGCCAAAGGGATAACCGGATCGCACCAGCTCACGGATCTATCGAACGGGGGGATTCGATGGACGGCAAACGAGGCCGTTGGGCCGAACTGCTCACCAGCGAGGACTGGTGGGCGGTGTGGCTCGGGTTTCTGCTCATCGTCGCCGGCGCGTTCGGACTGACCGGCGTGATTCCGAAAATCGGTGGCTGGAAGACGAATCCGCTCGCCGCGATGCAGTTGACGGACGCGGGGGGCGCGGTCACCGGCACGATCTGGCTCTCATGGCTGCTGCTCCTGCTCGCGCTCGGCGTGCTGTGCACGGTCGCTGTCGCCGCGATCCGGCGCCGTGTCGGGCTCTATCCGCTCGGGTTCATCGGCGTCTATCTGCTCGCGAGCGTCTCCTGCGTGCTCGCGAATCAGAGCCGGGTGGAGGCGTACGGTCTCGGTTACGCGTTCTGGGCGCTGCTGCTCGGGCTGTTGATCTCGAACACGGCCGGAACTCCGCGCTGGCTTTTGCACGGCGCGCGCAGCGAGATGTACATCAAGACCGGGCTCGTGCTGCTCGGCGCGGAGATCCTGTTCGGGAAGATCCTCGACCTCGGCGGGCCGGGGCTGCTGGTCGCGTGGGTGGTCACGCCGATCGTCGTCCTGTTCATGTACAACTTCGGCGTGCGCGTGCTGAAGATGCAAAGCCGGGCACTCGCGATCGTGATCGCGGCCGCGACCTCGGTGTGCGGTGTGTCGGCGGCGATTGCAGTCGCGGCGGCGTCACGCGCGAAGAAGGACGAGCTCACGCTCGCGGTCGGGATGACCCTGATCTTCACCGTGCTGATGATGATCTTCATGCCGATGTTCATCAAGGGGATCGGGATGGACAGCGTCGTCGGCGGCGCGTGGATGGGGGGCACGATCGACGCGACCGGCGCGGTTGTCGCCGCCGGGGCGTTCCTCGGCGGCAACGCGGAGAAAGTCGCCGCGGTTGTGAAGATGATCCAGAACGTGCTGATCGGGCTCGTCGCGTTCATCGTCGCGGTGTACTGGACGACACGCGTCGAGCGTACTCCGGGCGAAACCCGCGTCTCGCCGATGGAAATCTGGTACCGGTTCCCGAAGTTCATCGTCGGGTTTGTCGCCGCCTCGCTCGTGTTTTCGTTCGTGCTCGTGCCGGCGTTCGGGTCGGTTGCCGCGGTCGAGGCGGAGATTATCAGGCCGGTGACGAAGACACTGCGCGGGTGGTTGTTCTGCATCGCGTTCGTCTCGATCGGTCTCGAGTCGAACTTCCGCGACCTCGCGGCGCAGATGGCCGGCGGGCGGCCGCTGATCCTCTACATCACCGGCCAGTCGTTCAACCTGCTGCTCACGCTGCTGCTCGCGTGGCTCGCGTTCGGCGGCGTGCTGTTTCCGCGGGTGTTTTAGCAGGCGGCCGCCTGCAGCCTCCATCGCAGCTTCGCGCGGAGTCCGTTGCCATCGCTCGGCGGGAGCCGGTTGTCGTGGTGGAGCCGGCCGACGACAACCCCGGGGTGGGTGTCGATCGACTCGGCGAATCGCCGGATCGACTCGAGCGAGAAACGGGTTGTGCCGGAGACGAATTCGCGGTACGCCTCCGCCGGCACGAGCAGATCCGCCGCGAACCGGTCCGCCTCCCGTTCGATCGAGGTCGTTCTCGGCTGGCGTGACAGATCGACGATGATCTCCCGGTCCCGGTGAAGCAGCACATGCGCGAGTTCGTGGAACACAGTGAACCAGAAGATGTCGTGATACTTGCCGCGGATGTTCACGAAAACGAAAGGCGTTTTCCTTCGCCAGAAGGTGACGCCGTTGACTCCCAATGATGGCAGTTCCGGCACGGCCGCGACAACGAGGCCCGCTGACCGGCAGCACGCGACAAACGTCTCCCACGCCTGTTCGACGCGCGGTTCGCGGACCAGTGATCTGAGTTCAGGGAGCAGTTCGAACATCTTGTCTCTTTGATACTCTGTGGGTTCGAGATACTGGGCGTTCAACTCGCCGAGACGGACCCACGCCGCGAGCCGAAACGGGTTGATTGTCGTTCCGCGACCCCTGCGCGCCGCCGCGTGGAAATCGCCGTACGTGCGCTTCACCGCTTCGCAACTTGCGACTCCGAGAAAGCGGAGCTTGTTCACAGCCTGCTCGCGCGGGCTGCGCGTCTCCGGTACGACCCGCAACTTTCGCAGTACAGCATAGGGGATCGCTCTCAGTTCCCCGGCGGGGTCCGGCGTCCGCCTCCCTTCGCTGAGGCGTTCCTTCGTTGCCCTGTAGTTCGCCTCGAGGTTGATCCAGAATTGATACGACAGCCCGAAGACGCGGTCAAGCTGCAGCGCGGTCTCGGGCGTGATCGCCTTGTGGCCGCGGATGATCTGGCTCACCGTCGGCGCCGGACGACCCATCCGGTCGGCGAGCTCCTTCTGAGTCATCCCGTGCGTTTCCAGCAACTCCTGGATCGTCTCTCCCGGAGGAATCGCGACCTGCGAACGATACGGCGCAGGAGCAATCGCTGTCCGGGTGCTCATCGGCTATCCCTCGTGGTAGTGGACCAGTTTACATGGAAAGACGGGTGATTCACCGTCATCCTGAAGCTGCGGGCGGCGTCAGTTTGCCGCACGCGGCTGAAGCATGTCCTGAACGCAGTGAAGGAGAGGTCCGAGTACGACGATCGTAATATATGTATA
>JAANWZ010000104.1 GCA_018263585.1 Calditrichota bacterium | reverse complement strand
CCGCGCTATTCAGATGTCGCCGCTTCGCGGCTGAACGACGGGTGGCCCGGGGCTTCAGCCTCGGGTTTCATGTGCAGTGGATGAGCCGCGGTTGCGCGCAACCGCGGGCCTGTACGAACTTGCCCTTGACTTTAGTCAAGGATAATCAAACGGTTGTGTGGCGAGGTTTGATTACCCGTTGATCAGCCGCGTTGACGGCCTGCGGCCCGTCCCCGCGGGCATGAGGGGGAGGGAGGTCCGGTTTCAGCCTCGGGTCTCATCCGCGGTCCTTGGGACAGTCGGCCCACGTCCGCCACAGGTCGAACGGCGGATCGTCCGGGCTCCACGCCGCGATGTCCGCGTCCGGGGTTGCGAGGAAACGGTCGTAGAGGGCGTCGCGTGCGGCGGGATCGGCGACCCGTTCACGCACCCAGCGGCGGAAGCGGGCGGCCCAGCGCGCGCGCAGGGCGCGCGGCCCGATGAACTCGTGCAGGTCGCGCTTCAGACCGCGCGCGAGGAACGGGGCATGGCCCGCGGTGGAGACGGCGAGGAGCAGCGGGTCGTCGCGGACGGTCGCGGCGAAGAACACGGTGCACAGTTCGGGGACATCGACGACGTTGACCGGGACACCGGCCGCGCGCGCCTCGTCGCTGACCGCGCGGTTCGTCGCCGGATCGTCGGTCGCGCCGATCGCGAGCGTGTACGGCCGTCCGCCCGGGCCCGCGCGCAGTTCGCCGGGCCGGAACTCCCGCTCGACGAGCGTGACCGCATCGGAGTCGCCGGCGAGCTCGCGCAGCTCGCGCGCGAACGCGGGCGCGATCACTGTGACCGTATCCGCGCCGGCCTCGAGCAGTGTTTCCGCCTTCCGTTTCGCGATCACGCCACCGCCGACGATGAGCGCGCGGATCCGGTCGCCGCGGAAGATCAGTGGCAGCATCGACGGCGCTCCCGGTTTCACACTTCCCGCCGCAGGCGTTTGACCGGAATGCCGAGCTGTTCGCGATATTTCTGCACCGTGCGCCGGGCGATCGCGTAGCCTTCTTCTTTCAACCTGTCGGCGATCGCCTGGTCGCTGAGCGGTTTCTTCCGGTCTTCGGCGTCGATGATCTCCCTCAGCTTCTCCTTGATCGCGCGGGTTGACACGTCCTCGCCGCCTGCCGACGGCATCCGGTCGGTGAAGAAGAACTTGAGCTCGCGCACGCCGTACGGTGTCTGCACGTACTTGTCGCGGCTGACACGGCTGATCGTGGAGATGTCCATCCCGATGTCCTCGGCGATGTCCTGGAGGATCATCGGGCGGAGGTCGGCGTCGCGGCCGGACTGGAACCACTTCTTCTGGCGTTCGACAATCGCGCGCATCGTGCGCAGCATCGTCGTGCGCCGCTGCATGATCGCGTTGATGAACCAGCGCGCGCTCTCCGCCTTCCGGATCGCGAAATCGCGCGCATCCTTGTCCGAGTTGCGCTTCAGGATCAGCTTCTTCAGTTCCTCGTTCACGTAGAAGCTGGGGATGTTGCCGTCGTTGAGGATGACGGCGAACTCGGGATCCTCGTCCTGCTCGCGGTGGATCACCTCCACGATCAGGTCGGGGATGATGTAGTTCAGCTTCTGGTCGATCACGCCTTCGCCGGGGTAGGGGTTGAGCGAGGTGATGTCGCGGAACGCCTGCTGCACGTCCTGCGGGGAGATGTCGAGCGCGGAGGCGATCGTCTCGAAGCGCCGGTTGGTGAACTCGTCGAAGAACTCCTCGAGGATCGTCCACGCGAGCGTGTCCTGCCGCCCCTGCACCTCGAGCTGGATGAGCAGGCACTCCTGCAGGGATCGCGCGGCGATGCCGGGCGGGTCGAACCGCTGGATCCGCTCGAGCACGAGCTCGACCTCGTCGGTTGTCGCGCCCGCGAGCCCGGCGATCAGATCGACCGGCGTATCGAGAAACCCGCGCGCGTCGAGGCTGCCGATGATGTACTCGCCGATCTCCATCTGCACCTCGGTGAACGGCTCCATCCGCAGTTGCTCGTGCAGCGATTCGGTGAGGCTCTGGAGGTCGGCCTGCGGGATCTCGACCGGCTCGGTGATCGCCTGGTTCGACTTGTAGAAGCGACGGTCCTCCTCGCGCACGTCCTCCTGGTCGTCGAAGAACTTCTCCCAGTCGGGCTCGCGCTCCTCGGCCTCCGCTTCGCGCGCGGAACGGTCCTCCGATTCCTCGAGCGCCTCCTTGATCACGCTGCTCTCGTAGGGATCGTCGTCCTCGGCGGTTTCCTTCATCTCCAGCTCGTCGGCGACCTCGAGCAGCGGATTCTGCTCGAACTCCTGCTGGAAACGCGCTTCGAGCAGGAGCAGCGGAGTCTGGATCAGCTCGCTGCGCAGGATCTGCTGCGGCTGCGCCTGCATCTCCAGCTTCTGCCTGAGACCGATGACCTGGTGCATCTGCATGGTCAGGGTACCGTTTCTGTCTGCCGTTCCACCGCGTTCTCTACCTCTGCAACTGGAACGTCTCCCCGAGGTAGAGCTTGCGCGCCTCGGGGTCGACCGCGAGCTCCTCGCTCGAGCCGGACATCAGGATCCTGCCTTCGTAGAGCAGATACGCGCGGTCCGTGATCGCGAGCGTCTCGTGCACGTTGTGATCGGTGATGAGCACGCCGATCCTCCGGTTCACGAGCCCGCGCACGATCTGCTGGATGTCGGCGACCGCGATCGGATCGATGCCCGCGAACGGTTCGTCGAGCAGGATGAACTTGGGGTCGGTGACGAGGCAGCGTGCGATCTCGGTGCGCCGCCGTTCGCCCCCCGACAGATTGTACGCCTTGCTCCGGCGGATGTGCGAAATCGACAGCTCTGCGAGCAACCCTTCGACTTTCTCCTTCCGCCGCGCCCGGGTCAACGGCATCATCTCCGCGATCGCCATCAGGTTCTGTTCGACTGTCATCTTGCGGAACACGCTCGCCTCCTGCGGGAGATAGCCGATCCCGTTGCGCGCGCGCTGGAACATCTTCATCCGCGTGATCTCGCGCCCGTCGAAGTAGATCCGGCCGTGGTTCGGCTGGACCATGCCGACGACCATGTAGAAGGTGGTCGTCTTGCCGGCGCCGTTCGGTCCGAGCAGACCGACGATCTCGTCCTGGGTGACGTCGATCGTCACGTCATCGACGACGGTGCGGCGGCCGTACTTCTTCACCAGATGCTCGGCGCGAAGCGTGCTCGTTCCTGTTCGCTCGTCAGTCATTGCGCAGCGGTTCCGCGAGTTGCGGCGGGTAGAAGGTGCCCTCCGTGCCGCCGGTTACGTCCACCTGATGCAGCGATCCCTGTCTGATTGTGAGCACGACGACGTCTCCGCTGACACGGTTCGAGCCCTGGTCGCGCCCCTCCTGGTACACGTGATAGATCCCGATCGCCTGCCCGCGGCTGATCATCCGCTTGACCTCGCCGGCTTCGAAATCGAGCACGATCCGCTTTCCGCGCAACGAACTGCGCGGCGTGATCCCGAGGCTGTCGGACGGCGTGTACGCGACCGCGTTGCCGATCACGACCGCGGAATCGAGCGCGTCCTCGTTCATGTACAGCCACACCGAGTCACCGAGCACCTCGTCGCGGTCGTGGAGCACGCGCGGGTCGCCGACGAGCAGCGCGCGCGACGAGTCCGGGTAGAAGAACAGCTTGTCGCCGAACCCGAGCACCTGCTTCCACGAAATGCGCACGCTGTCGCGCGCTTCCGCGACGCCGTTCAGCGCATCGTATTCCATGTACAGGCCGACGATTCGCGCTTCCTCGACGCCGGCGCTGTCGAGACGGACGAGCACCGGCTCCTCCGGCACGCGCGCGAACTGACGCTCGCTGTAGTACGACCCGCTCGCGCCGTTGAGCACGACGTCGCGCGCCACGTCGCGCATCAGCACGTTGCGGTCGAACGTCGCGTGGTCGTTGATCTCGTCATACTGCGCCTGCTCGCATGTGAGCACGACGGAGTCGCGTTCGATGACCACGTTTCCGCGCGCGACGCTGCGCTGCGGGCGCTCGTAGTAGAACACCTCGTCCGCGTTCAGGCTGCGCTGCGGGTCGATCATGAGCACGTCGCCGTACAGTTCGAGAATCCCCTGGTTGCGACGGTGGCGCGCGCGGTTGCACCACATCGTCATGCTGTCCTGCACGATCTTCACGTTTCGTTCGAGCTCGACGACCTCGCCCTGCGGTTCCTGAATCTGGCGCAGCTCACCGGCGCGCTTGAGCACGATCGCGCCGCCGGTGTCACGTCCGCGGCCGTGGTAGTCGCCGCGGTCATCATAATTCGGCACGGCGAGCGTGACCGTGTCGAGCGGCGACAGCCCCTGATTCTGCGCGCGGCTGATCGCGATCGCCTTCGTGCGGGCGCGGCGGCCGGGATCGACGGGCGTCGCGCCGGACCGCGCGCCGGTTGTGTCCTGCGCGACCGCGGCATGGAACAGCAGCGCGAGCACGAGCGCGAGCGCGGGGAGCGTGCGGGCCGGTCTCATCGCTGCCCCCCTCCCGGCGGCAAATCGGGCGTGCCGCCGCCGGCGAGCGTGTCCGGCGGCTCGCGCGCGCCCGCGGCCTTGTCCTCTTCACCCGCGCGCGGCGATGAGAGCAGCAGTCCGCCGCCGCGACGGTCGCCGGCGTTGCGGTGACTGACGCCGGTCGGGTTGAGGATGCGGCGCCGCTTGAGGTCGTCGGAAGCGATCAGCCCCGTCCCGTACAGCGTGTCGTATTCCGTGATGATCGTGACCGTCGTGTCCGACTTGATCAGCTTGTCCATTCGCGTCCAGCGGAGGCGCGGGGTGAGGATCGTCGTGCCGGTGTCCGTGGTCACGACCACGTTCCCGATCGCGACGAGCTCCTCGCCGCGTTCGCGCACCTCGCCACGCTCGGCGGTGAGCCGGCTCGAGAGCGTGCCGTCGTCGTAGAAACGGACGAGGATGCCGCCGTAGAACTCGGCGCGGTCCTCGAAATCGTACCGGTCGAGCCGGGGCGCCTCGAGCTCGAACACCGGCCTGCCGTGTTCGGAATGGGTGAGCGTGACGTCGGAGAACTCCTGCGTCGGCAACGCGCGGCGCACGTCCTCTTCCGCCAGTTCCGGACCTGTTTCCAGGTTCTCGCAGCCGGCGAGCAGGAGCGCCGCGAGCAGGGCGGCGCGCGATATCAGCCGCGTGCCGGTCACAGTCCCCCCGCGTCGTCCGATTCGATCCGCTGGAGCACGTCGCCCCAGATTCCCTTCGCTTTGAGAATCGCCTCGACGGCTGCGCGGATCACACCGTGCCCGCCGCGGACCGGAATCACCGCGTCGCAGACCTCGTGCACGTCCGCGTGCGCGTCCTCCGGCGCGAGCGCGACCCCGGCCTGGCGCAGCACCGGGATGTCGAACAGGTCGTCGCCGATGTACGCGGCGTGTTCGGCGGGCACACCTGTCTCCTGGAGCAACTCCGGGAAATAGGCCGATTTACGGAAATGGCCGCCCTTGATCCGCGTGATGTTGAACTTCTCGAGCCGGCGCTTGAGCGGCTCGATCACGTTGCCCGTGATCACGCCCAAATCGATGCCGGCGAACCGGGCCATCACGAACCCGAACCCGTCGCGCATCGAAAACGCCTTCATCGCCATCCCGCGCGCGTCGTAATAGGCGCGGCCGTCAGTCATCACGCCATCGACGTCGAACACGAGCAGGCGGACGGCGGCGAGACGGTCGCGCAGGCTGTCGTCGAACACGCTTGTCGGCACGATTCCTCCGGCTTGGCCTGCTTTTTGCTCGGATAAGCTACCCACGCACGCCCGGTCCGGTCAAGGCTCCGCTCAGCGGCTCGAGTACATGCCTGCCGCGCTTCTCCACCACCGAACAGATGCCTTCGCGGAGCGGACGGGATTCCTGCCCGCATCCGCCAATGTACGTGCCCGATGTTTGTGTTGTTGGAACAGGCACGAACATTGCTCCGAGCCGGCGCCTGCCAAAAATCGAGACAAGCTCCGGAGCGAGATGAAGCCGGAGCAAGAAACGATGATCACGGGGGTATTTCGATGAAGTATGCAACGTTTGCAGCGATGATCGTATCGCTACTGTTTGCCACCACGGCCGGGATCGCGCAGACGCCGCCGCCGGTGAATGCGACCGCTGTCGCGGATGAGAACGGCGAAGTGAATCTCACATGGCTGGCGCCGTTCAGCGCCGACTACATCGACGACTTCGAGGATGGTGAAGCCCAGGACTGGCAGTTCGACAGTCCCGGAACCTGAACGGTCGAAGACGGCAACCTGAAGGCGTCTTTCTTCGGCGGCGGCTGGGCGTCCGCATACTACGGCGCCGAGACGATCGGCGAGGGCGTGTTCGAGATCGAGGTCGCGCGCACGCTCGGCAACACGAGCTACGCGAATTCGCTCGTCCTGTTCAACGACACGTTCTACCCGGACCAGTTGACGGACGGGTTCATCTTCAGCGTGACGCCGGGCTACGAGGGCGGCGAATTCCAGGGCTCGTTCTACATCGGCCGGTTCATGAACGACACGAGTTACGAGCTCGCCGGCTGGGTTTATTCACCGGTGATCAACAACGGCCTCGAGGCGTACAACACGCTGAGCGTGGCGTGCGAGGGCAACTCGCTCACGTTCTACATCAACGGGCACGAGGTGTACACGTATTACGAGGAGATGGTGCCGCTCTCCGGGTACGTGGGCGTCGCGGCGACGGAGCAGGGCGGCACGTTCCCCGACTACGCCGTCGTCAACTGGGACTACGTCGCCTACGACAACGCGGGCGGCGCGATGCAGCCCGGCCGCTCCGATCCGCCCGCGCTCCCCGACCTGAGCGCGATCCTCCCCGAGCACGCGATGCGCGCGCCAGACGAGCCGCAGCAGGTCGATCGTGCAACCGAGCCGCCCGTCGCGACGGTCAACGGCGGCTTTTTCGACGAAAACACGGGCATGCGCGAGCTGGACGGTTTCATCAACTACCGCATCTACCGCAACGGCGAGTTCGCCGGCACGTCGGACACGGAATCCTACACGGAAACGCTGCCCGATTTCGGCCGTTACGATTACCTCGTGACCGCGGACTACGACGAGGGCGAGTCGGAGCCGGACAGCGCGCAGGCCGTGTACAGGGATCCGGCCGGGATCGTGATCGACGAGGACTTCAACGACGGGTTCCCGGACGGGTGGACGATCGACTGGACGGTCGAGGAACACACGTGGCACATCGACGAGGGTGACGAACTGGCGCTGTTCGACACGCCGTACATGCTCGTCAACGACGAGGCTTCGATGGGGGCCGACCTCGACGAACGGCTGCAGACGCCGTCGTTCAACGTCGAAGGCGCCGAGCTCGTGATCGTCGAGTTCGACACGTGGTTCCACCAGTTCGACTTCGAGTTCGGCCACATCCAGTACCAGGCGGACGGCGGCGAGTGGACCTCGGTCTATCTCTACCACAACAACCGCCCGGACACGACGCACGCGCGCTGGGATCTCACCGACGAGCCGGCCGGTGCCGAGACCGCGCGGATCGGGTTCCGATACGACGACTTCATGGACTTCGACGGCCTCTACTGGGGCATCGACAACGTCGAGGTGTACGTCCAGGGCGCCGGCGAGACAGACCCGGTCACGCTCACGCTGATGCCGCAGAACACGACGATTCCGGCCGGCGGCGGTTCGCTGATCTACGACGGCCACCTCGTCAACACGACCGCAGACACATACCCGGGCGTGCGCTACTGGAACGTGGTCACGGCTCCGGACGGGGACGAAATCGGCCCGCTGCAGGTGTTCCCGTTCACGATCGAACCGTTCATGGACGTGATGGTCGAGGATCCGTCGCTGAACGTGCCCGCCGGCGCGCCCGCCGGGGAGTACACGTTCACCGGGTACGTCGGCTACGTGAACGGGCCGAATGTGAGCGACTCGTTCGCGTTCACGAAGGAGGGCGCCGTGGCCGGCTCGTCCGAGTGGAGCGCGGGCGGGAGCTGGATCGCGGGCGACCGTGAGCCGGCGGCCGCGACGGTCCCGGGCGAGTTCGCGCTCGCCGGCGCGTACCCGAACCCGTTCAACCCGGAGACGAAACTGGCCGTGTCACTGCCGGAGGCCGCGGAGCTGACCGTGACCGTGTACAACGTGCGGGGCCGGCAGGTTGCCTCGCTCGCGTCCGGCCGGTACCGCGCCGGGACGCACGAGTTCGTGTTCGACGGCAGCGCGCTCGCGAGCGGGCTTTACTTCGTGCGCGTGTCCGTGCCCGGCGAACTGGACGCGGTGAAGAAGGTGACGCTGCTCCGGTGAGTCTGCGCGGCGGGCGGTTGCATTTGGGTCATCCTGAACAAGCGCGACATCCGTTTGTCGCGCGCCGTGAAGGATCTCGAGAACAGACGGCGATGGAGAGACGAGACCCTCAGTGGTCGAGATCCTTCACCCCCGCACAAACAGACGTGCGGGGGGTTCAGGATGACACGGGGGGGTGTCACACGGTCCCGGGTTCGACGAACCCGGGCTACACGCTTTCGGGTTCAGGATGACACGGGGAACCCTCAGCCAAATCAGTACCGGCCGGGCGGCCCGGGAGCGGTGCGCACCTTGCCCGCGCGGTTGATTCACCGGTGAAGTAACCCTGCGACATCGCTGCGCGCTGTCACAGGGGCACATGGCGCGAATCCGGACGTGTGCGAAACCCGGGGCGAGCCCCGGGCCACACAATCAACAGGCCCGCGGTTGCTTGCAACCGCGGCTGTCACTCCCCGACCACTTTCACGAGCACGCGCTTGCGGCGGCGCCCGTCGAACTCGCCGTAGAAGATCTGCTCCCACGGGCCGAAGTCGAGCTTGCCGGCGGTGATCGCGACGACGACCTCGCGGCCCATCACCTGCCGCTTCAGGTGCGCGTCCGCGTTGTCCTCGCCGGTGTCGTTGTGGCGGTACCGGTCCACCGGCTCGTGCGGCGCGAGCTGCTCCAGCCATTTCTCGTAGTCGTGATGCAGCCCGGGCTCGTCGTCGTTGATGAACACGGACGCGGTGATGTGCATCGCGTTCACGAGCACGAACCCTTCGCTCACGCCGCTTTTCCGCACCGCATCCTCGACCTTCGGCGTGATGTTGATGAATTCGCGGCGGGTTTTCGTGTTGAACCACAGTTCCTCGCGGTGGGACTTCATCGCGGCCCTCCTCCATCTCGATTCTCGAAAGAACGTCGCGTGCGAGAAACTCACCGGCTTGCATCCGCGCGGGCAAGCCCGCACGGCCGGTACACTGATGAAACGTCCCTGCCAAGAATCGCGGTATCTCGATTTCTACGCTTCTTCGGTGACGAGCAGGACGCGGATCACGCCGCGCCCTTCATCAACATACGTCCCGTGCAGGCGGATTCCCTCGCCGGAGTCGTCGAGATCCGCCCGCTCGCGAAAGCAGCGCTCGATCAGCCGCCATTCCGCGGGAACCGGGCGCGGCGGGGCGGCGAAGTCATCGGCGACGAGCCGGCGGGTGAGGCGCATGTCATCGACGATCGTGAGCACGCCCGGCGCGAACGCGAGCCGCCGCCGCGCGATCACCTCGAACGACGCGTGCGGGAACTCCGCCTTCAGCTCGCGCAGCGGAAGATGCGTGTGCTCGGAGAACAGCGGGTCGGGCAGCAGCAGCTCGCCGGCGAGACGGTTCGCGGCGAGCTCCTCCTCCGGCGCGATCTCATCGCCGTGGTCGAGCAGCACGTGCGCTGTCTCATGGGCGAGCGAGAAGTGCTGGCGCTCCGGGGGCAGCGCGGAGTCGAGCACGACGACCGGCCCGTGCTCGTCGTCGTATTTGTACGCCGGCACACGGCCGGGCAGCGGGGTCTCGTAGCGAATGCGCAGGCGGTGACGGGCGGCGAACGCCTCCGCCCACGGGTCGGCGCCGCTCATCATTCGCCCTCGTCATCTCCCGGCGTGTGAATCCCGTACTTCTCGAGCTGGCGGTACAACGTGGCGCGGCCGAGCCCGAGTTTCTTCGCGGTGAGGCTGATATTCTGGTCGCACGCCTCGAACGCCTCGCGGGTGATCCACGCCTTCACCTCCTCGAGCGTCGGCAGCTCGTCCGCGCTGGAAAACGTCGGCAAGCCGCGTTCGCCAACAGCCGCGGAGCCGTCGCCCCGCTGCGCCGGCGGCGATGTCACCGGCGCGACCGCGAGCGTGTTCTCCGCGTAGTCCGGCTCCCCGACCGCCTCCACCTCCTCTTCCACCGCGCCGGCGGGCGCCTTCTCCCGGATCTCGTCCGGCAGCTCGTTGAGTGTGACCACATCCCGTTCGGCGAGCACCATCGCGCGCGTGATCACGTTCTCGAGCTGGCGCACGTTGCCGGGCCATTCGCACGCGCTGATCGCCGCGAGCGTCGCCGGGGAGAACCCGCGGATATCCTCGCGGCCGAGCGGTTTCGCGTGCTTGTCGAGCAGGTGGCTCACGAGCAGCTCGATGTCGCCTTCGCGTTCACGCAGCGGCGGCAGCGAGATCGGGTACGCGTTGATCCGGTAGTAGAGATCCTCGCGGAACCGGTTCTCCTTCACCTCTTTCTCCAGGTTTCGCTGGGTTGCGCACACGAGGCGGACATCGACCTTGATCGTCTTCGACCCGCCGACGCGTTCGATTTCGCGCTCCTGCAGCGCGCTGGCCGTTGTAGTGGATCGCGCGCGCGACGAGCTCCTTGCCGGTGCCCGATTCGCCGAGGATGAGCACCGCGATGTCGTTCGTGAGCGTGCGCTCGATCAGCTTGAACACCTTGTGCATCGACGCGCTGCGCCCGATCAGCCGGTCGAACGTGTACGCGCGCCGCACCTCGCGCCGGAGACGGGTGAGCTCGAGCGACACCTGCCGCTGGGAGACCGCGTGACGGACCGTCGCCGTCAGCGACTGCTCGCTCACCGGCTTGATCAGGTAATCGTACGCCCCTTCGCGGATCGTCTCGATCGCGGTGGAGACCTTGTCCTGGCCGGAGACGACGATCACCGGCAGGCCGGGTTCGAAGCGGCGGATCCGTTTCAGCGTCTCGAGCCCGCCGATCCCGGGCATGAGCATGTCGAGCACGATCACGTGCGGGAGCGCCCCGCGGTTGATCGCGGCGAGCGCGTCCTCGCCCGACCCGTGGATCTCGCAGGAAAACCCGGCCCGGTTCAGTTGCAGCTTCTGGTTCTTCGCGAGCAGCGGGTCGTCCTCGACGAGGATCACCCGCGCGTCACCGCCGTCGCCGATCGGCTCGCTCATCGTGTCTGTCCCCCTTGCGGCCGGAGCGCGCCCCGGTGTCTCCACAGCTCCCCGTGATCCCGGAGTGTATCAACATGGAACAAGTGAAGGTAAAGAGCGCGGTTTGCGGGTGGCAACCGGCGGCGCTTGTCCGCCGCCGGAACTGGGGGGACATACGCGGACGTTTGCCGGCAAGCGTCCTACAAAGGTCGCGTGGCCGATGTGCCCGTGTGACAGCGCGCAGCGATGTCGCAGGGACATGAGAGCGGTGTATTCACCGGCGGATCAGCCGCGCGGGCGAGCCCGCACGGGCGGTACGCGGGGGCTCAGAGCCCGGTCCCAAGCCACCGAGGGTGTCATCCTGAACCCGCAGCGCCGTCTGTTTCGGCGCGGTCATTCGTGTCATCCTGAACCCCCCGCACGTCTGTTTGTGCGGGGGGTGAAGGATCTCGAGCACTGAAGGCGTAGTCAGTTCAGTACCGTTTGTTCTCGAGATCCTTCACGGCGCGCGGCATACAGACGCCGCGCTTGTTCAGGATGACACAATGGGCCGTGTGCAGCCGGCAGATCCTTCACGGCGCGCGGCATACAGACGCCGCGCTTGA
>JAANWZ010000103.1 GCA_018263585.1 Calditrichota bacterium | reverse complement strand
GTACACCGCGCCGCGGTGATTCTCGACGTCCGCACTGTTATCGACGCGGAGCTGGCTGTGGCCGGTTTCGACCCATTCGAACCCGACCCAGAAGTCCTCCTCATCACCGACGAAGTAACGGTCGGCGAGGTGGTACTCGTACCAGCCTTCTTCCGTCGCGAGCAGCGTCTCGGACTGCCACACGGACTCTCCCGGTTCGAACGGATCGCCGGAATCGGCGAAGATGTGGAGGCGGAAGTCGCCGAACGGCATGCCGTCGCCGAGATACACGAGCAGGTCATACACCGCGCCGTCGCCGGGTGCGGTAATCCGGTTCGCGGCGGTGATCCCGGGATCGACGTTGTCGTTGAACGAGAGCCCGACCTCGCCGACGCCGTCATCGTACGCCATCTCCTGCTGGCGCGACTGCTCCCAGAGCAGGTTGATTTCGCCCTCGTCCTCGTTCTCGATCGTATAGCTGAGGTAGCTGCTCGCGACCGGTTCCGGGAACCAGAGGTCGATCGACGGGTTGATGAACGACTCGCCTTCATCCCACACGGTGCGCACTTCGTACGCGAACGTGCCGAAGTCGGGGAACGGGTCGCTGTAGGACGTCTCCTCGGTCGTCCCGATCTGCTCGCCGTCGCGGTAGATCTCGAAGTGCTGGAACGTCGGGCCCGGATCGTCGAACGTCCACGTCAGTTCGGCGCTGCCGCCGGCGTAATCGACGTTGCCCTCGAGGTCCTGGACGGCGATGCGCGGGTCATCGGAGGCGATTGCGCCGCTGATCACTACGCTGAAGTCCTGCGGCAGGCCGAGCGTCGCCTTGTGCGAGACCTGGACGATGTACTGCCCGTCCGGGACATCCTCGATGTACACCTGCTCGATGTTGTCGAGGACGTTGTCGCCGGTGGTCGCGGGGGCTTCCGGATCGTCGAGCCCGCCGAGCACGTACGGGAAGTACTCGCTGCCGGAGCCGACTTCGATCACACGCAGGTCGAGGTCGTTGATCAGGCGCGGGGTCTGGTCGTTCAGCTGGAACTGCGGCAGCGGGGACGCGGGCGGATCGGTCCACATCAGGGTCGCGCGAAGCGGAATGCCCGGCAGCGGGTTGAGCGTGTCCGACCACACTTCGCCGTTACTTAGCTGCTGCTCCTGGATCGCGACGGGATTGATCTCGTCGAGTGCGATCTGGTCGGCGGCGGCGAGCGCGTTCATCAGCCCCCAGCCGAACCGGTAGTCCGGGCCGTCCCAGGGACCGGCCTCGTCCGCGGTGTGAAGCACGACCGCTTTCAGCGTCGCCGACAGCGGCTGCTCGCCGTAGGTTTCGGTGTAGAGCTGAAACAGCAGGTTCAACGTGCCCGCGACGTTCGGCGAGGACATCGACGTTCCGGTCGACGACCAGTAGGACGCGTTCCCGGCGTTGTCGCACGAGGTCAGGCTTGTGCCGTTTCCGACGATGTCCGGCTTGATCCGGCCGTCGTCGGTCGGTCCCCAGCTGCTGAACGAAGTCATGTTCACGCTGCCGGGCCCGATGTAGTTGGAGAGATCGTTGACCGCGCCGACGATGAACAGGTTCTTGCCGTTGGCGCGGTCGCCGAGGCAGTCGTACCCGTCCGCGCCGCCGTCCACGGCGTGCGAGTCGTTGTAGAGCTGGCCGCCCGCGCTGCCGTGGTAATGGGATTGTGTCGAATACTCGTCGCGGTCATTGCCCGCGGACACGCAGATCGTGAAATACGGGTTGTTGTACGCGATCTGGTCCCATGACTGTGCGCTGTTGTCGTAGTAGCCGAACATCCAGTCCTCGTCCTGGTCGACGAACGTCGAACCGTGCCAGCTCCACGGCTGGCCGACGCCGTTCCACGCCCAGCCGGTGGGGTAGCCGTAGGAGTGGTTGGAGATCCGTTTGCCTCCCGCGGCGGCGGACGCCATTTCCGAATCGTCGTTGTTCCAGTCGTAGGCGACGAGCTGCGCCTCCCAGCTCATTCCGCGCGCCTGCTGGTTGACACCGCCGGCGACGATCGTGCCCGCGACATGGGTCGCGTGGAAGTGCGTACCGCCTCCGTTGGCGTTCTGCACGCGCGGGAACCCCATCTGGTTGAACTCCTGGTGCGTGGTGAGCACATTGCCGGCGTCCCACATCGCGAGGTAGGTCGTGAACCAGCCGGTGAGACTGTAGCCGTTGCCCGCGTCCGGGTAGAGCTCATCCGCGCGAACTGTCTCAGCCGCGTTCGCGTTCTCGATCATGTAGAAGATGGGCTGACCGTGCTCGTCGAGGCCGATCAGTTCCATCCCGTTGTGCACGTTGTCCACATACCGCTCGAGACCGTGGTCCTCGACGTACTTCTCGAACTCCGGCCCGCGACGCGCCTCGTAGCGCTGCTCGAACTGCTCCGCGAGCTGCTGGAGCTTCGCGGTGTTGATCTGAGGCCGCGCGAACGCTGCGCCCGCTGCCACGAACAACAGCGAGAACGCGGCGAGGGCAATCCGCCTGATCCCTGTGAACCGTGCATGTCCCGTCCATAGACTCTTCATCTCTGTCACCAATCGCTTTCCGTTGAGGATTCGTTGCTGCGAATTGTCATATTCGATGAAGATAACTCGGACTTCCGGCCGGGACCACAGGCAAGGACGCCGAGATGCAATTCCTGCTCCCGGAGAGGAGTGGGTGGGGAAGTCGCCGGCAGTGGGATCCAGCACAACGGGGAGTGATTGGCCGCCGCCGTGCCTGACCGGGCAGCGCCCGGCATCCACTGGGCAGGCCAGGCTCCTGCCGCTGCAAACAAGCCGGCTGCACACGGCCCGTAGTGTCATCCTGAACAAGCCGGCCGGGTCGTTTTCAGTCTAAGGCCGGCGCCGTGAAGGATCTCGACAACGAACCGTCATCGACCGAAAACGCCTGCTGTGCTCGAGATCCTTCACCCCCGCACAAACAGACGTGCGGGGGGTTCAGGATGACACAGTGGGCGCGTCGGAACTGACCGGCGCTTCGGGTTCAGGATGACACAGCGGGGCTGCGGACTGCGGACTGAACGGTGTCACCCTGAACAAGCGCCACTGTGTCGTCCTGAACAAGCGCGGCGTTTGTCTGCCGGACACGATTCGCTTGCAGGCTGCTTCGATCCGGTCACGGCCGGTGCCACGGGCGGCCGGTTTCGAGGTCGATCCAATACGTGCGCCCGTTGTCGAGCGTGACGCGTGCGTACCGGGTTCCGTTGAACGTGAGCGTGGACCCGATCTCGAACTCGACGGTGCGCGTGAACCGGCCGTCCGTCACCGTCTTCACCATCGTCGTGTGATGGCGGACGTCGCCGGAAAGCGGGTACGGGTGCTGCTCGTGATCGACGTGGATCCTGACATCGACGGTGTTCCACTCGTGCTCGGCGTTCCACGAGTGCATCTTCCGTTCGTCCCGCATCCGCATCCGTCCCCGCTCGTTGCGCAGGCCGGTCTCGTTGATCACGTGCACGGTGTCGGCGGGGGAGATCCCGTCCATGTGCAGCTGCGAGCGGTGAGTGAGCGTCATCTGACGGTGCGGGCTCTCGCGTTCGCCGCTCATCGCGAGGTTGCGCGCCATGCGCACGGTGGTTTCGGCGTCGTACTGCTCCGACGGTGTGCCCTCGGCGTCGAAGAAGGTGACGTCGATCGTGGTCGTCAGCGAGCCATGCGTGAACGTCGTGTCGTGCAGGCTTTCGAACCGCTGCCACCAGTCATCCGTGCGCGGTTGCGGATCGTCGCCCGGGGCAGGCCGCGGCGCCCACGAGTTGATCATTCCGTCCTCGGGGTCGGCGATCGCGTAGCCGAGATCCTCGGCGAGCAGGTCGTAGTCGCCGGCGGTCGGTTCCGCGGTCTGCTCGCGGTCCGGCGCGGAGATAGAGTCCGAGCCGTCCCCTCCACAGCCGGCGGCAAGCGCGATCGCGAGCAGCGCGGCGAGCGCGGGCAGGTACAGGGTGCGTGCGTTCATATCGGGTTCCCTCCGTTACTGGAAGATGGGGTCCGCTTGTCAACGAAGAAAAGGGGTGTTCGCGGATTCGCGCGAGACAGTTCGGTCTGGAGAGCGGCGACGCCGGGCATTCTCAGCGAACACCCGGCGCCGGATTCTGTTCACCAGCCCCAGCCGCCTTGACGGCCGTAGCCCGGGCCGTGCGGGCCGTACCCGGGGCGGGGTCCGCGGCCGAACCCGGGACGTGGTCCGTAGAATCCCGGTCCGTAGCCGTAGCCGGGGCATAACGGGCAGTTCCCGCGCCCGAACCCGGGGCCGGGCTGCATCATGCCGCGCATCCCGCGGCCGCGGTCTGTCGCGATCAGAGCCCACTGCTCGTCCGTGAGCAGCTCGACCATCTTCTCGTGATGCGCGCGCCGCTGCTTCTCGAGACGGAGGTCGAGCTCGGCGATTTCCTTGCCGATCGCGCCGATCCGATCACGGTTCGCGTCGGGGTCGTCCATCAACTCGCGCATCTCCTCCATCAGCTCCCGACGTTCGCGCACCGTTTTCAGCCGCGTCGCCTGCATCTCCTTCTGCAGCTCGAGCATCTCGTCCATCTGCTTTTCGGAGAGATCGGCGCGCGCCCAGATCCCGTGCGGTCCGGGGCCGACGGCCCAGCCCTTGCCCGGGCCGTACGGGCACCACGGGCCCTGCGCGTTCGCAGGCGCGGCGCTGACGAAAACTAGTCCCGCGGCCACAGCCGCGAACAGGATCCAACGAGCACTGCGTTTCATCATCGGTCTCCTCCATCGGTTTCAGGATTGCGCTCCTGTTTGCGCTCGTTGAATGGACGCCCGGCGGGCGGAGGGGTTTAATCGGGGGAGGTGACGGCGGCCGGCGGCGAGCTTCAGCCTCGGGTGTCACGCACTTTCTTATGCCCGCGCCTGCTCGTCAAGCGCGGCTGGGGCGAAGTGTGTCATCCTGAACAAGCGCGGCGTTCGTCTGCCGCGCGCCGTGAAGAGCCTGCCCCGAGCGAAGCGAAGGGATCTACCAGCCAGCACAACCGGCGGGTGCTCTCGACATCACGATCGGGGGGAGGATTTCGTAGATCCTTCACCCCCGCACAAACAGACGTGCGGGGGTTCAGGATGACACAGGGGGCGCGCCGAAACAGACCGGCGCTCCGGGTTCGGGAGGACACGTGGCGCGCCGAAACAGACCGCCGCTCCGGGTTCGGGAGGACACAGAAGGTCCGCGAAACAGACCACCGCTTCGGGTTCAGGATGACACCTGGTCACCCTTCGATTCACGTGCACCGGTCCGCTACTCCCGTGCGCGACCGTGCCCGCCGCTGCGCTCGCATCCCCCTGGATGCGGCACGAACTCTCCGCGCGCGAACTGGTCGGCGACAGCGTACGCGTCACGCGTGCGCGTGAAATAGACATCGATTCCGGCGCCGGCGAGCTCCTGCTGCAGGTGCGGGCCGATCCCGAGCGCGACAAACGCCTCGCAGTCGGAGATCGTGTCGAGGATCGCGGCGTGCCCGTGCCCGCAGCCGCCGTAGCCGGGGCCGCCGTTGCCGCGACCCCAGCCGTCTCCGCGGCCCTGACCGCGCCCGCGCCCGAGACCACGGCCCGCGCCGTGTCTCCCCCGGCCGTGACCGCCGCCGCGTGCGGCCGTATCTTCGACATGGGCAGGGAGCTCGGATTCGCGATGCGAGCGTGTGTGCGGCGGTCGTTCGCCGGCGTGCGGGGACGGATTCTCGCGGTACGCGAGTTCGAGCGCGGCCCCTTCGCCGACATCGTAAACGAGGAATCCGCGGCAGCGCCCGGCATGCAGCGAAATCCGCCGCCTGTCATCGCTCGGAATCGCGAGTTTCATCGTAGGCTCCGGCGTTCAGGGGGGTGAGAAGGCGTGCCGTCGCGGGGGCTTTCGTGGAGGGCTCGTCGCGGGGGCTCCGGCGACCGAAGAGAAAGAGAGGCATCGCGGCAGCGCCATCATGGGAGCCCCCCAACCACCACGTGACTGCCGCCACGATGCCCGTTCTGTGAAATATGGAGCAAGCAGCGCTCCAGTCTGCGCACGGCGCGAACGCAGGAGCGAGGAGCTTGGAAACGCGGAAGTTATCCGTCTCCCGGAGCCCGTGTGCGAGGCGGATCTTGTAACAACGCTGAAACTGTTTCATGGAACTGTTGCATGCGCGCAACAAAGACTGCATACTGAGTATCCAGGTTCCACGCGATGCCCGCGGGGACAGCGCAGCCGTCACCGCGGCTGAACGGAATGGAAGGGGACGCTTGCTGGCAAGCGTCCCCGGAATTCCGGCTATACAACTGTTTGATTATCCTTGACTAAAGTCAAGGGCAAGGGCATGTGGTCCGGAAGTGTACGAAACCCGGGGCAAACCCCGGGCCACCCGGCCGGCTATACAACTGTTTGATTATCCTTGACTAAAGTCAAGGGCAAAGGTCTGTGATTTGACAGTGCATGAAACCCGGAGCAAGCCCC
>JAANWZ010000102.1 GCA_018263585.1 Calditrichota bacterium | reverse complement strand
GCGCTCGCGGCCGCGCTCGCGCTGCTCACGCGGCAGTATGGGATCGTGATTGTGATCGCGGTCGGCGGGATCGGGCTCGTTTCCTTAGTCAGGGGAGACCGGCGCGCGGGCGTCGGCTGGCTGCTCGCATCCGCCGCGTCGCTGCTCCCGCTCGCGGTGCTCGTCGTGATCTGGGGCGGGATCGGCCCGCCGTCCGGGCTCGAGAGATGGACGCTCGGTGAGCCGTTGCGCTGGCGCCCGGGCACGTTCACAACGCTCGTCGCGATGCTCGCCGTCTACCTGCTCCCGGTGCTCGCGGTGCGGGCGGGGACGCTTTGGCGGGAGGCGAAACGGAGCTGGTGGGTCGTCCCGGCCGCGGCAGCGTTCTACATCGTGTTCCCGGTGCGCGCGTCACGGGTTGCGGTCGAGCAGGCCGGGATCGAGACGGTCGGATTCGTGCACAGGGGGCTGCACGCCGTGTTGCCCGGTCCCGGCGTGGACGCGGCGCTGCTGCTGATGTTCGCGCTCGGAGCGCTGGTTGTCGCCGTGTTCGTGCGCGGGCTCGCGGCGTGGCCGCGAGCCGGGTTCGCGGGCGAGCGAGGCGCGCTCGCGGTGATTGTGCTCCTGTTCCTCCTGCTTCTGCCGCTATCGTACCAGAACTGGGAGAAGTACCTGCTCCCGGTGCTGCCGCTCGCGGCGGCGCTCGTGATCGCTCGCTTCGGCGCGGGCGAATCTGCGCGGGTTGACACGCCGGCGGGCAACAATCGGCGGAATGAGCAGTAAAACGTCGTGTCGCAGTTCGCGGCCGGGAGAGGTTGGGATGCGCCGTCCCGACCGCGTACCTTCCTGCAGGTGACCGCGCTGCGCGGGAGACCGGCAACATCACGGAGAGTTCAGCATGCCGCATGTGATCGAGGGTGTATTGGATGCGAAGGGCGTCCGCTTCGGGATCGTCGTCAGCCGGTTCAACGAGTTCATCACCGGCAGGCTGCTCGAGGGTGCGCTGGATGCGCTCACACGGCTCGGCGCGTCGGACGGGGATGTGACCGTCGTCCGGGTGCCGGGCTCGTTCGAGATTCCGGGCGTCGCGCGCCGGCTCGCGCGCGAGGGGAAGGTGGACGCGGTGATCGGGCTCGGTGCGTTGATCCGCGGCGCCACCTCCCACTTCGACCTGATCGCGGCCGAAGTGACGAAGGGCCTCGCGCAGTCGGCGATGGAGGGTCACGTGCCGGTGATCTTCGGCGTGCTCACCGCTGATACGATCGAGCAGGCGATCGAACGGGCGGGCACGAAGGCCGGCAACCGCGGGTTTCACGCCGCCCAGTCCGCCGTCGAGATGGCCAGCCTGTTCAAGCGGCTGAGCGAGGCCTGAGCGACCGTCCTCCCCAGAAGTGGGCCGGATCACATCGAACGTCTGGCGATTCAACGTCATCCTGAAGCCGCAGCCGGCGTCAGTGTGCCGCCCGCGGCTGAAGGAGGTCCTGGTATTGCCACGGGGAAGCACATGAACGTAACCCTTTGCTTACCCGGACCTTCTTCACTACGCCCGACAAACTGACATCGGGCTGCGTTCAGAATGACGACGTCTCAGCCCTCGTTTCAGGTCATTTGTTGGATCAGGCCGCCTCGCGCATCCTCACCCGTGCAGCGACGGTTCAACCAGCGAGGATCACGCGGCATGAAACGGCTCCCAGTTCTCCTTCCCCTGCTCCTGCTGCTCGTTGCGGCGGGAGGTCCCGCGCGCGCGGACACTTGGGCGACGATCACCTCCGGCTGGCGCCCGAACCGAATCCTGGAAGCGTCCGGCTATCTCTGGGCGTCATCCGAGGGCGGCCTGCTCAAACTCGACCCCGCGACCGGCGACCTGCAGATCCTGAACACGGACGACGGCCTCTATTCGAACTTCCTCACCGTGGTCGCGCGCGACCCGGAGAGCGGGTACCTGTGGATCGGCCACCGGAACGCCGGGCTCGACGTGTTCGACCCCGCGTCCGCTCGGATCGTGCAGAGGATCCGCGATTTCGACAACGACTCGGACGTGCAGACGATCAACGACATCTTCGCCGGCGGCGGGTCGGTGTTCGTCGCCTCGGACCAGGGCCTGTCGCGGATGGAGCGGTACGAAAACGAGGATCTCTGGGTCGTGCAGGAGACGTACCGAGCGTTCGGTGGGTGGTCGGCGCCGAACGAGATTACGCGCATTGCGGTTCACGACGGGCTGGTGTTCGCCGGCGGAGCGAAGGGGATTGCTGTCACACCGCTCGGGGAGATCGATGTCAACAGTTGGACGAACTATGACATCGCGGCGGAGTTCGGGATCGATCCGAACGCCGGCTCCACCGTCAGGTTTCTCGAGATCCCGCGCGACACGCTGTACGCGGGCTTCTCCGGCGAGGGGATGTACCGCTGGGATGGCGGCGGATTCACACGGTTCACCAGCATTACCGGTGCCTACGACCTGACCGAGGACGATCAGGGCACGATGTTCGCCGGCAGGTTCAGCGGTCTGTATGCAAAGGGCCCTGACCAGTCGGAATTCGCGCGAGTCGATGACGAGTACACCGCGAAGTTCTTCGCGGTCACGATGCACGACGGCGAGGTCTGGGCGACGATCGACACGGACACGCGTTACTTCGGCGGGTTCGCCGTCTGGGACGACGTCTCGTTCGAGATGTTCCGGCCGAACACGCCCGCCGGCGACCAGATCCTCACGCTCGCGTCCGCGCCGAACGGCGACATCTGGCTCGCCCAGCGCGGATCGCGGATCACCGGCGTCCACCGGCTGGCGGACGGGCTCTGGACTCACTACGCGAAGGCGAACCAACCGCACGCACCGTTCGTTTACGGCATCGCGATCAACGCGATCGAGTTCGATCCGCACGGCGGCGCATGGGTCGGCACGTGGGGCAACTCCGCCTATTACATCCGCCAGGGCGAGAACGGCGCCGACTCGCTCTTCTACTTCAACGCGGACAACTCCCCGCTCGCCGGCGTCGATTCCCCGGAGAGCAACTTCATCGTCGTCAACGGGTTCGAGCCCGATCCCGGCGGCGGCCTGTGGATGAGCAACATGGCGGCGTACGATGAGAAAACGCTCGTCTATCTGCCGCAGCGCTGGTTCATCGAAGGTCCGGCCAACTGGGAGATGAACGACTGGGTGCGGTTCGGGCCGGTCGAAGGGATGCAGTCGTCCGACGCCAGCCTGATCGAGATCGACGGCCGGGGCCGGCTCTGGATCACCTCGATCCGCCAGGAGGCCGACTACCCGCTGATCGTGATGGACCCGAACGACACGCCCGAGAACCCGGACGACGACGAGTACACGTACTTCACCGCCGACGACGTCGACTACGTGAACGTGAACGACATGGAGCTCGCCGGCGACGGCGCGCTCTGGATCGCGACCCCGGTCGGGCTCTACTACGTGGACACGACCCTGCCCGCGGACGAGGTCGTGTTCACGAAGTTGACCGGCGCGCTCGGGCAGAGCATCAACGCGGTCGCGGTCGATCCGCTCAACCAGGTCTGGGTCGGCACCGATTTCGGGCTCTCCGTGCTCGGCCGCGACCGGTTCACCTGGATCGCGCAGTACACGACGGAGAGCGGTCCTCACCCGAGCCCGCTCGTGGACAACCGGGTCACCGCGCTCGCGGTCCGCCCGGAAACCGGCGAAGTGTTCATCGGGACAAACGCCGGGCTCTCGGTCGTGACCACGCCGTACCGCGAGTTCGCGGACAACGTCGGCGAGATCGTGGTCGCGCCGCAGCCGTTCCTGATCGGCGCCGATCCGGGCGCGCGGCTCCGGTTTTCGAGCACGAGCCTCGTCGCCGACGCGACTATCCGGCTGTACTCACCGTCCGGCCGGCTCGTGCGCACGCTCCCGTTCCGGGTCGCGTCCGCGGAGGGCTGGGACGGCCGCGACGACGACGGCGACTGGGTCGGCAGCGGCGTCTATTACATCGTCGTCACCGGGCCGAACGGGTCGAGCAAGACGGGAAAAGTCGCCGTCGTGCGGGAATAGAGGATGCCGACAGTACCGCCCGTGCGGGCTTGCCCGCGCGGCTCTTCCACGGGCTGACGAGCAGATGACAAGAGACTCCCAATCCCGTGCCAACGACGAGCTCGCGCAGCGCCGCCCGCCGTTGCGCCGTCTCGACCCCCGCGCGCGCATTCTCGCCGCGCTGCTTCTGCTGCTCCAGCTCGTGCTGCTCCCGCCCGGGCCGGGGCTGGTCGCGGTTGCAGTGCTCCTGCTCGTGTTCGTCGCCGCCGGGCGCCCGCCGCTCGCGAGGCTCGCGGTCGGGCTCGTCGCGGTCGCGTGGATGCTCGCGCTCACGCTGCTGCTGCACGCGTTCACGACGCCGGGGAAGGTGCTGTGGGCCGTGCCCGGTCTCGGGTGGGTGATTACGGTCGAAGGGGTTGCCGGCGGCAGCCTGCTCGCTGGACGGCTCGCGGCGCTCGTACTCGTCGGAGTCACACTCTCGCTCGCTGTGTCGGCGCTGGAGACGGTGCGCGCGATCGATGTGCTGCTCTCGCCGCTCGCGCGGCTCGGGGTCGCGGTCGGTTCCGTGTCGCTGCTGCTCGGGATGACGTTGCGGTTCGTGCCGACGCTGTACGCGGAGGCGATTCAGTTGAAGAAGGCGTTGCGCGCGCGCGGGTGGACGTCCGGCCGCGGGGCTGCGAGCCGGGTGCGAGCGTGGATCCCGCTGTTCATTCCGCTGCTCGCGAACTCGCTGCGCCGCGCCGACGACCTCGCGGAGACGCTCGTACTCCGGGGCTACGACCCGCGCGCGGTGCGGGGCTCGTACCTGCTCTCGCGCTGGCGGGCCCGTGACACAGCCGCACTCGCCGCCGTCTCTGCGCCGCTTTGCCTGTTCCTGTTCGCGCGTATCTTCGCCTGAACGGGCGTGGCGCGAGTGGTTGATACGAATACCAAGTCGCCCGCGTCGGGGCCCTGTGACATCGCAAACTGACGCGCTGTCACAGGGGCACGAGAGAGTACCGGCCGTGCGGGCTTGCCCGCGCGGTTGATTCGACGGTGAATCCACAGCTCTCACAGCCGTCGTATGCAGACAAACAAGCGTTCGAGCTCGCAGTTCACGGCACACAGTTGACAACGGCGACGACTACCGATGCGCATCCGCCTTTCCATCGCGTATGACGGCGCCGACTTCGCCGGCTGGCAGGTGCAGCGTTCGGGGCGCACGGTACAGGGCGAACTCGCGCGCGCGCTCGCATCGTTCTACGGCGGCCGCGAGCTGCGTGTGATCGCCGCCGGCCGCACCGACGCCGGCGTGCACGCGACCGGCCAGGTCGTGCATTTCGATCCGCCGGTCAAACGCGAGCCGGATGTGATTGCACGCGGCCTGAACTCGCTGCTGCCGGCCGACATCCGTGTCTGGCGCGCACGCGTGACGGACGAGCGGTTCCACGCCCGCTACTGCGCGCGCGGGCGCCGCTACGCCTACCGCCTGCTGCGCCGCGGCGATCTGTTCCTCCGTCGCTACGGCCACGTCGCCCCCGCCGGTTTCGATCCGCATGCCGCGGAACCGGTCGCGCGCGAACTGCTCGGCCGGCACGATTTCCGCACGTTTGCGACGAAACCCGACCCCCGCGAGCGCACGACCTGCGAGCTGCGCGCGATCCGCTGGCGCGAGGACGAACACGGCTGGGTCTGTTACGTCGAGGCGGACCGGTTCGTGCGCCGGATGGTGCGCGCGCTCATCTCCGTGCTGATCGCCGGGGCGCGCGGGGAATTCGGCTCGGATCAGGTGCGCGCCGCGTTCGCGAACGACGGCTCGGTCCGGCTCTCGCCGCCGCTGCCCGCGTGCGGGCTCGCGCTGCACTCGGTGCTCTACGGCGGGGACGATCATCTCGACCGCCCGCCGGCCTCCCTCTGGGGGGACTTTCCCTGAACAGATCCTTGTGTATTTTACGGCGCCGGCCGCGCCTTTTCGCGAACTACGCTCACCGATGCCCCGCATCGAACTGACGGGAGCAGGCAATGAAGTTGTTCATCGATTCCGCGGACGTGAACGAGATCCGCGAGGCGCAAGAGATGGGGGTGCTCGACGGGGTGACGACGAACCCGTCGCTCGTTGCGAAAACCGGCCGCAGTTTCGACGAGTGCGCGCGCGAGATCGTCGAGATGGTCGATGGCCCGGTCTCGCTCGAAGTGGTCGCCACCGACTGCGACGGGATGGTGCGCGAGGCGGAGCAGCTCGTCAACTACGGCCCGAACGTTGTCGTCAAGATTCCACTCATCCGTGACGGGTTGAAGGCGACGAAAACCCTGTCGGAACGCGGGATCAAAGTGAACAACACGCTCTGCTTTTCGCCGATGCAGGCGCTGCTCTCGGCGAAGGCGGGCTCGTCGTACATCAGCCCGTTCGTCGGCCGGCTCGACGACATCAGCCACGACGGGATGGAGGTCGTCGCGCAGATCATCGAGATCTACGCGAACTACGTGTTCGAGACGGAGGTGCTCGTGGCGAGCGTGCGCAATCCGCTGCACCTCGTCGCGGCGGCGACGATGGGCGCCGATGTCGCGACCGTGCCGTTCAACGTGATCGGCCGGCTGCTCAAGCACCCGCTCACCGAGATCGGGCTGAAACGGTTCCTCGACGACTGGAAGAACGTGCCGGAGGGGTAGGCGCCGTGGTCGGTCGCTTGTGGCGCTGGTTTGTGTTCGGATTCCTGCTCGGCGCGGGGGCGATCGCGCTCGTCTGGCTCGGTGTCTCGATCGAACGCTCGCGCTGGGAAGCGGGGCTCTCTCCCGCGGAAGAGGCGCGGCCGCTCGCGGGCGGCGACACGCTCGTGGCGGGGGCCGCGCCGGACACGCCGGCCGCGGCCGGCGAAGCGGAACCCGCGCAATCCGCGCCCCGGGAGCCCGTGCGCGCCGGCCGCGAGAACGCGATCACGAGCGCGATCCGCAGAGCCGCGCCCGCCGTCGTCGGAATCACCGTCACCCAGGTGCGCGAGTTCCGCTCGCGCAGCCCGCTCTACGACGACCCGTTCTTCCGCTACTTCTTCAACCTCCCGGAGCGCCGCTACCGGCAGCGTGTGGAGAATATCGGCAGCGGGTTCATCCTCGACAGGCACGGCTACATCGCGACGAACGAGCACGTGGTGCACGGCGCGACCGAGATCATGGTCTCGCTCACCGACGGGCGTTCGTACAAGGCTGACCTGATCGGCACCGACTACGATACCGATCTCGCGCTGCTCAAGATCGACGCGGAGAATCTGCCGACGCTGCCGGTCGCGAACCATGACGACCTGATCGTCGGCGAATGGGTGGTTTCGATCGGGAATCCGTTCGGCCTGTTCCGGGTGAACGACCAGCCGAGCGTGTCGGTCGGCGTGATCTCCGCGCTCGGGCGCAACTTCGAACGCCAGGAAACCGGCCGGCTCTACCGGAACATGGTGCAGACCGACGCGGCGATCAATCCCGGCAACTCGGGCGGGCCGCTGATCAACCTCGACGGTGAGGCGGTCGGCGTGAACACGTTTATCTTCACAGGCGGCGGATCAGGGTCGATCGGGATCGGGTTCGCGATCCCGGCGTCCACGGTCAACGACGTGATCGAGCAACTCCGCCTGCGCGGGGAGATCGAGCGCGACGTGTGGACCGGGATCGCGGTGCAGAACCTCGACCGGCTCGTCGCGATGAGTCTCGGCTACCCGTCGCTGGACGGAGTGATCGTCACCGACGTCGAGCCGGGCAGCCCGGGCGACCGCGCCGGGATGAAGACGACCGACATCATCGTCGCGATCAACGGGATCCCCGTCGAGCACGCCGGCTCGATCAGGCAGTACTTTCTCAATCACGATCTGCGCGTCGGGGACGAGATCGAGTTCCGCGTGTTCCGCAACGGGGACACACACAACCTCACGCTCACGCTGGAGGCGCCGGAGGGGTGATTGCGCGCTACACACGCCCGGAGATGGGCGCCGTCTGGAGCGACCGCGGCAAGTACGACGCGTGGCTGCGTGTCGAGCTCGCGGTCGCGGACGCGTGGGCGCGGCGTGGTGTGATCCCAGAACAGGATCACCGTGAGATCCGCGACAGGGCCGCGTACGACCCGGAGCGGATCGACGAGATCGAGGCGACGGCGCACCACGACGTGATCGCGTTTCTCACCTCCGTCGCCGAGCACGTCGGCCCGGCCTCGCGCTGGATTCACCTCGGGATGACGTCCTCGGACATGCTCGACACCGCGCTCGCGCTGCAGTTGCAGCAGGCCGGGGAGATCCTGCTCGCGGACTGCGACGAGCTGCTCGCGGCGTTGAAGGAAAGGGCGCTGGAATACAAACACCTGCCGGCGATCGGGCGCACGCACGGCGTGCACGCGGAACCGGTCGCGTTCGGGCTCCGGTTCGCCCGTTTCCATGACCAACTCTCTCGCGCGCGCTCGCACCTGGAACGGGCGTGGGCGGATGTGTGCACCGGCAAACTGTCCGGCGCGGTCGGGATCTACGTCCACCTCGACCCGGAGCTGGAGGAGGAGGTGATGGCTGCGCTCGGGCTGCGCGCGGCGGCGGTTTCTTCCCAGGTAGTCTCGAGAGACCGGCACGCTGCTTTTGTTGCCGCAATCGCTTTACTTGGTACAGTTCTCGAGAGCATCGCGCTGGAAGTCCGCCACCTGCAGCGCACGGAAGTAGGGGAGGCGCGCGAGGGGTTCGCCCGCGGCCAGAAGGGATCCTCCGCGATGCCGCACAAGCGCAACCCGATCAACGCGGAGAAGATCTGCGGGCTCGCGCGCCTGCTGCGGGCAAACGCGCAGGCGGCGTACGAAAACGTCGCACTCTGGCACGAACGTGACATCTCGCACAGCTCGGTCGAGCGGGTGATCCTCCCCGATTCTACGGTTTCGCTGGATTATTTGCTTACCCTTACAACCCGGCTCGTGCGTGATCTCATTGTCGATGAGACGCGCGTGCGCGAAGTGCTTGAGCTGACACGCGGCGCCGTGTTCTCCGAGGGCCTGCTGCTCGCGCTCGTGAAATCCGGCCTCACCCGCGAACAGGCGTACGCGCTCGTGCAGCGGATCACGCACGACGCGCTCGACCGGGGGATCGCAGTCCGCGACGCGGCGCTGCAGGATGAGGAACTGATGAACAGGGTTGGAGAACGGGGAGTTGCCCGGGCGTTCGACGTCGGGCATGCCCTGCGCCATGTGGATGCAATCTACCGGCGGCTCGGGTTCGACCGCTGAATCCGCGCCTGAATCGTCTCTCAGTCCCGAGACAGGGAGGATGCACGTTGAATCGGAAGGATCTGCTTTACGAAGGCAAAGCGAAGCGACTGTTTATTACGGATGATGTCAACTCTCTGGTCCAAGTGTTCAAAGACGAGCTGACGGCGTTTCACGGAACGAAACGCGGCCGGTTTGACGGGAAAGGTGCGATCTGCAACGCGGTCTCTACGTATTTATTCCAGTATCTCGAAACCTACCACGTGGCGACCCATTTCGTGAAAAAGTTGAGCGACAATGAAATGCAGATCCGGCGCCTGGAGATGATCCCGATCGAGGTTGTCGTGCGCAATGTCGCGACCGCAAGCCTCGCGAAAACGTACGATCTCGAAGAGGGCAGCACGCTCAAGTACCCGATCATCGAGTACCGGCTCAAGAGCGACCGTCTCGGCGACCCGATGATCAACGAACATCACGCGTACGCGATGGGCTATGCAACGCCGGAAGAGATGAAGATGATCTCCCGGATCGCGTCGAAGGTGAACGCAATTATGAAATCGTTTTTCGACCGCCGCGGGTTGATGCTCGTGGATTTCAAGCTCGAATTCGGCAAGCAGGACCGCAACATCCTGATTGCGGATGAGATCAGTCCGGACACTTGCCGAGTCTGGGATCGGAAAACGAATAAGAAGATGGACAAGGACCGTTTTCGTTACGATATGGGGAAGGTGGACAAGGCGTACCGTGAATTGCTCGGACGTATTGTCAGCGCCGCCTGATCATGTTAGCCTTCGAAGGTCTCTGGTACATCATCATCCCGGCCTTCCTGTTCGTCGCGTTCGTGATTGCCGGAGTGTGGCGGAAACGGCCGGGGCTGTTTGTTTTCGCCGGGTTCTTCCTGGTTGTCTGGCTGTTCATGATGTACTTCTATCGGGACCCGGCCCGGCCGAAACCTCGCGAGACCGCGATCGTGTCGCCCACGGACGGCGTGATTGACGGGATCGAACAGCTCCCCGGCGGCCGCACCCGGCTGCACATCTACCTCTCGCTGTGGGACGTGCACGCGATCCGTTCGCCCGCGACCGGGCTCGTGCGCGCGCGCGAATTCACCCCCGGCGAGTTCCTCACCGCGGGCGATCCGGACTCGCGCACGCGCAACCAGCGGATCGACTGCACGCTCGACACCCACCGCGGGCGCGTTCACTACGCCGTGATCTCCGGCGCGGTCGCGCGGCGCGTGCTGATGCCGGTTGACGCCGGCGACTCGCTGCTCGCCGGGCAACGGATCGGGTTCATCCGGTTCGGTTCGCGGAGCATGGTCACGCTCCCGGCCGGCGTGGAAACGGCGCTCGCCGTCGGAGATCGTGTCGTCGGCGGCGTCACCGTGCTCGCTGAGGCGAACCCGGCGCCGCCCGCGACTCCCGGGCAGGATGCGAGCGCGCGGACCAGCGGGCGAGGAGCGCAATGAGAGCCGCCGTCCCGACACTCGTCTCGCTCGCCAACGTCGCGATGGGAGCGGCGGGGGCGGTGCTCTTTCTTTCCGGCTTCGTCGAAATCGGTCTCGTCGCGATCGTGATCGCCTCCCTGCTCGACGTGATCGACGGCTGGGTCGCGCGCAAGATCGGTGCGGAGGGCGAAAAGGGGGTCGCCGTTGACGCGTCCGCCGACCTCGCCAGCTTCGGAATCGTGCCGGCGGTGATTCTCGTCGCGACGTGGAACGGGGCGATCGGCTGGGCGGCCGCGGTCCTCTACGCCGCCGCGATCACGTTCCGCCTGGTCAGGTTCGCGCGCACGAAAACGGAGCCCGGCGTGTTCCAGGGGATGCCGTCGCCGACCGCCGCGATCGCGGTTGCGGGTGCGTGCGTGTTCGCCGTGCGCCACCCAGCGCTCGACTGGATCGCGCCCGCGGGCGCGGTCGTGTTCGCCGCGATCGCCGCCTCGAAGATCAGCTACCCGAAGCTCGGGCACCGCGCGTTCCGGATCATGCCGGTGGCGGCGCAGCTCGTGATCTACGCGATCCACGGCGCGTTATTCATCATGATGCCCGGGCTCGCCGCACTGTCGCTGATGCTCGTCTATGCGGTGCTCGGCCCTACATTGTTGAAACTGTATCGCATCCGGGAAAATGCGCTCACAGGCGCGGGAGTGCAGCGATGAGAATCATCGTCGAGGTGATGCCGAAGGAGGGAATCCTCGACCCGCAGGGGAAAGCCGTGCAGCAGGCGCTGCACCAGCTTGGCTACGGCGAAGTGCGCGAGGTGCGCGTCGGCAGACGGATCGAGCTCGAGGTCGATGCGGGCGATCCCGCGGAAGCCGTGCGCAGCGCCGAACAGATGGCTGACACACTGCTCGCGAACGAAAACATCGAACGCTACCAGGTCCACGCCGTGGAGGAGACGGTATGAACTGGGGCGTGGTCGTGTTTCCCGGTTCGAACTGCGACGATGACGCGCACGACGCGCTCGCGCGGATTTTCGGCCAGCCGGTGCGCATGATCTGGCACCGGGAAACGTCCCTCGGCGATCTCGACGCGATCCTGCTCCCGGGCGGGTTCTCCTACGGCGACTACCTGCGCGGCGGGGCGATCGCGCGGTTCAGCCCGGTGATGGAAGATGTCGTCCGCTTCGCACGTGACGGCGGAGTCGTGATCGGGATCTGCAACGGGTTCCAGATCCTCACCGAGGCCGGGCTGCTCCCGGGCGCGCTGCTGCGCAACCGCTCGCTGCGCTTCATCTGCCGCGACCAGCCGGTGCGTGTCGAACGGCACGACACCCGGTTCACGAACGCCTGCGACCCCGGACGCGTTCTCCACATCCCGATCGCGCATAACGAAGGGGCCTATTACCTGCCCGGCGACCAGCTCGCACGCCTCGAGGACCGCGGCGCCGTCGTGCTCCGCTACTGCGCGCCGGACGGCACCGTTTCCGGCGAGCACAACCCGAACGGGTCGGTGAACAACATCGCGGGGATCGTCAACGAGGCCGGCAACGTGCTCGGGATGATGCCGCACCCGGAGCGGTGCTGCGACGCGGCGATCGGGCACACCGACGGCCGGCTCATCTTCGAATCCGTGATCTCATCGTTCGTGGCGGCATGACACGGGCACGCCGGGGAAAGAAACCGTCCGAGATGAGTTTCTTCGACCATCTCGACGAGCTGCGCGTTGCGCTGTGGCGCGCGCTGGTCGGGATCCTCGTCGGCTTTGCCGTCTGCTATTACTTCGCCCCGATCTTCCAGGAATGGCTGCTGATCCCGTTCCACGACCAGACGTCGGCGAGCCTCGCCCTGCTCGCGCCGACGGAGGGGTTCGTCGTCCGGCTCAAGATCGCGCTTGTCGCAGGCCTGCTCGCGACCGCGCCGTGGACGTTCTTCCAGATCTGGTGGTTCGTCGCCCCCGGCCTGTTCGAGCACGAGCGCAAACTCGTGCTCCCGGTCGTGCTCTTCTCCTCGCTGCTGTTCCTCGCGGGCGCGGCGTTCTCGATGGTCGTGCTCCCGAACGCGACCGATTTCTTCCTCGGATTCGGCACCGAGTCGGTGAGGAACTCGTGGTCGCTCGGCAAGTACGTCGATTTCGTGCTCCGGCTCATCCTCGCGTTCGGGGTCGTGTTCGAGCTGCCGCTGCTCATCTACTTCCTCGCGCGCTTCGGTGTCGTCACGCCCCCGTTTCTGCGCAAGTACCGGAAACACATGATCATCGCGTTCCTCGTGCTCGCCTCGATCATCACCCCGCCGGACATCTTCACCCAGCTCGTGCTCACGCTGCCGATGGTCGTGCTCTACGAAGGCAGCATCCTGCTCGCCGTGCTCGCGCGGCGCAGGTTCGAGCGCCGGCGCGCCGTGATCGACGCCGAGCTCGCGGGCGAAGCCGATGAACCCGAGCCCGCTTCGGAGCGCGAGACCGGCGCGTCGGAGACGGGCGAGACGGTCCGGGAGCGAACCGCCCCCGCCGCGAGTGATATTGAGCGCACGGGGTCCGGGGCGGAGCCGGACGGCGGCGGGGACGAGCCCGGCGAATCCGGTGCGGACCGGCCGGACGATGATCGCGGCGAGACCGGCCCCGCGCCCGGAACCGTGAGACGGGAGGACGACTGACCGTGTTTCCCGGCGGCGGAGAACTGGTGCTCGTATTCCTCGTCGTGCTGCTCCTGTTCGGCGGGAAGGAGCTGCCGCGGGTCGCGCGCACGCTCGGCAACTGGTCGGCGACGCTGCGCCGCTCGCTCAACGAGGTCCGCCGCGAGTTCAACCGGATCAGCATCCAGGAGGAGATGGAGGAGGCGGCGAAGGAACTGCGGGAGCGGAAGCCGCCACACGCGCAACAACCGTCAGACGGAGAACCCCGGTCGGCCGGGAAGATGCGCCAGGGCGACAACGAAGGCGATCCTCCGTCCGGGTGAGCGTGGCCTGGGGCTTGCCCCGTGCCTGCTTGCAGGCCGGGATCATCGACCGGAATTGCTCGCTGATCGAATCCATGCCCGCACAGCAGGCATGGGCATAGCATAGGTCCGGGTTTTCATGCACTGAAGGATGATCCGCTGGGGGAAGTGCCCCTGTGACAGCACGCCGAGGGGAAGTGCCCCTGTGACAGCGCGCCGAGGGGAAGTGCCCCTGTGACAGCGCGCAGCGATGTCGCAGGGCTCATCGACAGGTGGATCATCCGCGCGGGCAAGCCCGCACGGCCGGTACCGAATCTCGCCCGCACGGGCGGTACTGACTATGCCCCGTGCCTGCTTGCAGGCCGGGATCATCGACCGGAATTGCTCGCTGATCGAATCCATGCCCGCACAGCAGGCATGGGCATAGGTCCGGGTTTTCATGCACTGAAGGATGATCCGCTGGGGGAAGTGCCCCTGTGACAGCACGCCGAGGGGAAGTGCCCCTGTGACAGCGCGCGGAGGGGAAGTGCCCCTGTGACAGCACGCGGAGGGGAAGTGCCCCTGTGA
>JAANWZ010000101.1 GCA_018263585.1 Calditrichota bacterium | reverse complement strand
ACCGGTGAATCAACCGCGCGGGCAAGCCCGCACGGCCGGTACAAGGGGGACGCTTGCTTGCAAGCGTCCCCGTAACGCGACATGTCAGATCACGGTCGTGCCCCTGTGACAGCGCGCAGCGATGTCGCAGGGTTCATCCACCGCCGGATCTACCATTCATACCCTTGCCCTTGACTTTAGTCAAGGATAATCAAACAGTTGGATAGCCCCAGCCGGGTGGCCCGGGGCTTGCCCCGGGCCACCCTCCGTCTCGTGCCCGCGGGGACCGAAGGTCACCGCGGCTGATCCGCCGGTGGATTTCCCGTCTTTGAATCCCTGCGACATCGCTTCGCGCTGTCACAGGGGCACGTTACTGAATCCACCGGTCGATGATAAGATACCATCAAACCCGCACCAGCAAACGCTCCAACGCACCTACCGGAAGATATTCCTCATTTGACCAGCGTCACCTTCTGGATCCGGTTCAGTTCGCCGGGCACGTGCGCGTGGATGAAATAGATGCCGCTGCTCAGCTCGCGTGCGTCGAAGCTGAACGTGTGCGAGCCCGCGGAGTAGGCGCCCTCCGTGATCGTCGCGACCACGCTGCCGAGCACGTTGTACACGCGCAGAGTGAGCTCTGCTGTCTCCGGCAGCTCGACAGTGACCTTCGTCGTTGCGTTGAACGGGTTCGGGTACGGCTCGCGGAGCTCGTACTCCGCCGGAAGCGCGGACACGTCCGATCCGGCCGTCGCGCCGGTGAGCTCGGCCGGCCAGCCGTGCGCCGCCCACTGATCCACCGGCTCGCCGGTCGGGTTCGCGCCCGCCGCCTGCTTCGTGAACGAGAACCACGACTCGATCACCGCGAACGGGTAGATCCCCAGCTTCGACTTGTGGATGTAGTCGCCGGCGGGGGCGAACCCGGGCACGTCCTGGCTCAGTTGCGGGACAAAGATGTCGGCGAACGGCGGAATCGTCGTTGTCACCATGAACAGCGGACCCGTCTCGTTCCCGTTCGGCAGCTCGGCGGTCGTCCAGTAGGTCACGCCCGGGAAGGGGTTCGGCAGTTCCGTCCACACCTCGAGGCTGTACGTGATCGTGCCGCCGGACGCAGGGACGACATCGTTGATCGGCGTCGCGATGATGTCGTACGGGTCGCCGCCGCCCTCGGGCACGGTCACCGACGTCGTGTAGATGTAGTCTCCCTGGTCGTTGAAATTGCCGTTCGCGGCGTTGTTCGCGAGGTAGAATGTGACATCGCCGACGCCTTCATCCGGCGCCCACCATTCGACCGTCCATGTGCCCATGTCCTCGCCGAGCTGTGTGCCCTGGGAGGTGTGGTTGATGTAGTTCCCGTTCGGCTGCGCGTTTCCGTCCACGTTCTCGAGAATCCCGGCGAACTGGTTGTCACCGTCCTTCGCCGTGAGCTGGAATCCCCACCGACTCTGGCCCGGATCGCTGATCGAAATCTCGAGCGTGTACGTCTCGCCCGGGATGTATTCCGTCAGCTCGGTGATCGTCTGCGTCCCGTCCCCCGAGTTCACCGGGAAGCTGTTGTGGCAGAACGTGCAGTTGTTGTTGCCGGGCGGGTCGCCGGCGTACCCCTGCGGCGGCCCGCTGGAATACCCGAGCGCGAGTGCAGTCACGAACAGAAGAGAAAGAGCAGTCGCAAGCATCCGTGTCATCGTCGTGTCTCCCGAAGTTGGTTCTCGTTCCACTTGCCCGCCCGTCTCCCACGGACGGTATCTTCCTCCTAAGTTAGCCCGTCCTAATCACAATTGCACCCGAATCAAGCCGGTTCGGGGAATCGAATGCTCTCCGGCTCTCCGCTGCGGGGAAACGGTAGTGCTTGAAATGTCAAGGGATTGACAGTGAAACGGGGTGGGCCTTCGCTGCGCGCCGGCAGGATTGGTCGGAAGGGTGGCCCGAGTTGCGCTATGCGATGTGCGCTATGCTATGCCCATGCCTGCTGTGCAGGCATGGATCCGACCCGTGAGGGGGTCACCTGCCGGCGGACCAGCCCGGCCTGCGAGCAGGCGCGGGGCACAGGGCGTGCGTGTGACAGCGCGGTTGTGTGCACTGTCGCAGGGCTCCGACGCCGGTGTTCCGCACTTGCCAGCAAGTGCGGGCACGAGCGGGGAAACGTCCCCCCCGCAGGCGGAACTGCGGGGCTCCGTTGTTCTATCAGCGGAACGCGAGGCCGACGCGCGGCGTGTTCGCCAGTTCGTTGAACAGGTAGCTGAGGCCGGCGTCGAGATGCGCCCCGCCGATTTTGATGTCGAGCCCGAGCCCGAGCGTGATGTTGTCGTTGACATACTCCGCGCCGAGATCCTGCGAGTACCCGCCACGGAGCGCGATCGCCTTGAGCAGGATGTACTCGGCGCCGAACGCGAACCGCCAATAGACGTCCTTGTACAGCGCCGGGTGCATGTCGAGCGCGAACGTGCTCCGTTCGCCGAGCCGGTACGCGAACCCGAACGCCATCGTCGCGGGCACGGACTCGTCGTACGTGCCGCTCGTGCTGCTGTCCCACGACATGTTGTTGATCACATCCTTGAGCACGAGCCCGGCGGTCAGGCCCTCGATGCGCCGGATGTCCCAGAACAGGCCGAGATCGAACCCGTACCCGAACGCGTCGCCGGTCACCTGCCCCTCGCCGCTCTCGTTGTTGCCGAACGACGCCCAGCGGATCTTCGTCGTCACGCCGAAGTACGTGTTCGGCATCCGCAACCCGGCGAGGCTGAACCCGAGCGCGAACGCGCCGGTGCTCTCGCGGAGCACATCGTTGCCGTTCGTCTGGAAGTAGTAGCCGGTGCCGAACCGGCGCAACGGCAGCGTCCCGGAGATGTAGTTGAGCGGGACGAATTTCATCTGTTTCGTCCACATGAACCCGAACGCGGTGTTCTCCTGGCGCGCGAGCGCGGCCGGATTCCAGCGGGCCGCGTCTTCGTCGTCGGCGAGCGCGACGTAGGCTCCGCCCATCCCGAGCGGACGCACGCCGAGGCCGATGTCCACGTACGCGGCCGGAATCCCGGAATCTTCCGCATGGCCGGCGCCTGCAGCCAGCCCGAGCAGTACAACGGTCAGGACCGCCAATCTCGTTCGCATGGCGACGGTCTCCCTTATTTGATCAGAACAACCGTTTCCAGTTTCTCTTCCTCGCCGTCGGCGTCACGCACGTTGATGCGGACGAGGTAGCGGCCGTTGCGCGCCATCCGCCCGCCGTCGGTGAGCCCGTCCCACGTAAGGCCCTTCGCGATCGAATTGAACTGGGCCCCTTCGCGCGCGTAACGGCCCGCTTTCATCGGCTCGTCATTCTTCAGCGTGCGCACGTGCGTGCCGACCATGTTGTAGATGTCGATCCGTACCCAGACGTCACTGGGATACTTACTGTTCAGCGTCACCTCGATCGAGAGCGGATAGTCGCCGTACGGGCTGAACGGGTTCGGGTTGAACACGAGATCGTCGATCCCGAGCGGTTTCGTGTCGGCGACTACGCTGAACGTGCCCACGAGCGACCCGTCCTCATTCGGATCGAGCTGGAGCGTGATCGTCGAGTCGTCCACGCTGGGGAAGCTGTCATCGAACACGTACCAGGCGAGATCGGTGACACTCCAGCGCGCGACCTTCGGGTTGCGGTCACGAGCGAGTGACGGGATCGGCAGCGTCACCGTATAGCCAATCTTCGCCTCGTTCAAGTTGTCCTCGAGCGCGAAGCTGTACCCCTTCGCCGCGAGCGCCTCGAGACCGACCCGGTATTTCTGGAAATCGACGAGCGTCGGCCGGCTGAGCGTGATGTAGCCGTCGTTGCCGGTGCGGGCATCGTCGGTGAACTGGAGCTGCACGGACAGGTCGGCCCCGTCGCCGAACGAATACGAGCGCCCCGGCCCGGACTTGATCGGCATCTTCACGTTCAGCCCCGATTCGATCCCTTCGCGCTGTTCGTTGAACACGGCCTCCATCCCGGAGAACGGATCGACGGCGCGGATATCCACCTTGCCGACGCGCCCGCTGTCCGCGACGAAGGTTGCGAACTGGGTGTACGGGATCGGGTACAGCGTGCCGAGGCGCGCGCCGTCGCCGTCGGCCTGGATAACCGCTCCCCCGGAGGTGTCGGACGCGACCGATCCGCCCGTATCGACATGCCATTCCGGGACGACCTGCATCACGGAACCGCCGGTGTCGGTCGCGGACACGGTCAACTTGATCGAATCGCCGGCTTCCACGTGCGGATTCGGCGCGCTGACCGAAAGCGCATCGATGATCCGGATCCGGTTCTCGAACGCGAGCTCGCTGATCTTCTGCACCGCCGTCTGCTCGTTCAACGGCTGGACCACGCTGACCGAGACCGTGTCCGCGCCTTCGCCGGACGACTGGTACACGGCCTGCTCGGGCTTATCCGGCAGCAACTCGAGTCCTTCAACCGCCGCCTCCCAAGTAATGCTGCCGCCCGCGTCGAGGATGTCGTCCGCGGTCACGCGATTGCCGAGTGCGTCGTACGAGCGCATCGTGAGCAGCTTCGGCACGCCGGGCTGAAGTTCGCTGAACGGAGGCCTGATCTCGACCGTCTCCACGATTCCGATGTTGCTCACCTGGACCGTGGAGGCGTCCTCCTGCCGGCCGACGGTAATCCCGCTCGCGGTCGCGAGCTGCGGGTAGAACAGCAGTTCACCCGCGCTGTACTGGGCCGGGATCATCGCCGTGTAGAGGACGATGTCGTCGGAGCCCTGCGCGCCCGAGGTGCCGTGCGTGCGCGGAGAGCGACCGTCCCCGGAACCGCTGCGCAGCGGGACACGATCTTCCCGTGAGAGCACCATCCTCCCGCGGGAGCGGGCGCCGGCGGGTTCCTTCCCGCCTTTCTCGCCGCCGGGGCGGACGAGATCCCTGCCGCGGCCACGGTCGCCGTGGATTTCCTCCCCGCCGGCGCGTGTACCGCCGCCGATCGAACGCGGCTGGCCGCCGGCGGGCGTCATCGGGAGCGAACGGTAGAAGTTCTCGCCGATGTTACGGTAGTAGAGCAGCGCCGACTCGATCGTGTAACTGTCGGGCACCTCCACCTCGACCGGGATCTGATCGCCGATATTCACGGAAGCCGGCGCGGTGAACGACCAGCCGTGCGGGATCCGGAGCCCGACAGAATCACCTTCCGTGATCTCAAGCGTGACGGGAAACGGTCCGAGCAGATCCTGCGGGCTGATGATCTCGATCGTGTATGTTCCGTTCGGCAGGTTCGGTTCGCTGACAGCCCGCCCGTTCGCCTCCGTAAGCAGCGACAGGCTGACCTGGCCGTCGGCGGAGGTGATGAATACAGGCACGCTCTCGACCCCGGCGTCGTCGGCATCGACAACCGTGACGCCGATCTGGCCGCTGTCATAGACGAGTGTGCGCTCGACCGTCTGGTCGGTTTCGAGCTGGAACCCGCCGCTGGTGATCGTGCCGTACATGTCGCTGATCGCGCGCAGCCGGTAGCGCGCCGGGCTGTTCGCCTCGAACTCGAACGCGCCCTCGTTGTCCGTCGTCGTCGTGTACAGCAGCGGACCGGCGAGCTGATCGAGCTCGACCGTGACACCGCTCAGCGGCTGATTCCGCCACACCACCGACCCGGTCACAGATCCGAAACCCTGCTCGAGCACGCGCGTGAAGTTGAGGTCGGTGTGCGCGCTGCCGAACTGGTGTTCGAAGCCGCGCTCGGCCGGGGCGAACGACCCGATCGGGCGCACGACGTAGTAGCCCTGCGCGGTGAGATCGAACGAGTACACCCCCTCCGCGTCGGTTGTCGCCGACGTGATCAGCGTGTCCGCGTCGCCGTCGCGGAGCTCGACGTCGATGTCGGACAGAGGGGTTTCACCGTCGGTGTCGAACACGAACCCGGTCGCCTGATCGACGATCGGCTCGAGGCGGAGCTCGACACCGCCGACATCCCCCTCTTCCACCGTGATCTCCGAGCTTTGCGGATGGTAGCCGAGTTTGCTCGCGGTGATCAGGTAGGCGCCGGGCGTGATGTCGATGAACGAGAAGTCGCCTTCGCCTGTGGAGGAGGTGGTGAGCGTGTCCGGTCCCTCCGCGCGCACCTGCGCGTTCGCGATCCCGTCTTCGCTGTCGCCGCGATAGACGACGCCGACGATCGATGTGACCGGGTTGAACACGGTGAAGTCGGCGGTCGCCGTATCGCCGGCGGCCAGGGTGAGGTTGACGTCGTCCGGGTCGTCGTACCCGTCAACAGTCGCGGTGACGAGGAAGTCGCCGGGGCGCAGGCCGCGGACACGGTAGCTGCCGTCGGGCGCGGTGCGCCGGAACGCGTACGTCCCCTGACTGAAGTTGGTCGTCTCGATCAGCCCGCGGCTCGCCGGCGGCTCGCCGTCGTCGGTGAGCACCGTCCCCTCGATCTGACCGGTCGTCCGCAACTGGAACGCGCGGTGCACGCTCGTCCCCGGCGGCACGCTCAGGCTGTACAGGTAGCTGGTCGTGCTGTCTGTCGAGTCGCTGGCGATCGTCGTCATCGGACCCGGGAACGCCTCGATCGCAAACCCTCCCCAGTCGTCGGTCTGCTGGGTGCGGTTCTCGCCGTTCTGCGCGCGCAGATACACCGTCCCGTTCGCGTAGAACAACTCGCCCTGGCGGCCTTTCATCGTCCCGATCACGTATCCGGGGCTCGCCGCGAGCGTCACGTGCGGCTCGTTACCCACCTGCCGGTAGATCGTCGCCGTCTGGTACCCGCGGCGGCGCAACTCGATCTCGTACGTCTCTCCCACATCCAGGCCCGTGAACTGGATCCCGCCGCTCACGTCCGAGCGCAATGAGTCGATGAACTCACCGGTGAGACGAATGATCCCGAGCGCACCGTACAGCGGCCGCTCTTCACCGCCCCCGGCGAGCGTGTCCCTCACCGTCACGTGGATCCCGTCCGGGATCGGCGTCATCTCGATGTCAACGCTGACCGTATCGAGACCGGACTGCAATGTCACGTCCTGCACCACGTTCTCGTAGTCGGCCTTTGTGATCGTCAGCGTGTAGGTGCCGAGCTGGAACCCGTCGAACGAGAAGGTCCCGCCGCCGAAAGTCTGCGGCTCGTTGTTGTCGATCTGCACGTTGAACTGGTTCAGGTTGTCACCGGTCTCGGCGTCTGTGACCGTACCCGAGATCATCCCGAGCGAGATCGTGACGTTGATCTCCTGGTTGAGCACATCCTCCGTCCCGGTGTCGAGGTCGATCACTTCCGAGGAGTAGCCGTCTTCCGCGAACTCGGCGAACAGGTCGTATTCCGTGAGACCGGGGATCTCGTCGTAGAAGAACTCCCCGTTCTCATCGGACGTCCGCATGCGTGTCTGGCCGGCGGAGACGAGCTTCACGGTCACGCCCGCCATCGGCTCGCCGACGTCATCGACGACCGTCCCGCCGACGTCGATGTTCGTGCTCGTCGCCGAGAAGTTCACGCCTGTCCGCGCTTCGCCGACGCCGAGGTTGTTCACGTCCTGCGTCGCCGGGTCGAAGATGTACCCCTGCTTGCTCGGGGTGAGCGTCCAGTTGCCTTCGCGCAGGTTGTTCAGGACGTATCCGCCTTCCGCGTCGGTGAACGTCGATTTCGTTCCTCCGCCCTGGCGCTGCCCGGTGATGTTCACACCAGATGTGCTCGCGTTGCCCGCGATTGACGCAGTTTGCTCAATCAGAGTCAACTGTACGCCGGATGTGTCGGAGACCCCCATCGTCAGGTTGATCGAGGCATCCACGATGTTGTTCGCGCCGGTGAGCGTGACGATCGCATACTCGGTGTTCGTCGCGATTTCGGTGAACGTGAACTGTCCGTTCTCGTTCGAAGTCACGTTCGATATCGTCCCGTCCGACAGGTTCGTCGCGCGCAACGGAATCGCGGCCATGTTGTCACCGATCTGGTTGACCGTCGTGCCGCTGATCTCGAGCGCGTTCGGCACCATCACGACCTCGAGGTCGTCACCGTCGTCGACATCCTCGAACGATTCCGTGCCGTAGCCGGTCTTCGTGAACGTCAGGTCATACGTCGTCTCCGGATAGATGCCGGACAGCGAGAACGTACCGTCCGCGGACGTCATCGCCTGGTAGTAGTGGCCCGTGCCGGTCGCCTCGGCCGCGATGCTGACCCCGGACAGCGTGACGTCGTTCGTGCTGATCACCGTGCCGGTGATCGTGCCGTCGTTCTCGATCAGCGAGATGTTCACCGTCGCCGTCTGGCCCGGCTCGACCGTCTGGTCCTCGACCGGGAACCCGGTGTAGCCCGACCGCTGCGCCTGAAGCGTGTACGTGCCCGCGCCGATCCCGGGGATCTCGTACGACCCGTTCGCGCCCGAAATCGTCGTGAACACCTCGTCGTTCTCGGAGGTTGCGTTCACCGTCGCGTCCGCGATCCCGACTCCCTCGGAGGTAATCGTGCCGGTGAAGTTGCTCGCCGCCTCCTCCATCGAGAAGTCGGCGTCCTCGATCTCCTGCCCGTCCACGACAAGCCCGAGCTCCAACGACTGGGTGACGAACCCGCTCTTCTGCGCGGTCGCGGTGAACACGCCCGTGGTCAGATTCGTGAACTGGTAGAATCCGCCCTCGTCGGAGACGGTTGTCCGTGTCGTTCCCCCCTGCTTCGTGAGGGTGACGGTCGCGTTGCCGATGTCGTTGCCGTCCGCGTCGAGCACGAACCCGGCGATCAGCGCGAAGTTCGGCTCCACCGTCCAGTTGACCCCGGTCAGGTCCTCCCCGGGGTTGACAGTCAGCTCCTCGAACAGATCGAAGTACCCCGCCGCGGAGACGTCGATCTCGTATGTGCCAGGCGGGAGGCTGATCGTGTAGTTGCCGGAGTTATTCGTGGTTGCACTGAACTGTTCCTCCGGGCCGATCGCGACAACCGTCGCGTTGACGATCGGCGTCTGCTCCGGGTTCCACACCTTGCCCGCGAACGATCCACCGAGCGCCTCGAGCTCGACCTGGACATTCTCCTCGCCGTCCGGTTCAACGACCCCGGTTGTCACCGTCTCCTGCGTGTAACCGGTCTTCGTCGCGATCACGTCGTACGCGTACCCCTGTTCGACGGTGACGCTGAACGTGCCGCCGACGCCGGTCGTGATCGTCTGTCCGCCCTGGTTGAGTCCAACCTCCCGGACAGTCACGTTCGCACTGTACAACGGCCCGCCCGGGCCGGTCACCGTGCCGGAAACGACCCCCGTATTCGGTACGATCGAGAAGTTGCGGTTCGACACGGTCGCACCCGGCTGCAGCGACAGTTCGTACTGAGTCGGCTCGAGCACGATGAACCCGCTCTTGCTCGCGGTGAGCGTGTACGAGCCCGGATTCAGCCCGAACGAGTAGGTGCCGCCGGTGCCGGTCGTGAGCGAAACCGGGTCGCCGGGTCCGGACGGTGTCGCGGTGACCGTCGCGCCGATCACGCCGACGCCGTACGATGCGACCTGGCCGGAAACCGTCGCCACGTTCGGCGACATCTGCAGGTTCACGTTCGTCAGATTCTCGCCGTAGTCAACCGTGAGCTCCGGGCTCGTCGTCGTCGAGTAGCCGTCCTTCTGCGCGGTCACGACATGCGTGCCCGCCGAGACTTGCAGCGAATAGCTGCCGGACGCGTTCGTCGTCGCCTGCACCTCCCCGGCGCTCACCGTCGCCGACTGGATCGGCGAACCGCCCGGCGTCGTGATCGTCCCGCTGATCGAGGACGGGTTCGGCGTCATGTTCACCTGAATCCCGCTCACCGACTGGCCCGGCCCGACAGTCACCGACACAGGGTCGCCGGTGAACCCTTCGAGGATGCCGACGACCTCGTAGTTGTCGGAGGGAACGCCGATCGAGAAACCGCCTGCGCCGCCTACATCGACGAACACCGGCTCGCCCGCGGACGGCGTCGCCCGCACCTGCAGGTCGTCGTCCGTGAAGATCGAGCCGTTCAGGTAGGTGAACCCGGAGATCACACCCTCCTGCGGGACGAGAATCACGTCCTGCTCGACGTCGTCATCCGCGATCAGCACCTGGATCGGCCCGCTGTCCAGGTAGAAACTCTCCTTGTTCGCCTCCAGCGTCCAGTACCCGTTCCCAAGCGTGAACGAAAACAGTCCCGAGGCGTCGGTGTACTGCGAGAACTCCTCGCCCTCGATGTACACGCTCACCTCGGCGAGGTGGATCGGCTGGTTGCTCGGGTTCGTGACCTGTCCGCTCAACGTGTACGTGTATTCGTTGACCTGGAGATCATCATCCTCCAGGTACACCGTCTCCCCGGGCTGCACGTTGACTGTGACCGGGCTGCTGTTCTGGAATCCGTTCGCGGATGCGGTCAGTTCGTAGAGATCCGGGTCAACCGTCCTGTAGAAACTGCCGGAGGCGTTCGTCGTCGCGGTGACAGTCGGGCCCTGCGTCGGGTCGCAGTGCACGGTTGCGCCGCCGACGCCGTCGCCGTCCTGATCGATCACCATCCCGGAGATCGCGCTCTCCTGCGGGGTGAGTGTGATCGTCTCCGTGAAGCTGGCGCCCGCGGTGATCGTGACCGGGTCTGTCTCCGTGTCGATGTACCCGTCCTTGCTCGCGTGCAGGATGTACGTTCCGACCGGGTAATCGCGGCTGTACTCACCGTCCTCGTCAGTGATCACCGGGAGGATGCCCGGTCCGTTCACCACCTCGAACTCGACCTGGACGAGATCGAGCGGGTCGCCCTGCGCGTTCTCCGTGTGAATCACCATGTGGCCCGATTCGAGGTGGTACTCGAACGCGAGCGTGTCGGAAAGCGCGCCGAACCCCTGGTCGTCCGACGCGATCACCTTCCAGATGTACCGGTTGTCCTGGAGAAAAGCCGAGGCGGGGCAGACGACCGCGTTGTCGGTCGTCTGGATCTGCCACACCGGAAACAGGATTTCCGTGCCGTTCGCGTACGTCTGGTACTGGCTGAGATAGAATAAGTAGCTGTTCGACTCGGGAACGCCGGACCACTGGAACAGGATCTCGTCGTCGAACAGGTCCGCGTTCGACTCCGGCGTGATCAGCACGGGCTCATCGAACGGCGCCGCCGTCTCGACCTCGAACCCGGCGACCGCGCCGAACACGTTCGACGTGAACGCGATGTTGTTGTCATAGCAATTGAGCACGGTCCAGTTGTAACGGGGCCGCTCATACGGCTCCGTGTCGTCACCGATCAGCGGCGGGGTGAGGTCGTTATCGATCGACCCGGACGGGTCTTCGACGCCGTACTGGATCGATGTTTCCGACGTGATCGCCTGCCAGATGATGTTCGCCCCCTGCACCACCGTCTCGCCGTCCTCGTCTTCCGTGATCTCGAACGGCTGGTCGGCGACGAAAACCAGGTAGTAAGGCACACCGTTGACCGGTTCCCACGAGAACTCGGGCGACACGTCCTCGATGCCCTCCCCGCCGGCGGGCGTGAGCGGCCCGATCAGCTCGGGCGCGACGTCCGCGGCGCGCAGGATCACGAAGTAGGTCGACATCTCTTCACCGCTCACGATCAGGCAGCTCATCATCCCGACCGGGAGCTGGTTGCCGATCAGCGTGACAGAACCCGGGCCTGAATCCTGCGGATCCTCGAGCTCGTCGTAGTCCTCGAGGTCGTCGCTCGGCGGGCCGAGCGTGTAGATCAGCGTGCCCTGAACGTCCGGAGTCCACTGGATCGTGAGCGTGTCGTACGCTTCCGTCACGTTCAACGGAACCTCGGTGAGCACAAGCTCCTGGTCCAGGTTGTCGGGGGACTGGAGCAGACCGACGTTGATAATCCCTTCCGCGCGCGCGGAAACCGTGAACGCGAAACCCGCCAACAGGGCGGCGAGCAGGATCGACTGCAGCGTTTTCATCATCTGTCCCACGGTGGTTTAGAAGTCGTACACGAGACCGATCCGGAGGGCATCCTCCGGCAGTCCGGCGATCAGCATCTCGTAACGGATATGACTGCTCAGGTTGAACGCGAGCCCGAGGTCGAGCCGCGGGATCGGCATGCTCGTCCCGCCCTTGATCGGGACCCCGTTGTCGTCCTTGTAACCTTCGACCACGTCCTCGACGAAGATCGCGCCGCCGCCGAGGAAGAAGATGCCCGGGTTGATCCCGAGATAGGTCGCGAACGACGGCTTCACACCGCGAGCGTACGTGTTCACCGCGTATTCGGTGGCATTCACGCTCTTCTCACGCACATCGACCCGGTACCCGAGCTCGCCGCCGAAATAAGTCGTGAACGACAGGTTCGGGCGCCACCCGCTCGGCTTTGCAATCGAGAACGTGAACGAGCTCGGTACGTTCAGTTCCAGATCGTCGGCGACATAATAACGGTTCTCCTTTGTCCGCGTGATTTCGGACACGTCCTCGATCAGGTCCGCGTCGAACGACTCCTCGTCCTCCTCCGGACTCAGGTTGAGCGGAGTAAACTCGTCGATGGCGATCTCCATGCCGCCGTACAACATGTTGCTGCTGTTGAGCGCGAGGTCGAAGCCGAACCGCCAGCCGCGTTCCTCGTTCCCGCCGGCAACGTAAACCGTGCCGAAACGGTACGTGTACATCGAGCCCGCATAGCCGCCGCCGATCTCACCGTGGAATCGGTTGTACCACGGGACCTTCGTGTCGTTGAACGCGTACTGCTTCTTTCCCCGCGTCATCACGCCGTCGATGTTGTAGCCGCCGTTGACGCCGATCGACGTGTACGTGCGCGCGACGCTGAACCCGAACCCCCAGCGGCCCGCCTCGCGTCCGATCGCGAACGCCCAGCGGTCCGCGCGAGCGTCAAGCTGCATGTTCATCCGCGTCTGAATCGCGAACGCGATCGAGTTCGACGGGTCCTCTTCGTCCGGGTCGTCGATCCGCTGGCTGAACCCGCCGAGGCTCATGTTCAGATCGAGGAAAAACGGCCGCGTGTAACCGAATCCGAACCGCCACTTGCCGGCGGGAAACGTGATCGCCAAGTTCGTGAGCGCGTTCGCACTGCGCGATATGTCCCCGCCGAACTGCGGGTACGAGAACACCTGGACATCCGGCGGCGGCGGCTCGCGGAAATCGCCGGTGAACTCATCGACCGCCTCATCGACCCCGTCCTGCGTCGCGGAAGGCAGACCCATCGTGAACCGCGGCTGCAGCGTGATCCCGAATGAGGCGCCGTCACCCATGTGCCGCAGGTTTGCGGGATTGGAGAACACGACAAACGGGTCCGGCCGTGAGGACGCCGCCGCCGTCGTCGCAACCCCGCTCACCCCCGCACCGGAGGCGAGCTGGCTGCCGAACGCCACATCCAGGTTCATCCTGCCGCCGATGAAATACGTCAGGATCGGGTCCTCGTTCTGAGCCAGCACCGCGGGAACCGAGCCGAGCAGCAGCAGCAGCAACACAACCGCATCGGACAGACGCTTCATCGCACACCTCAGTGAATCATTTCCTCCAGCGGGACGGTCTCCACAGCGCCCGATCGCGCCCCGCTCTCCAATCCGCCGCGCGAATTGCCACGAGGGAATGCAGGTCGAAAGCGAACGCCGTCCGCGAACGCGCGAGGCCGCACTGCGTCCCTGTGCGTGGAATCCAGAGCAGAAAGTCGGAAGGTGAGCCCGCGATACATCGGCCCCGAGTGGAACGGTCTTTCATTGAGGAAACAGTGCGCCGTGACCGGCGGTTGACAGGTACATCCCCGCCGGCCGCCGTCGCCTTCCCCTCCGGCGCATTGTCCGCTGTCCAACAGTTCCCGCACTGCCGGACATGATACCTCGCTGACGCCCGATCTCCCAAAGCCGCATCGCGGGAACCGCGCAAACCGCGACCCCTGCACTGGTTATCATCCAAGCATAAGACATCGACGAGCGCACAACCACGAAAACGAGCGAGAATTCGAAGATTCCGCCTCTCCGAACTCTCAGAGTCCTCGCGGGCGTATTCCGTACACACGCGCCGCCCGCAGCCGGCCGCGCTTGGCGAGCAAGCGCGGGCACGAATGAGATCGGAACAGGCCCGCGGTTGCTGGTCAACCGCGGCTCTATGGGCTGCGGGCTGAGGGCGGTCACCCTTGCCCTTGACTTCAGTCAAGGTACAGGCCCGCGGTTGCTGGTCAACCGCGGCTCACCAGCCGGGAAGTGAGGGGGACGCTTGCTGGCAAGCGTCCCCGCCTCACGCCAGATGAAACCCGGGGCGAGCCCCGGGCCACCCGGCGGTGAC
>JAANWZ010000100.1 GCA_018263585.1 Calditrichota bacterium | reverse complement strand
CGCACGGGGTGCGTGTCAAACAGCCCCCGGGTCGTACACCGCGTAGATCCTTCACGGCGCGCGGCAAACCGACGCCGCGCTTGTTCAGGATGACACACTCCCTCCGGCCGCGCCGAGTGTCATCCTGAACCCCCGCACGTCTGTTTGTGCGGGGGTGAAGGATCTACCAGCAGGAACCGCACGGGGTGCGTGTCAAACAGCCCCCGGGTCGTACACCGCGTAGATCCTTCACGGCGCGCGGCAAACCGACGCCGCGCTTGTTCAGGATGACACACTCCCTCCGACCGCGCTTGGCGAGCAAGCGCGGGCACGAGAAACGAGGGGGAAAGCGCGGGCACGAAGGAAGGGCATAAGCACGGGCATACAGGAGACGGTGACGTGCCCCTGTGACAGCCCGGCGAAAGCGGGATGTCGCAGGGACGCGAAAACGGGAAATCGACTGGTTGATCCAGCCGCGGTGACGGCCTGCAGCCCGTCCCCGCGGGCATGAGCAGCCCGCAATCCGCCGGCCGAACCGGTCATTTCAGATACACGACTCGTTCGACACGCTCGCCGAAGCCCTGCGCCTCAGCACGAATGAAATACAACCCCGCCGCTGTTTTCGGGGTCCACGCAAACCGGTGCACTCCCGCCGCGAGCGAACGATCCGCGAGCACCGCGACTCGCCGGCCGAGGATGTCGTGCACGGTCACCGTAACCTGCGCCGCCGAGGGCACGGCGACACGCACCGTCGTCGATGCGTTGAACGGGTTCGGGTACACGCCCGCGAGCTCGAACCGGCGCGGCGTCTGCGCGGGCGGCGGATCGGCCACCTCGAGCTCGAGCAGCAGCTCATCGACAGTCGCGGTGATCGCATCCACGTCGAGCTGGTGCACGCCTGACTCGTAGGCGACGACGCCGTCCGGGTCGATCACCCAGTACTTCATCGCGTTGTCGTAATCCTGGCCGGTGTCGTACGCGTTCATCAGCAGCGTGAACGTGGTCCCGGTGTCCTCCGCGTAGTCGCGGATGCCGGGGACCGGGCAGTTGTAGCGGTCGAGGCCGAACATCATGAACTGGTCCTCGTCCGCGTACGGTTGGTAGATTTCGCTCTCCACGGTCCCAGCCTGGGACCGGCAGATGAATCAGGTGCAGCCCATGAACTGGAGCACGACGACGTGGCCGAGGTAGTCGGAGAGGGTGTATTCGACGCCGTTCGTGTCCGCGAGCGTGAAATCGGGCGCCGTATCGCCGACATCGAGCGCGCCGGCCGGACCCGCGAACAGGGCGGCGATCACAACGAATGCAACCGGGAAAACGGAGCGGGCAGTCATCAAATCCTCCGGAAGTCAGGAACTGACCCGTTTCGACTCACTGACAGTACTTCCCGGGGGCTCGTGCAAGAAGCGCGCCGCGTGCCCGGCGGTTCACCTCGCGGACATGCCGCCCGCCTGCTTCGTGAACGGGAACGAGTCGCTGTCCACGACGAGGTTGAGCCCGCGCCGGCCCGCGGACAGCCGGTACGTGTACTCCCCCGGCGGTGCGAACCCGGGCACGAGCTGCTCATAACCCTCGATGGCGATGTCCTGCCCCGGCTGGAATATGACCGGCTCCTCCGCGACGAGGAACACGTTCCCGTTCGGGAGGATCGCGTCGATCCACAGTTGCCCGACGCGCGGCTGGGCGAGCGTGTTCGTGACGAGCAGGTCGAACGCAAACGACCCGCCCGCAGCGGGGATCACGATCGGCTCGCCGGGAGGAGTGAGGGTGACGTCGATGACCGGCGCCGCGCCGGCGGCCGTCGCCAGGATCGTCCCGTTGTCGCCCACCGCCCAGCCGGTCGTCTCGTCGAGGAAGAAGATCCCGCGCAGCGGCTCGCTCGTTCCGCTCTCGTCCGCCGTCCACGTGTCGCCGCCGTCGCTGCTCGCGAAGATCACCCCGCCGGCGCCGCACACCCACGCGCGCGAACCGTCGAGCACGGCGACGTCGAACAGGGCCGCGTCCGTGGGGAGATCGGACGGGGTTGTCCAACTGTCGCCGCCGTCACCGGTGATCCGGACCGTCCCCTGTTCGCCGGCGGCCATTCCGATGTCCGCTCCGGCGAAATCGATCGCGTTCAGGAACGGGATCGTGCCGAGCGCAAGCTGGTTCCACGATCCGCCGCCGTTCGTCGTCCGCACGATGAATCCGGTGTTCGTCGGCCAGTACACGACGCCGACCGCCCAGCCGTTCGCTTGCGAGACGAAGTCGATATCGTAGAGCCAGCCGAAGCCGTTGCCGGTCTGCATCGCCCACGTGTCGCCGCCGTCGCTGGTCGCGCGGATGTCCCAGTTGCCGGTGCTCGACCCGCACGCCCACCCGTGCGTGGCGGAGACAAACGAGACCCCGAGCCGGGCCTGGGTCGTGCCGAGCGACTGCTGCGTCCAGCTCGCGCCGCCGTCGCTCGTCTTCCACACCGCCCCGCTCCCGGAGGCCGCGTTCGGATCGCCGGAGACAACCCAGCCGAGCTCCTGATCGACGAACGAGAGGTCGCGCAGCGGATGATCGGTTGCGACCGAGATGTCCGTCCAGCTCCCGCCACCGTCGGTCGTCTTCAGCACTGTGCCGTTGTTGCCGGCGACATAGCCGGCGTCTGCGTCGAGAAACTGCACGCGGTACAGGGTTTCCGTAGTCTCGCTCTCCTGCGCCTCCCATGTTTGCTGGGAGAACGCGGCCGGCTGCAGCGCGAAAACGAGCACGATCGCTGCGGTCAATCTGAGCATGCGCGGTGTCATCGGAAGGCTCCCTCCGTCAGTGGTCGATGTGTGCGTGGCTCGCTGTTCGGTGAACCGAACTCGCGCGCACGAGGAGCAATGATAGGCGTTCATGCTCGGGTTCGCCATGCTCCACGCGAGAATTGTGAAATCCGGGCAGTGGAAGGTATCAACCCGAGCAAGCCGGTCGAGCCGTTTTCGTGTTCACTGCGGTCGAATCTGGCCCGCGCCGGCTCGCGGTCGTAGATTCGAGGCGGGATCGCCGCGTACACGCGCGCGATCGCCCGCATCGACGCCGGAACACGGTCGCCAAATCACGGGAGGATGGGGATGACGTATTTCGTGTTGCTGCAGTTCGAGCTCAATGACGGGGACGAGGCTGTGTACGAGACCGCGTACCAGTCGCTCGAAGAGATGGGGCTGAGGCGAACGATGCTGTCGCTCGGCGGGGAGATCGTCACGTTGCCGCGCGGGCTCGTGTCGGCGACGAAACGCGGGGAATCGCTGCGCTCATTGCGCGACACGATTGCCCGGATCGCGCGCCGGCGTTTGCGTGAAGCCGATCTCGACGGGAACTTGTTCGTGCTCGTGACAAAGGACCCGTCGTGGAAACAAACCCCGATTGATATCCAAAACTAGGGACAGACCCCATTTTTGTGTGAAGGATGGAACGAATAATAAGATCGTGCTCCTTTTCACACAAAAATGGGGTCTGTCCCTAGTTTTTTGCGTGCACCGCCTCGAGCAGCTTCGCGATGATGTCGTCGGTGTCGATCGCGTCCGCCTCGGCGCGGAACGAGCGCACGATCCGGTGGCGCATCACCGGTTTCGCGAGCGCCTGCACATCGGCGACCTCCGGTGTCGGGCGGCAATCGAGCACCGCGCGCGCCTTCGCGCCGAGCACGAGGTTCTGGCCCGCGCGCGGCCCGGCGCCCCAACGCACCCACTCGCGGATGAACGCGGGCGCATCCGGCTGCGACGGCCGGCTCGCGCGAGCGAGCGCGACCGCGTATTCGAGCACGTTGTCCGCGACCGGCACGCGCCGCACGAGCGCCTGCAACTGCTCGATCTCCTCGCCCCCGATCACAGTCTGAAGCGACACCGGCTCCCCGGCGGTCGTCCGCTGCACGATCTCGACCTCTTCCGCGCCCGACGGATACTCCACCTTCAGCATCAGCATGAACCGGTCGAGCTGCGCCTCCGGCAGCGGGTAGGTGCCCTCCTGCTCGATCGGATTCTGGGTCGCGAGCACGAAGAACGGCTCTTCGAGACGGAATGTCTGGCCGGCGGCGCTGACTTCGTGTTCCTGCATCGCCTGCAGCAGCGCGGCCTGTGTCTTCGGCGGGGTGCGGTTGATCTCGTCGGCGAGCACAACCTGCGCGAACAGCGGCCCGCGCACGAACCGGAACTCCTTGCGGCCGGTGGACCGGTTCTCCTCGATCACCTCGGTGCCGGTGATGTCGGTCGGCATCAGGTCCGGCGTGAACTGGATCCGGCTGAACGAGAGCGCGAGCGCATCGGCGAGCGAACGGATCATCAGCGTTTTCGCGAGCCCGGGCACGCCGACAAGCAGCGCATGCCCGCGGCTGAGCAGCGTGACCAACAACTGGTCGATGATCTCGTGCTGGCCGATGATCACGCCGGCGAGCTGATCCTTGATCGTCTTGCGCGCGTCGGCGATCCGGTCGAGGGTCTGGAGGTCGTCGTTCATCCGGGGTCCGGGTGTGCAGTTCGTGAATGCGTTGTCTTCAGAACGCGCAACCTACGGCGGGGGTTCCGGCGAGGCAACGGGGGATGCGGGCTTCGGGCTCGCCGGCCGACATCAGCGCGCGAGCGCGCGCATCCACGGTTCGATCACGCCGCGCGGCTCGTACCCGTGCCGGCGCGGGTTGAACACGTGCCGCGGCGGACGCCCGCTCCATTCATGCAACAGTAAGCTGAGCGGCGGCGCATCGACGAGCGCCAACCGGGCCGCGATCACGACCGCCCCATCCGGAACCGGGTCCTTCTCCAGCGCGAACGTCATCGTTTCGAGCGCGGAATCCCGGTCGCCGCTCGCAACCTGCAGCCACGCGCGATACGCCATCGGCAGCGGACCGTCCGGGTCGAGCCGCTCCGCCTCCGCGATCTGTTCGTCCGCCCGCGCCAATTTTCCGGCCCGGAGCAGGGCGCGCGCGTAGTCGAGACGGAGCTCGCTGACTCCGCTGCGCGCACGGATCGCCCGCTTGTAGTCCTCGGCAGCGAGCGCGAACATCGTTTCGTCGAATGCGTGCGCGGCCGAATCGCTGTCTCCGCCGGTTTCCTGCTCCCGCGACACACGGTCGTCGCCGAACGCGAGCCCGGCACGGGAAACGGCCCGACTCCACAGCGCGTGCGCGTGATCGGGGTCGCCCGCGAGCACGCTGTCGCAGTGGGCGATCGCAGCGCGGAACCGGCCCGCCCGGTAGAGCTCGTTCGCGAGCGCGAGCCGGAGCCTGCGGCGCCCGGGTTCGCGCACGTGACCCAGCCCGGCCGAGAGCACGGCCGCCTGTTCCACGAGCGTGTCGCCGGGCTGCGAATACGCGTCCGCCGAGAACCGGAGCGCGGAAGCGAGCGACGTCCAGCCGCCGGCGTGCTTCGGATGCAGGCGCACGTGCGCTCGCGCAGCGGCGACAGCCAGCGAGTCGCGGTCGAGCAGCGACGCGACGTGCGCGCGCGCCTCCAGCACGTACGCCCGCTCCGCCCACAGCGTGTCGATCGCCGCCAGCCGCGCCCACGCCGAGTCCGCGCGGCCCTCGTCGAGCAGCTCGAGCGCGCCGTTCGTGCGCGCGACGGCGACGTTCTCCCGCACATCGTCGATCGCGAGAAAGTCCTCGACCAGCGCGCGCAACTCCGGATCCAGTTCGTCGAGCCGTTCGCGCACGACCTCGCGCTCGTCGTAGTCGTCGATACGCGGGGTCACGTACGCGTTCACCCCCTCCGCAAAGTACTCCCAGACCGTGGACCCCTGGTACCGGCTCATGAACACGCGTTCGCCGTCAGCCTCCCGTGCGCGCGCTCGCTGGTAGAGCCGTTCGATGCGCCGCTTCTGCTCCGGGGTGAAGACCCCGTGCACCTGGTGTGTGAGCTCGTGGATGAGCGTGTTGTAGCCTCCGTAGAGCATGCGGCGTACGTCCTCGACGCCGGTTACGGCATGAAACCCGCCGACGCCGCGCACGTCATCCCAGAGCCGCGAGTCGAGGTTGATTCGCCGGTCGCGCAGGGACTGGAGATGCGGCACGTCGGACAGGAGCATGAACATCGGCTTGATCGTGTGCGTCATCCCGGCCGCGTTGAGCGCGGGCAGGAACGCCGCCCACGGCTCCAGCGAGCGCGCGACACGTTTCCGCAGTTCCGGTTCCAGCATCCTCCAGTTGCCGGCGAACCGCTCGCTGCCGGGAAGTTCGGGCGTCGGTTGTGCGGCGAGGGAATCGTGCACGGCCTGCCTGCGCTGCGAGCGTGTCAGCCGCCGCAGCTCCTGCACGCGGGCGAGGATCGCGTGCGCGCGGCCGTGGTCGGGGCACAGCTCGAGCGCGTCGGAGAGGAGCCGTTCGGCGGTGTCGAACGCGCCGTCCAGCCACGCGAGCTCGGCGAGGATCGTGTTCGGCTCGACGAGCGCGGGCTGTTCGAGTGCGAGCGACTGCAGCGTCGCGGAGGCGAGCTCGCGCTCTCCCGCGAGCAGGCGCCGTTTCGCCGCGTCGAGTCGCACCGCGCTTGCGCTGTCCGGGAAGCAGGTCGGATACTCGCGCGCGAGCTCGCTGTAGTTGGACGGCGTGTAGCCGTTGCCGAGCATGTAGTGCGCGCGCTCGTGCAGCGGGTTGATTTCGACCGCGAACTGGAACAGCGCGGTCGCTTCACGGACACGGCCGAGCCGGATCAGAGTGAGCGCTGCGTTGTGCAGCAGGTCGGCGGAGAACCCGCCGGCGTCGAGCGAACGGGCGAGCGTGTCGAGCGCCGGTTCGAACCGGCGGTTATCGTAGAGAGCGCGCGCGATCCCGAGTCGCGCCCCGGCGGCGACACGCGCGTGCGGGGCAAGGGAAAGCGCCTCCTCGAACGCGGCGAGCGCCGAGTCGGGGCGATGGTGCAGCAGCGCGAGTTCACCGTCCGCGAGCCGCCGGATCGCCGGCATCACCGGCCACTGCAAGAAATACGAACCGGCGAGCTCGTCGTACTGTTCCGCGAGCAGGTCGCGGCGCAGGTCGCGCAGCGCCTTTGTCCAGTGCAGGCCGGTTGACGGGATCCCGTTCACACGGCGCAGCGTGACGGCGGGATCATCCGCCTCGAACCGGCGTGCGGCGAGCATCGACAGTTCGAACAGCGCCTGCGCGCGGTCGTCCCAGCCGCCCGCGGGCACGTAGTGCGGGTCGTAGATCCAGATTCCGAGCTGCTCGGTCTCGATCGCGTGCTCGAGTCCGGTGCTCCCTGTCCATTCGCGCCGCAGCGAGTCGTGGGCGACCCGCGCGCGGTCGAGGAAGGGGAGGTGGGAGAAAGCCGGCAGTGGGCCGAAGCAAATCAGGAGTACTCCGGTCAGAAGACCGAAACACCCGTCGAACGTGCGCAATGTCCTGTCAATCAACGAGCTGTCTCCAAGGGGTATTCACATCGAGAGCCCGAACGGATGATCAGCTCTCCGGGCTGTTGATCGGATGGAACTTTGTTGCTAAACTACGAATGCAAGTGATGGACTGGGGACTGCCCGGTCGGCAGGGGACACCGGCGAAGCGTCGGTGTCCCTTGTTATTGTGGGAAGATTTTCAGCCCGCTGATTCTCCCCGGTCCGTCGTAGAACTTGCTCCGGATCACCGCGAAAGGCCGGTATGAAGAGTCCCCGCTTATCAGATACCTGGCAATCGGATACGCCGCCAGATCCGCCATCTGATGGCCCACAATATTCCTCTCCTTCTTGAAGAACTTGATTCTGAAACCAATATTTCTCAATCGTTGACTGGGAAGGAACTCCGTGCCCTCAACGACATATCTGCGGAATTCCGCTTCGAGTAGTCGATCCTCTCTCTTCCCTCTCGATTCAGCGCATATCACTGCTTCCCTCTGATTGTTTTCTTCAAGAAAAGGGACCAATCGTTCAAGGCAAAACTTTACCGACAAATGATAGGGGTGGTATGCTTTGCTGCCATATGTTTCCTTATGCTTTTCCTTGTGAATTGCTGACGTGATTAAGGTATATTCTGATCCACCCATGATTTGATTCAGTCTTTGCATGAACAGATTCCGTTTTCTTGGTATTTTAAGGAAAGCGAAATCATTCTGAGCCTTCCGAATATCTCTCGAATGCAGAACAACTCCTTCATGGCCCCATGTCTTCAATTTAAGGCGGATAACATCGCGAACGATTGCCGATGTGTAGATATCAGCTGCGCAGAGAAATATGACGAGTACAAAGACGGGAAATCCCTTGTCAATCCTGTCAAGCGAATGGTCGCCCGTCTCGTCCAGATAGATCACCCATCGGTTGTCTGTCACAGCTCCCGCCTCAGTCATTACTCCCGCTCAAACAGATACACGCATTCTTCCGTGCGCGGGCCGTCGTCGTCGCAGACGGCGAACTCGGCCGGGCCCCACATCGAGGCGCCGGCGTAACGGCCGCGCTTGTCCACGAGGTAGAACTTGAGCCCGAAATCCGGCCGGCCGCGGTCATCGAGCAGGTCGGCGCGCTTCGTGTGTGCGGTGACCCGTTTCAGCACCTCGAGGCCGGCGTCCGCCGGACCCAACCCCGCGCGCATGAACTCGACCGCCTGGTAGCTGCACAGGTTCTGCAGGTTCGCCTCGCCGCGGCCGGTCGAGCCCGCGGAGCCGACCCCGTTGTCGCAGTAGAGCCCGGCGCCGATGATCGGCGAGTCGCCGACACGGCCCGGGATCTTGAAAAACAGACCGCTCGTCGTCGTCACGCACGAAAGATCCCCCTCCCCCGAACGCGCCGACACGTGAATCGTGCCGGTGAGCCGGTCGACAAGCCTGCGCACGTCCGGCTCGATTTCCTCCGGCGGAGGCGGGATCCAGTCGTCGTGCTCGCTCATCTTCTGTTTCCAGTACAACCAGATGCGGCGCGACTTGTCGGTGAGCAAGCTCTGCGGCTCGAACCCGTACATCTTCGCGAACTCGAGCGCGCCGTCGCCGACGAGCAACACGTGATCGGTGGTGCGGCGGACGAGGTCGGCGACGCGTGACGGGTGCACGATCTCGCGCAGGCTCGCGACCGCGCCGGCACGGTGGGTCGGGCCGTGCATCACCGCCGAGTCGAGCTCGACGACGCCGTCCTCGTTCGGCAGCCCGCCGAGGCCGACGGTGATGTCGTCAGGATCGGCTTCGACCGTGTTCACGCCTGCGATCGCGGCGGCGAGTGCATCCTCGCCGGCATGCATCCGGCCGGCAGCCTCCTCCACTGCTGCGAGTCCGTTCGCGGATGCGACCGCGATCGAACCACGACTCCGGCCGGATGCGTCCTCGCCGGCGGCGAGTGCGCGCCCGCCGATGCGCGGGGCGAGAGTGAAACCTGCCGCGGCGGCGGCGCCCGTGCCGATGAACCCACGGCGGCTGATCGTGTGCTTCCTGCTCATGCTGCCCTCCCTGGACGGTCCGTGTCTCGTGCCCGCGCTCGCCCGCGCGGCCGATCCACCGGCAGATCGGCCCTGCGACATCGCTGCGCGCTGTCACAGGGGCAGATGCGCGGATTGGAGAGGGACCGTGCCAGCAAGCGTCCCCAGGCCAACGGCGGGGCTACCGGCGGCGCCTCGGAGTATAGCCGCCCTGCCCGAGGAGGACAAGGCCCGCACGTCAGTATGTGCGGCGATTTGTGTCATCCTGAACGTCCCGCACGTCAGTGTGTGCGGCCATTCGTGTCATCCTGAACCCGAAGCGGCGTCTGTTTGCCGCGAAGGGTGAAGGATCTACCAGCAAGTACCACCCGGGGAGTGTGTGAAACGACCGGTGGGTGGTGTACCGGGTAGATCCTTCACTCGCGCCGCCTCAACGGACACAGACGGCGGCGCGGTTCAGGATGACACATTTGCGCCGCCTCAACGGATACAAGCGGCGGCGCGGTTCAGGATGACACATTGCGCCGGCCTGAAACTGCGAAACTGCCCGGCCGGCTTGTTCAGGATGACACATTTTCGCCGGCCGCTCGTCTTGCGGAGAGCTGGCACATGGATTGCGACTCTACGGGGCGAGTGTTTCAATCCGGGCAGACTCCTGCGCCTGCCCGGAACGCGCACCCTCCCCTCCGGCATGGTCTCCCCCGTGCCTGGGCGCGTGGAACACTCGACAATCATTCCCCGGTGCGAGCTTCGGCTCGCCCAATCCCGCCTCTCCCCGGAGGCATCCCCGCGGTCCGTGTCCCCCCTCACGGGCCGCACTTTTTTGCCCGCAGACAGGGAAGTTCTCGCTCCCGAGGAACATGCAGACACTCGAAGAAAGTCGGATGCGAGAAACTCACCGGCTTGCATCCGCGCGGGCGGCCCGCACGGCCGGTACACGGATGAGACGTTTGTTCCGAGAATTGCAGTACGAGCACGCTCTCGTCCGCTTGCGGGGGCGCTCCCCGCCGTTGCGCGCGAGCCCGCAGTCGGACACATTTTCCGCTCCCGCGCCAGCTCGCGCGGGGGGAACGACCGCCCCGCATCGTGCACGCAAACTGTTGACGTGAGGAGCCACAGTGCATCGACCACTCCCGGCGCATCTGTCACGGCTGCGGTTCGACGCTGCCCCGCCGGAGAGCACTTCCGCTGCGGAGCAGGCCGCGGTCAGCCGCGACCGCATCGACCCGCGCTACCGGTGGCGACTTGACGACATCTACCGCGACTGGGATTCGTGGGAAGCCGACAGGAGCCGTCTCGCGGAGCTGATCGACGCGCTCGCCGCGTTCGAGGGCACGCTCGCCCGCGGCGGAGACCGTCTCCTCGCCTGCCTGCGCCTCTCTGACGAGACCGGGATGCTGTTCGAGCGGGTGTGGTACTTCCCCTCGCTCGCGTTCGACCTCGACCAGCGCGACAACGAGATCAACGCGCGCCGGCAGCGGGTGGAGGAACTGGCGGCCCGTCACGCCGCCGCGACCGCGTTCATCAACCCCGAGATTCTCGCGCTCGGACGCGACACGGTGTTCGCCTGGCTCGCCGGAAACGACGAGCTCGCGCTCTACCGGTTCCAGCTCGATGAACTGTTCCGGCAGGCGGAGCACGTGCTCGACGCCGGCAGCGAACACCTGCTCGCGCTCTCGTCACGGTTCAGCATGACGCCGTCCGAGACGTATTCGATGCTGACGACCGCGGATGCGCGCTTTCCCGAGGTGACGCTCTCGGACGGGTCCGCGCGCCGGATCACGCCCGGCTCGTACTCCTCGCTGCTGCGCACACTGCGCGTGCAGGCGGACCGCGAGAAGGTGTTCCGCGCGCATTTCGACACGTACCGCGGGTTGGCGAACACGTACGCGTCGATCTACAACGGCGTGCTCCAGCGCGGCTGGTTCTTCACACGCGCGCGCAATTATGAGAACGTGCTCGCGCGCAAGCTCGACGCGGACGCGATCCCGGCGGCGGTCGTGGAGACGCTGGTGGACACGGCGCGGCGCGGGATGGAGCCGCTCCGCCGTTACCACCGACTGCGCCGCCGTGCGCTCGGCGTCGAACGGTACTACCTCTACGACGGGTTCGCGCCGCTGGTCGAGCACGACCGCCGCTACGAATACGACGAGGCCGCGGACAGCGTCGCCGCCGCCGTGCGCCCGCTCGGCGATGACTACCGCGCGCGCGCCGAACACGCGTTCCGCGAGCGCTGGGTCGATGTCTATGAGACCGACGGAAAGCGGTCCGGCGGCTACATGGCGAGCGTGTACGGCGTGCACCCGTACATCCTGATGAATTACCACGGCACGCTCGACGACGTGTTCACGCTCGCGCACGAGATCGGCCATGCGCTTCACTCGCTGCTCTCGAACGAAGCGCAGCCGTTCACCTACGCCGGCTACACGATCTTCATCGCCGAAGTCGCGAGCACGCTGAACGAGGCGCTGCTGCTCGACGAGTTGCTCGCGCGGGCGGAGTCGGGGCCGGAGCGCGTGAGCCTGCTCCAGCACGCGCTCGACACGATCGCCGGCACGTTCTACACCCAGTCCCTGTTCGCGAACTACGAGCTCAAAGCGCACGAGCTCGCTGAGGCGGGCGAGCCGATCACCGCGGACACACTGAGCCGGATCTACTACGACCTGCTCACCGACTGGTACGCGGATTCGGTCGATCACGACGATCTGTATCGCGTCACCTGGGCGCGGATCCCGCATTTCTTCCACAGCCCTTACTACGTTTACCAGTACGCGACCAGCTTTGCGGCGTCGGCGGCGATCTTCGGCGCGATCCGCTCCGCGCGCGACGAGACGGAACGCGGGCGGGTTGTCGAACGCTACCTCACCCTGCTCCGTTCCGGCGGAAGCGACCAGCCGATGAAGCTGCTGAACCGGGCCGGGGTCGATCTCAGCGAACGCCGTTCGCTCGACGCGGTGGTTGCGCGCACGGACGAGCTCGTGGACCGGCTCGAACGAGAACTCGCGGAGCTGTGATGTTCGTGCGCTACCGGCCGCTCACGCGCGAGAACCTGGAGGCGCTGCAGCGGCGGATCGAGTCGATTCCGGCGAGCCGCGCACCGCGCTGGGGTTCGTTGGACGCCCCGCAACTGTTCGCGCACGTGCGCCGCTCGCTGGAAATGCCGCTCGGCGACTACCTCCAGCCCGACCGCAGCACGTGGCTCACCCGCCTGTTCCGGCCGCTCGTGTTCTCGCGGATCCCGTGGCCGCACGGGCTGAAATCCCCGCGCTACTTCTTCCCGAACCCGGACGATGCCGAACGCGAACGCGCCCGGCTGCTCGAGATCCTCGCCCGGTTCGTGCGCGAGGTGGAGCAGCGCCCGGACCGTGTCGCCGCGAGCCCAGTGTTCGGCCGGATGACGATGGTCCAGTGGGCGAAGGCGCAGGGGCGGCATCTCGAACACCACCTGCGCCAGTTCAACGTGTAGGCCGGCCGTTGTGCAGACCTCATTCGACGCGACCTGCGTCCACGCCAAAGGCTCCGGGGACGCCCGGCGTGCCCGCTGCCGGAGCGGAGGCGCGCGAGCCCCCATCTGTCCACAGGCGGCGCAGTCTCCGTTCTGCTTGTCAGACGTCCGCGATCGAGTGTAAACTGTTGCGGGGACAGGCTCTCATTCGGGAGCTGCAGTGCCACGCGTTCGGCCGGACAATCGGACGTTTGTCGGCATGCTGGCAAAGGTGGTGACCGGAATCCTCACCGGCCTCGTCATCATCTACCTCGTCGGGGAGGGGATCAACTTCCTCGCGCTCAGCCAGGACGAGGTGATGATGCTGATCACGCTGCTCGTGATGCTCGTCGGTCTCTGGGTCGGGATGGTGCGCGACCTGATCGGCGGCCTGATCTCATTCACCGGTTTTCTCGCGATGGTGAAGCTCCAGGGCGGGTTCGACATCGGCTGGGTGTTCTTCCTGTTTGCGGTGAACGCGCTGATGTACGTGGGCAACGGCCTCTACATCAACCTGCGGAACGCGTCGGTCGAAGACTGATCGCACGCCGCGGGCCGGCGGCCGGCGCTCCCCGGTCTCGTGCCCGCGCTTTCCCCCTCCTCTCGTGCCCGCGCTTGCTTGCCAAGCGCGGCCGGCGGGATTGTGTCATCCTGAACAAGCCGGCCGGGCACATTCTGTGGAGCCGCGGTGATCCCGCCGGCTCCCCGCGGGCATATTCCAACCTGCGCCACCCGTTCCTCTACCGGATCAGCGACTACGATCACGGCCACGCGCCGATCACGCTCGTCTCGCTCGTCTGACGCGCCCGGCAGGGGCAGTGCGGCTCAGCCTCCGTTCCGGCCGGGTGAATCGGCCTCGCTCACCGTGCCGTCGCTGAGGATCGAATCGACGGCGGCGAGCAGGTCCTTCAGCTGGTACGGTTTCTGGATGAATCCGGCGAGCCCGCGCCCGGTGAACTTCGTCGGGTAGAAGGGGTCGAACATCCGCTCGCGGGTTTCCGCGTCCATCCCGGACCCGGTGTCGGAAATCTCCAAGTACGCGTAGTAGCCCTCCGCGAGTTCGTGATCGACGTACGCGCCGCGCAGGTAGTCCCTTGACACGCTGATCACGCCGGTGCGGATCGTGATCAGCCCGCTCCGTTCCCCGATCGCTTCCGACGCGTTCGTGATCAGGTTCATGATCACCTGCCGTATCTGAGTCGGGTCAGCCTCGATCGGGGGAACATTCTGCCCGAAATCGTAGCGCAGTACGCAGTTCTTCGAGATCGACACCTTGAGCAGGTGCGTCATCTCCTCGATGATCTTCGAGAGGTCGATCTGTTCGATCACGAACGCGCCCTTGCCGGAGTAAGCGAGTAGTTGTTTCGTGAGGTCCGCGGCGCGCATCGCTGCGGTCTCGATCTTCCCGAGCAGCTCGAGCGAGGGCGATTCGGGGACCATCCGTTTCTGGGCGAGGTTCACGTTGCCGAGGATGCCGACGAGCAGGTTGTTGAAGTCGTGCGCGATCCCACCGGCGAGCACGCCGAGGCTCTCCAGTTTCTGCGCGTGCTGCATCTGCGCTTCGAGATCCTCCCGCTCCTTCTCCGCCGTTTTCTGCACCGTGATGTCGCGGATGATCGAGAGCACCTCGCGCTCGGAGGCCGGCACCATCCGCGCCTCGAACCACATTTCCCTGTCTTTGATCTGCATCGGGTATTCGTACACCTGCATCTCGCCGGTGGACAGGGTGGCTTCGATGTGCCGCATCGTCATGCTCGCGAATTCCTCCGGCAGCACATCGCGGGTTCGTCTGCCGAGAAACTGGTCCGGCGGGAGGAACAACAGGTCTTCGGATGGGGCGTTGTAGTCGAGGAAGATGCCGTCCGCGTCGAGCACGAACATCAGGTCGGGCACAGCGTCGAGCAGCGCCCGGTTGCGCGCCTCGCTCACGCGCAGCTTGTGCTCCGCGTGCTTCCGCTCGACTGCGATCCCGATCTGCTCGGAAACGCGGATCATCAGCTCGAAATGGTCCGGCGAATAGTTGAAGTTCTCGTCGTACGTCTGCACGACGACGACCCCGATCACGCCCTCCCGGGTGCGCAGCGGGACGCTCATCCAGTGGTGGAAAGGCGTGCCGACGAGCCTCACTTCGCCCTTCTCCTCGAGCTCCTCGATGTCCTTTTCGTCGGCGAGCACAGGGCGACCAGTGCGGCGCACATAGTCGGTCATCGACCCGGTCAGGTCCGCGCGCTCCGGGAAGTCCTGGTCGTATTGATCGACGATGTACGGGAGCGTGTAGTTCTTCTCCCCGCGATCGTAGAGTGAGACGAAGAAGTTGCGCGCGTCGAGCAGCGTCCCGATCTGTTCGTGGATGTGCTCGAGCAGATCGTTGAGGCTGTCCACCTCGAGCGCCGCCTCCGAGATGTTCGCGACGACTGTGCGGATCCGATCGAGTCGTTCGCGCTCGGAGAGATCGCGGACAACGCAGACAATCCCGAGCGTTTCGCCGTCCTCGTTCGCGAGCAGCGAGGAGGTGTGCTCCGCGGGAAACGTGGATCCGTTCTTGCGCCTGAGCATTACCTTCCGGGTGAGCGACTCGCCGCGCGCGAACGCGTCCGCCATCTCCTCGCGGCAGCGCGCGTACTGTTCGCTGGACGGGAGCAGGAAATCAATCCGTTCGCCTTCCTTTTCCTCCATCGTCCAGCCGAACAGGGCCTCGGCGGCGGGATTCATGTTGACGAGGCATTCCTCGTCGTCGAACACGATCACCGCCTCCTCAATCGCGTTGAAAATCCCGCGCATCCACAGATCGGACTCCTGCAGCGATTCCTCGATCTGCTTGCGCCCGGAGATCTCACGGCGGAGCCGCTCGTTCGAACGGCGCAGCTCCGCGGTTCGCTCCGCGAATTCCTCCTCGAGCTCCTTCCGATAGTCCTGCAGAGTGCGCTCCGCCTTTTCGCGACGGTCGATGTCCTCGCGCAGTTCACGGTCGCGCTCGTCGAACTCGCGCGCCTTTTCCGCGAGCAGCGAGTCGCGTTCCTGCTGCTCGCCGAGCAGCGCCTCGAGCTCACGGTTGCACACGTCGAGCAATTCGCGCAGGCGACCGTCGAGCGTGGAGGGGTTGATGTTCAGGCGCTTCAGGTGTCGCTTTACAGGGGGGCATAATCCGCCATGATGCTCTCTTCAGCTCGCGAGAACCGACGTTTTCGGATCAGCGGACGCCTCCTTCGTACTGAACCCGGCGCCGTTCATCCGCACGGGGGCTGCTTCGGCGATTTCGCCGTACCGCGGACTGTCATCGACCGAATATGCAAAAACATGGCGAGCAAAGAAAGCCTGTCGCCAATTTACCCTAATCCGGTTATGCCGTTGGCTCAGCCGGGAACAATATCGGGGGTGGCAAGGACGTCATTCTGACCGAAGCCCGACGTCCGTTTGTCGGGCGAAGGGAAGTTCATCCTGAACGAAGTGAAGGGAAGGTCCAGGTTCGACAAGGGTGGGGGATACAATGAAACTCGTGAAATAACCCTCGG
>JAANWZ010000010.1 GCA_018263585.1 Calditrichota bacterium | reverse complement strand
GGCGTCGAATCGGCGGCGTCGTAATGGACAACTCCGCTCGCGCTCAGCTCGTGGAAGATCTTCCCGTTCAGGTCCTGGTAGTCGCGGAAGAACTCGAGCTGGCGGCGGACGGTGGCGAAGTCTCCGTAATCGTCGATCGCGAACGCGCACCAGGCGGCGTCGCGGCCGAAGTACCACGCATATCCCGGCCGGCCGTTCACCATGTGCTCGCCGTCCCAGCCGCGTTCCGTCGAACCGAACCCGGCGACGAGCGCCTCGCCGAGCCCGGGGGTGCGCACGATCAGGCGGTCGATCGCGGGCAGCGACCAGCGCGTGAGACGGTCGAACTCCGGGTCGGGCGTGTCGAACGTAACGAACGAATCGAGCAGGGCGGCGACATGATCGGCGACCGCGTTCTGCTGCGCGGCGGGGTTTTCGATCAGGGCACGCCATGCGTGGAAGGCATCCTCGAACCCCGCGTTCGTCGCCGCGAACGCGTACGTGAGCCCGCGCTCCGGGTCGAGCTCGTAAATCCAGCCGGCGTAGATCCGGTTCAGCCACGTCGGCACGTGACGGAACTCGCCGCCCTTGTACACCAGTTGCTCGTCCTGGCCGGCGTATCGCTGCACGGCTGGCTCACCGGCCCCGGCGAGCGCGTGGAAATCGCCGGACGGGTCCTTCACATGCAGCGCGTGTATGTCGTCGCGAAGCGCGTAGCGGTTCGTCCCAAGCGCGTTCCCGTCGTACGGCCACATCCAGCGCAGGTCGGAAAAATGCTGGATCAGCAGTTTCAGCGCGACCGGGCTGTCGGCATCGTAATGAACCGCCGCGCCTGGCAGCTCCTGCGAAGGGATGATCGTCTCCGTGACCGTGCCGACCGGGGTTGTGTAGCGACGGGTGAGCGCCTCCGGGCGCACGGTCACTTCGCACGGCTGCTCGTCGAGCCAGAGCAGCTTCTCCCCGGCGACGAGTGCTGCGCGGTAGTGCTTGAGGATGCGCACCGGGTGCGCCCACGCGTCGGTGATCCCGCCCCGTTCCTCCCCGATCAGCATCACACGCCGCCCGCCGAGGCTGTACGGGTCGTCCGTCGCGCGGTGCGGGGCATACGCGAGACCGGATGCGCGCACGCTGTCCGGATCGTACCGGCCCGGCCGCACCGGTTCGACCGGATCGGGAGTGAACGTCTCCGCGAGCTCGGCCGGTTGCTCCCAGTAGCTGCGCGCCGCTTCCGGAAACTCGCCGGCGAGGTCGGCGAGCAGGTTCGCGAGCAGGCGTTCGCTGCGGTAGCTGAGCCGGTTGCGGGAAGCGAGATCGAACCAGCCGCCGAGCGCGTACGCGCGCCCCGCGCCGGGCGTGTATTCGATCAGCAGCTTGCGCTCCGGGTGGAGGAACACGTACCGCTTCTCCACGCCGACGACGCGGCCCTCCTCGGGCCAGTCGTCGCCGAAGAAGCCGGCGGTGACCGCGATCGCGGAGTCGCCGGGGTCCCAGGTGAACGCGCCGCCGTGCAGGCCCGTCGCGAACGCCGGGTGCCCGCGCAGACCCTGCAACCCGCGTTTGCGCGAGAAGAACCACGGCGCGGTCACCGCCTGCGTGTCGAGCGAAGCCGCGTTCGTTTCCCAGCCGAACGCGTGCGGCAGGAGCGCGGCGCGGCCCGAGAGGAGCACGCCCCCGCCGGCTCCGGTGTGACGGTTCGCGAGCGCGGCGAGTGTGTCCGTGCGCGCGGCCCAATCGCTCCACGCCGCCGAATCGGGGATCGCGAGCCAGAGGATGTCGGCGTCCGGGTCGCGCCCGCCGGAGACGGGGTACGCGTCCACCCGGTATCCCTCCTGCCCGGCAAACCACGCGGCCACCGGCTCCGGCACGGAGTCGCCGGCGGCAAGCGTGAGCCACGCGACGGTGACAGGTTCCTCCTTAGCGCAGCCGGAGGCGAGAACAGCGATCACGGTCGCGGCCAGCAGCACGTTCCGCCCGGAGACTCGCAGGTGCTTCATCGTCATCGACCTCGTTCGTCCGAACCGTTGATGCGGTCCTGAACCCGGAGCGCCGTCTGTCTGGCGCCCCTGCGTGTCATCCTGAACCCGGAGCGCCCTCAGGCTGGCGCCCTTCCGTGTCATCCTGAACCCCGCCGGTCTCTGTGTGCGTCCCTCCGTGTCATCCTGAACCCGTAGCGCCGTCAGTGTGGCGCGAAGGGTGAAGGATCTACGCGGTGGTCCGCCCAAGGGTTAGGTTGAACAATAGACCACGGTGGTTCTTGCTGGTAGATCCTTCACTTCGCGCAGCAAACATACGCCGCGCTTGTTCAGGATGACAAAGGGGCGCGCGGCAAACATACGCCGCGCTTGTTCAGGATGACACCAAAGGCGCCGCCTCAACGGATACAACAGGCGGCGTGGTTCAGGATGACACATCTGTCCGTTATCATCAATACGCAACAGCCCCTGAACTCAAGGGCGAGGGAAACCGCGGCGCGGCTCAGGATTGCGCAATCACCTGTCCGGTACGTTCACACTGACCCCCGGCTCAATGCGCGCACGGGAAACCGGCTCACGTGCGCGAATTCCCGCGCCGCGTCTTCATTCGGGACGAACACAACCGCGTCATCGTCTCCGAGCAGGTCGAGGTGGAGGTCGCCGCGCAGGCGCACCTCGCGCTCCTCGATCCAGTCCGCCTGCTCGGACAGCAATTGAAAGTAGAGGCGGTCGCGGGCGGACCGGCGGAGACGGTCCTTCTCATCCCCGTACTCGACTTCGCGCGCGCCGAGTTCGCGCAACACAGCGAGCGTGACGGCGATCCCCCACGGTTCGAACGCCATCTGCAGGTAGCGCCGGCGCCACGTCATCCGCGCGACCATCTCCGCCGGATGGAGCAGGGACAGCGAGACGATCGGCACGCCCATCGGCATCCGCCAGCCGCTCCCGCGCAGGCGCCCGGTTTCGAGGATGTGGCGCAGCGTCGCGCTCGCATCGCGCGGGTAATCATCGGGCGCGGCGAGCAGGTCGCGGTAGAAATCGGCGCGCGGTTCGCCGGGCCACGGGCCGTGCGCGGCGCGTGTCCAGTGCACCGCGTGCGCCCATTCGAACCCGTGCAGCGCTTCTTCGACCGCGGCCCGATCCGGCGGCGGCGCGAAACTGTGCCGGTACGGATCGTAGCCGGCGGCGAACGTGCGGTCGAGTTTTTCCGACACCGCCGGGTCTGCGAGCGCATCGGAGAGGAACCCGCCGGGGCGGATCGAGACCGGGAGCAGGCGCTCTGCGCGGGTGAGGATCCACGCATCGCGCGCCTTCCACAGCGCCTTCCCGCTCATCCGCGGCGGCACGAAATACGGGATCGCGAGCGAGTTCTGCTTCTGGACGCCGAAGTCATCCATCACGGTCTGGAGGCGGAGCGGGGCGTCGTCGGGGATGATCCCCTTCGGGAGCGGGACGAGCAGGATCAGCTCGCCGAGCGCCTCCCCCGCGGCCCACGCGGACAACTCCCAGGTGATCAGGCCGGTGCCTGCGAGCAGGACCTGCTCGGAATGGACGACATCCGCCGCGGCGCGCAGGGTCGCCTGAACCCACGGTTCGCCGCCGCGCGGGTATCGTCCCTGGCGCGAATTGAGCACGGCCGCGCATGCGCGCGCGGCGAGCGTGAGCTCGCCGTGCCAGTAACGCTCATTCGCCAGCGGAAGGGAACGAGCGAGCTGCTCGAGAGTGCGGGCCATGCGGGAATGTACGAATCGCGGAGGTTCGCGAGCGCCCGCGGCGATTTCCGGCCGTGATCAGCCGTGATGCGCCAGTGTCACTGAACCGCGGCACACCCTGTTGCTGCGTTGTGCTGTCCGTTGCTGCCTGCTTCGTTCGCAATGCCGTGCGCCGCCGTCATTCTTCCGGTTGCGCGAGCAGCGTAGTGAGCCGGATCTCGGTGCCGGCGAGCGCCTTTCCCACCGGGCACACGTCTTTCACCCGGGACGCGATCTGGTCGAACTGCTCCGGGTCGATGTCCGGCACCTCCGCCTTCACGTTGAGCTGGATCCGGTTGATCTCGTAGCCGCCGTCCCCCTGCTTGACAACGACCTGCGCGCCGGTTGTCAGGTGGCGCGGTTTGTGCTCGGCCTTGGTCAGCGCATCGGCGAGCGCCATCGTGAAGCAGCCGGCGAGGGACGCGCCGAGCAGTTCGTCCGGGTTTGTTCCCTGCTTGTCGCCGAACCGGGTGTGAACATCATAGAGCGCGCGGAACGCGTTGCTTTCCACGGTGAGCGCGCCGCGGCCGCCGGCGAGGTCGCCTTCCCAGGTGGCGAATGCACGGTTGACAGGCATGGAGTTGTCTCCCCGTTCATCGGATTGCGTTCACCCCCGCCGGCCCGGCGCCTCCGGGAAGGTCTCGGCGCGGGTGGGCATCCGGCCGGGCGGGATCAACGTCAGAGAAAACGATCAGGTGCGGTCAGGAGCCGAGCTCGGTCTCCGTATCCGCCGGCGGCTCATCGTCGAGGAAAAACGACTCGACGCGAGGCTTGATGAAATCCCAGCGCTGATTCAGCGAATCTCGTTTCGCGTCCAGCCTGGCCCCCTGTTCCGAGCGGTCCTCCGCGTACCGCCGTTCCAGCTCCTCGTACCGATTCAGGCTGAACAGACGAAACTCCTCGAAACTGTCCCGCCACGCCTGAATCTGCTGCAGCAACGAATCGTCGATCTCCCCGCCCTGCGCTTCCGCCTCCGCGAGCAGCGAATCGGCCTCGTCCAGGTGACGGTGATAATTTTCAAGAATCTCGCGCTGTTCGCTCTCGGCGACCTTCTCCGCGTCCGACTTGCTGTCACAGCCGGCAAACAGCGCAAAGCACGCGGGGATCAGGACCGCCGCGACCAGCAGGCGGGATTGTCTGTTCAACATCGCTTCCCCCGTTCGACAGGATCTGGACCTGCCCTCCCAGTTGTATGATTTCCCTGCCGTTATGATTGCGATACGATCGCACGAGACGCAAACCGGAGCCGCTGGCAGTTCGACTTTCCGAGCGTACAATCGACCGGGTGGTTCCACCTGTCCCGGCGCGAACGCGAGCTGGTGCTGCACGGCGGCGTAATCAACTGGCTCCGCGACCGCACGTGGCGCAGGCAGCCGCGGTCACCACGCATTCCCCGTGTAGATCAGGCGGATGAAGCGCGGGCGGTAGATGTCCGCGTGGTCGAAGTGCGCCCAGAAGTCGTTCACGTTCACGTTGTAACTGATCAGGAGCTCGCCGGGTTCGCTCAGGTGCGGGTGGGCCTTCGCGTTGTACGTATAGACGGGCAGGTCGGGCCACACGTCCGGCTCCGGCGCGGCGTAGATGATGCGAAACGGTCCCCACGGCCCGTGCGGCGTGTCGCCGATCCGGAACGCGACGTAGCGGGTGATCGTGTCGAGCTGGAACACGAGGATGAACCGGCCGTCGGGCAACGGCGTCACGCTGTTCTCCGGCGAGATCCGGTCGGTCATCCGCGCCGCGTCCCCGATGTTCTCGCTCCAGCCCTCGCCGTCCCAGAACGTCCACTGATTCACGTACGGAAACTGCTGTTCCGGGGCGCGCGCGACGAGCAGGAACTTGTTCAGCCACACGGATTCGTTGCCGTAGATGTAGATGTACCCGTCCGGCTCCGGCGCGCCCGCGGACTCGGTGTTCGCCATGATCCCGCCGGTGAACGAGATCGCGCCGCGGTCGCCGGATTCGGGCACGTACAGCGGCACATCCCACTGCTGGTACGGCAACAGCGGCGGGCGGGAACTGAGCGGCAATCGGATCATCGCCACGCCCCGCTGGTAGAACCAGTCGTCCTCGCTGTACATCATACCGGCGAGGTAATAGACCGCGCCGTCATGCACGATCCCGTCACCCGGCCAGTAGTCGTCGCCGGGCTCGGAGTCTGGCGTGTCGGGCACGAACACGCTGCCCGGGTCCTCGTCATCCCCGCGGTACCAGAACTGGACCGGGCCGGGGTCCGGCCCGCCCGGAGGCATCCACGCGAGCGTGTTGTGCACCATCGTCGTCCCCGGCAGCCGCTCGCCGTCCCCGTTCACCTCACCGATGAACGTGTCGCTGAACACGAACAGGGTGCGCCGTGTGTTCGCGCCGCCGGGGCTTTCGTCGCCGTCGATCGGGATCGAATAGATGCCGTCGGCTCCCGTCCAGCCGGAGTTCGTGTCGAACAGCTCCGTCCACTCCGGCGCCGGTTCGACCTCCCACACTTCGGCGCGCGCAGGCTGAACGAGCGCGCCTGCCAGGGACAATCCCGCAGCGAGCACCGCGGCGACGGCGACCCGCGCGCGCTTGACTGCTCTCGTACCCATCACCCCTCCTTGAACAGAAACGTATCGCAAAATCAAGTAACAAAACCAGCGCATTTCAAGCGCGCCGAGGTGCCGGCACATGATGTTCCGCGCATGATCCCAGGCCGGGCTGATCTGACGGGCCGCGGGCACGAGGAGAGGGTTACTTCACCCTCGGATCAGCCGCGGTGACGGCCTGCGGCGCGTCCCCGCGGGCACGGAGAAGGACGGGGACGCCTGCTCGCAAGCGTCCCCGTTCTCCAGGTTGTGTCGGCTGACGCGTGGCCCGGGGCTTGCCCCGGTGCTCATCCACTGCTGCACTCACCTCACGAGCATGATCTTCCGCGTCTCGTCGAGTTGACCCGGCACCGTCGCGCGAAGGAAGTAGAGCCCGCTCGCGAGCGCGGACCCGTTGAAGCTGAGCGCGTGGCGGCCCGCCGGATACGACCCGGCCGCGACTGTCGCGACACTCTGCCCGGCTGTGTTGTACACGGCAACCACCAGCTTCGAGGCCTCCGGCAGCGTGATCGTGACCGTCGTCGCCGCGTTGAACGGGTTCGGGTACGGTGGCGCGAGCGTGTAGCGCAGCGGGAGTTCTCCAGTCAGCGTCGCCGAAATCGCCATCACTGTTGTCGTAGACGTCGCAATAGCTCACGTCCGGGTCGCTGTTTCCCTCCGCAAAGACACCTTCGCCGCCGTTGCCCGTGATCGCCGTGTTGACGATCGTCGGGCTGGACTCGTCGCAATAGATCCCGCCGCCATATTGAGCGTTTCCACCGGTCACCAGGCAGTAGGCGAGCACGTCGTCGTCGCTCGTACCACCGAAGTACAAATGCCCCCACTGCGTGACGCCGCCGTCCGTGTTCGGCATGAACCGGATGCTGTCCGTCTCCGTGCCCTCTGCGATCAACGTCCGGTTCGGGAAGATATGGAAATCGTAGTCCCCGTCGAACAGGAACGTCGTGCCCGGCGCGATCGTCAGCGTTTCGCCGTCCACGATCGAAAGATCCCCCACGACCAGGTAATCGCTCGGGCCGAGCGTGCCGCTCTGCGGACCCGAAATTTCGATCTGTGCGAACGCGGGGGCGCCGGCAGTGAGCGCGAGCATGGAAACGACAATCGTGCGGAACATGGCTGCTCCTTCCCTGTTCACGTTGCGCAAACTCCGCGATCATGGCAAGAACAGATTACCACATCTGACCGCCGTCGCGCAAGCAAAACAGCGGATCCGTAAACATTGGCCTGCTCCGGGAGGGGACGCTACAGGCCCGTGGTTGCTCGCAACCGCGGCTGATCCGACGGTGCATGAGAGCAACAGGCCCGTGGTTGCTCGCAACCGCGGCTCATCCACTGGTACATGAGACCCGGTGCAAGCCCCGGGCCACCCGTGGAGGCCCCGGGCCACCCGCCTCACGCACCTGAACCAGGCCGCTCGTGGACATGCAATCACCGGGGCGGAGCATGCGCGCGCTCTTGCCTCACCCGTGTCCCGCCCATACGTTCAGCCCATCACAAGCTGAACCAGGCATGAACGAACTCCCGGAGCGCTATCATGCACGACCCGCGCCACGACAAACTCGCCGACCTGCTCGTCAACTACTCCTGCGAAGTGCAGCCCGGCGAAAACGTGCTCATCGAGTGCTACGACACCCCGCTCGAGTTCATCGATGCGATCGTGCGGGCGGTGTACGCGGCCGACGGCCACCCGTTGCTCGAGCTGAAATACAACCGCCTGCTGCGCACACTGCTCGCGGACGCATCGAAGGAGAGCCTCGCCGCGATCCAGCACGCCGAGCTGCACCGGATGAAGAACATGGACGCGTTCATCGGCGTGCGCGGAATCGCGAACGCGAAGGAGCTCAGCGATTTGCCCTCGGAGAAGAACGCACTCTGGGGCACTGAGGTGTTCCAGCCGGTGCACGCGAACGAGCGCGTGCCGAACACGAAATGGGTCGTGCTCCGCTACCCGACCCAGTCGATGGCAATGATGGCGAACATGAGCACGCAGGCGTTCGAAGATTACTACTTCCGCGTCACGACCGAAGTCGATTACCGGCGGATGTCGGAGGCGATGGACCCGGCCGAGCAGTTCCTGAAGAGCGCCGACCGTGTCGAGATCACCGGCCCCGGCACCGACCTGCGCTTCTCGATCAAGGGGATCGGCGCGGTCAAATGCGACGGCAAGCGCAACATCCCCGACGGCGAAGTCTATACATGCCCGGTGCGCGACTCGGTCAACGGCGTCGTGCGCTACAACACGCCCTCATCGTATCACGGGTTCACGTTCAAGGACATCGAGCTGCGGTTCGAGAACGGGAAGATCGTGGACGCGAAGGCGAACGACAGGAAGCGGATCAATGAGATCTTCGACACGGACGAAGGCGCGCGCTACATCGGCGAGTTCGCGCTCGGCTGCAACCCGGCGATCACGTTCGCGATGGACGAGATCCTGTTCGACGAGAAGATCGGCGGATCGTTCCACTTCACGCCCGGCAACGCTTACGACGACACCGACAACGGCAACCGCTCCGCCGTGCACTGGGACCTCGTCTGCATCCAGACGCCGGAGTGCGGCGGCGGCGAAATCCGCATCGACGGCGATTTGATCCGCAAGGACGGCCGCTTCGTCCACCCGGCGTTCGAAGGGATGAACCCGGAGAACTTGCTCCCTGAACAGCGGGGTGCATGAATCACGACTCAGTCCCTGCCCGCGACCATCCCGTAGGCGAGCGGGAAACGGCGGGCGGTGCGCAGGGTGAGCCGGCCGCCGAGTGATGTCCCGAGGCCCACGCGAGTCGCGGTCTGCAGGGCGACCGCGAGCGGACGGCCTCCTCTCGGGATACGGGCGAGCAGCTTCGCGGAGATGTCCGCGAGCACGTCGAAAGCACCGCCGAGCGGTTCGAGGACGTGCACGGCCAACCCGGCTCGCTCCGCGTACCGACGGAGAGCGTGCTCGCTGTACCGGTGGTGGTCGTGCGGTTGCTCGTGCAGCCAGTAAAGGAAGGGGACATTGAGCAGCAGCCTCCCGTCGGGCGCGAGCAGCCGCGCCATCTCTTCCCAGAGCGCCGCCGGTTCGGGCACATGCTCCAGCACGTCCGAGAGGATCAACGTGTTGAAAGCGCCGTCGGGAAACGGCAACGCCGGTTGCGTGAGGTCGGCGACCAGGTCGAGATGAATGTCGCTGTGCGCTGTGTTCGCCCAGTCCACGCACGTGATCTCGTCAACCAATTCGCGGTATGCGGCGTAGAGGGGGACGGGGCCGCAACCGAGGTCCGCGAGACGGCCGCGGGCGTGTCGGGGAAGCTGTTCGCCGTAGAAGGCGGCGATCCGCTCCGCCATCAACCGGGAACCGGCGCTCACGAAGCTCGGGTTGGCGCGAAGCAGGCCGTCACGGTAGAGGAACTTGCTCGCAGTCCAGGAAGACGTGTTCTTCATCTGCGTTCCGAGTTGTCCCCGGGACAAGACGTGCGTTGCGACGAGCTTCCGGGGGCGGGTTTTCGCCCGTCCCGCGCAGGCGGGTCGGCGACCCGCGCCAAGCTAGCCCGCGCAGTTCAGCCAGGCAACAGTGATCCCGGCCGGTGGCGCCTCACGTTCGGAGTGCGCTCGCAACCACCCGGCGATTACATTTCTTTCGAGCGGTCGCTTCGCAGGCTCATCTCCCGGGCGGCCACTGCGGGAGACGGGACGCACACGGCGCAGGATCCTCCGCGCCTGCCACCGTCGCAAAATCAGCGCACGAGGGCTGCATGCAATTCCCCGGCGATGACATCGTCTGGTTCGGCACGTCATCCTTCAGCGAAAAGGACTGGGTCGGACCGTTCTACCCGGAGGGCACGCAGCCACGGGAATTCCTCCCGTACTACGCGACCAGATTCCGCACCGTGGAGGTGGACTCGACATACTACGCAATCCCGCGCGCGTCAACAGTGGACGGGTGGAACGAGCGCACTCCGGACGGGTTCCTGTTCGCCGCGAAGTTCCCGAAGAGCATCGTTCACGGCGGCGAGCAGGCCAAGCCCGATCCAGACAAGCTCCTGGACTCCGGCGCGACCTACCCCGACCGTGACCGGTTCCTCGCACGGATCTCCCGGCTCGGGCGGAAGCTCGGACCGCTCGTGATCCAGTTCCCGTACTTCAACAAGAAGACATTCGCATCCGCCGGTCCATTCTACGAGCGCCTCGCCCGTTTCCTCGCCGACCTCCCGCGCGATGTGCACGACACGTACGCGGTCGAAATCCGCAACCGCCGCTGGCTCACCGGCGACTACTTCGCGATCCTGCGTGAACACCGCGCCGCGCCGGTGCTCGTGGACCAGGCGTGGATGCCGCACGGGGATGAAATCGCCGAACGGCACGACCCGCTCACCGTGGACTGGGCGTACATCCGCCTGCTCGGCGACCGGAAGAAGATCGAGGAAGTCACAACGAATTGGAACAGGGAAGTGGTCGATCATGCGGCGAGCCTGACCCGGTGGGCGAACCTGCTCCGGCAAATGCGGACACGCGCATCCAGAATTCTCGTGTACGCGAACAACCACTACGCCGGCCATGCGCCCGCGACCATCCGCCGCTTGAACACGCTGTATCACGGTACGCTGGAGAGGTGATTCCCGCGTGTCACGCTCCTCTCGATCTGGACGCAGCCCTGCGACATCGCAAACGGACGCGCTGTCACAGGGGCACACGGAATGCAGCGGTGCGGTGCACACCGTGCCCGCGGGGAAGAGGCCAGACGCGAGACAGTTCGCCGAGAGCTTCCCTCGGCAGGACCGATTGCCGTAGTTTACCTGCAGGCGGTTCGAGGGCGAACGGATGAGACGGTTTTTTCTCACATTGTTTCTGCCCGTGGTCGTAGCGGGCTCCGGGCTGTCCGCAGCTTATTCCGCCGGCACGCCGGCGGGGGCGGCCCGTGAGTTTCTCGCGCGCCACGCCGAGGAGTTCGAGGGCGACGCTGTGGTTGAAGCCCTCGAGCAGGTCTGCGTCCTCGAAAGCCGTGGTGGAACGCACGTCCGCTTCCGGCAGACAGTCTCCGGGACGCCGGTCTATCATGCGGGCGTGACCGTGCACCTGACACGGGGCCGGGTTGTGAGCAGTGTCAGTTCCACACTCCGCCCGGTCAAGCCGGGCCGCGCGTGGACAGGCGTGCTCACCGAGTCAGCCGCGCTCGCGCGCGCCGGGGAGATTGTCGGCGCCCTGTGCCGGCTCGAGGCTCCCCGCGTGGAAAAACGGATGTTCGTGTCCGATTCAGCAAACCCGCGCCCCGCCTGGCTTGTCGGCTATCCCACCATCGATCCGCTCGGCGACTGGGAACTGCTGATCGACGCTCGCACCGGTGAGTTGCTCGCCCGCGACAACCGGATCGCATTCGAAGACGGCTCCGGGCTCGCGTTCAACCCCGACCCGCTCACGACCGCGCAGGCCGAGTACGGCGAGCCGGGGTACGCGGATTTCGACGACGCCGACACGCCGGAGCTGAACGCCGAGCGGGTTCCGGTTGTGCTGCTCGGTATCACGTTTGCGGACGGCGCCTATCAGCTCGCCGGCCCGTACGTGCAGATCGTCGATTTCGAACCGCCGGCGGTCGCGCCGGTGACGTCGCCGGCGCTCGACGGGTTCACGTTCACGCGCTCCGAAACCGGGTTTGAGGACGTGAACGCCTACTTCCACATCGACCGGATGCAGCGTCACCTGCAGGCGCTCGGCTACACCGGCCTGCAAAACGCGCCGATCGCGGTCGATGCGCACGGCGTGAACGGCGAGGACAACTCCTACTACTCGGCGGAATTGAACCGGCTCGCGTTCGGCGAGGGCGGGGTGGACGACGCCGAGGACGCGGACGTGCTGCTCCACGAGTACGGCCATGCGATCCATCACGCGGCGGTCGGCGGTGAAGTATGGGGCTTCGACGCGCGTTCGCTCGCCGAGGGCGCTTGCGACTACTGGGCCGGGACGTTCTCCGCCCGCGAAAGCCAGTTCCACGACAACTGGGTGTACAACTGGGACGGTCACAACGAGTTCTGGGAGGGGCGCGAGCTCACGACCGCCCGCGTCTATCCCGGCGACTGGGGCGGGGACATTTACGAGAACGGCGCCATATGGGCGCACGCGCTGTGGTTGATCCGCGAGCAGGTCGATCCGGACAGCGCGGACGCGCTCGTCGCGGAAAGCCTGTTCCACATCACCCCCGGCTGCACCCCTGAAGACGCCGCCGAGGGTCTGCTCGACGCGGAACAGAACCTGTTCGGCGGGCAGTATCGCGCGATCGTGCTCGACGCATTGATCGAGAAGGGCTTGCTCGCGCCGACCGGTTCGCTCGCCGGCACGGTGACCGATTCAGTCTCCGGTGAGCCGGTTGCGGAGGCGACGGTTCTCGTGCACAGCAACCCGCCCCTCGGCGCAACCGCGGACGACAACGGCGCTTACGTAATTACGGACGTCGATGTCGGAATTTGGACGGTGACCGCGAGCGGGCCGGGCTACGGTCCCTGGTCCGGCGAAGTCGAGATCACGCTCGACGAAACGACCGCGCTCGATCCATCGCTTCCTCCGATCCTCGCAACCGCCGACCACGACTCGCTGGATCTGCACGCGTACATCGACGCGGCGGCGGACACCTCGATTGCGCTCACCGCGATCCGGGACAGCGTGCGCTGGGGCATCCGCGCGGAACCGCCCGGGCTCACCGCGCCGGAGCCGTACGAGCCGCATACGCCGATTCCGCTGACGCTCCCGCCGGAGAGCGAGCTCGCCGGGTTCACATTTGACGGCGGCAGCTTCTTCGCATCCGACACCGGCACCGCGCCCGCCTCGATCCGCGTGCTCGACGGCAACGGCAGCTTGCGCCGCAGCTTCCTCCAGCCGGAAGGCATCACAGGCGAACTCACCCAGCTCGCGAGCGACGGCACAGACCTGTGGGGTGTGGACGGCGAAAACCGGCTCGCGCGCATCGACACGCTCGGCACATTGCTCGAGACGATCCCTCTCCCGGGGGAGGCACGCGGGCCGATGATCGCTTGGGACTCCGGCCTCGGCACGTTCTGGGTGTGCGACGCCGTGAGCTGGATCTACCCGGTCAACCGTGACGGGTTCATCGAGTGGCCGCCGGTGTCGAGCGAGGAACGCGACGCGCTCGCCGTGGACCCCGGCGCGGAGGACGGTTACACGCTCCGCCTCTATTCGACGGACAGCGGCGTGCCGCAGGTGTGGGCGGTGGACCCGCTCACGGGGGACGCGCGCAGCTCCGGCCCGCTCGACGCCGGCGGGACGGCGCCGGGCGCCGGCGCCGAGATCTACACCGGGCTGCAGCAGGACCTCGACTACCTCTACTTCGCGGCGATCGGCCGGCAGGGCGCGGACTGGGTGCTGTACCCGTTCCGGTTGCGCTGGACGAGTCCGTGGCTGGAAACGTCGCCAGGCATGGGATTCAACCTGCTCGTGGGCGAGACGGTGGAGATCTCGGTGCGGGCGGACGCTTTCGGCCTCGACACCGGCGAGCACGAGAGCACGCTGCGCGTGTTCTTCCCGCAAGGCGGATGGCCGATCGAGATCCCGGTCCGGTTCACCGTCACTGCGGTGGGAGCGGCCGAGCCGAGGCCCCTCTCCGCCGGCCAGAACGAATTTGCCATCTCACAACCCGCCCCCAACCCGTGCAACGCGGCTACCGTGTTCACGGTCACGCTCCCCGAGCCGGGCGCGCTCGTGCTCACGGTGTACGACGTGCTCGGCCGGCAGGTGGACAAGCGCCTGTTCGCGGAGCTCGCCGCCGGGCGGCGGCGCGTGACATGGCAGCCGCCCGCCCCGCTCGCCTCCGGGCTTTACGTCGTCCGCTTCCACGTGCCCGGCCACACGCCGGTGATCAGGAAGGTGCTCGTGGTTGAGTAGACGCGCCGGGTGGTCCGGGGAATGCGTGAGACCCGTGCCAAGCCCCGGGCCACACAACTCCCCCTCCCGGGCCACACATTTGTACCGGCCGTGCGGGCTTGCCCGCGCGGTTGATCCACCGGGTGAAGAGCCCTGCGACATCGCTGCGCGCTGTCACAGGGGCACATGGACACCTCTCTTTGTGCCCGCGCTTG
>JAANWZ010000001.1 GCA_018263585.1 Calditrichota bacterium | reverse complement strand
CAGATAGTCCCAATCCTCGTCCACGCGGATGGGCGGGTTCTCGACCATCGCATCCCCTCCATGCACGAAGGTATGATGCCGATGGTACGAAAACGAAGCCCTTGACCGCAACTGTTATCTCAGCGCTTATGGGCGGGCGCCCGAGCGCCTTCACCGCGCGCGCGAACAACGCCTCCACCTCCTCGCGTTGCGCGGGAGCGAGTGCGGTCGGCATCGTCGCACCGTTCTCGATCACGTGCGGGAAAAACCGGTCGAGGTATTCGTAGTTCCGGTCCGCGAACCCGGTCACGTACACCTCGCCTTCATGTTCGAGCCCCTCGATGCTGATCTGCACGCCGGGCTCGAAGCGTTCGAGGATCACGCCGGCCTGCTTCACGTTGGCGCGGGCGTGTGCGAACGCGCGCTCCACATCAGAGCCCGGCTCGAGCAGCGAGATCCCGCGCGCGCCGCAGTTGTCGTTCGGCTTGATGATCATCCGCGCGCCGGTTTCCGCGAGCGCCGAGGCGACGTCCTCCGCCGACTCCACGGACCAAAACTCCGGGACCGGCACGCCGGCCTCACGCAGCACGCGCTTGCTCGCGAGCTTGTCCACCGTGAGCGCGGCGGCGCCGGGTGAGAGCGCCGGGAGACCGACCGCTGCCGCCGCCTTCGCGTACGGGACCGGGATGTCCGCCGCGACGAGCAGAATCCCGGACAGCGGCGCGCGCGCATGATACGAAGTGACGAACTCGAGAAACGCGCGCTCATCGCCCGGATCGACCGCGAACGCCTCGTCCGCGAGCGCGAAGCACGGCGAGTCCGGGTCGCGATCACAGGTGACGATGTGCAACCCCTGCCGCCGCGCTTCGAGAAACGCCTCCCGCTGTGGTATCCCCGCCGGGTAAAGGAGTATCCGCTCCATGTACCTGTCAGTCCGGCTGATGTGTGTTGCATCGTCCCCCCGCAGACAGACGCTGCAGGGACAGTGCAAGGCAGTGAATCCGCTCGCCGCTTTTCGAGCGAGCGTGTAGTGCCGGTTCAGATCCAGCTGGAGTGTGCGTCATTCTGAACGCCGCGTCAGCGGCGTGAAGAAGGTCCAAGACCAACACCGGTCAATCCAATCGGTACCGCGATTGTACTCCGACCTTCTTCCGCCCTTCAGGCGTCAGAATGACACAGTGGAACGAGCATACCGGATGTGAACCGGCAGTAGCCCGGTTTCGCGGAAACCGGGATTGGTCGTAGCCCGGTTTCGCCGAAACCGGGGCCGACATCATGGCACACGGCGTGTCCCGGGTTCTGCGAACCCGGGCTACACGCATTCCGAGCGAGCGCGGGGCGGATGATCGCACACAATTTCACATGGTTAACCTCCCCTATCATACGAGAACCACGAGTTCGGAAAGCGGTCGGGGGAACCGCTCCTGCCGGGTACGTGCAGGGGAATCAACGGGTTCCGCGGCTGTGAACTCGTGTCACAAGCCTTGCGCTAATCGGAAGAGTTTGTTGAAGATAGACCTCTGCGATGGTTTGCTTGCGAATCGCGTGACGCCTATCTTTTTCCTGTCCGCGCTTCCGCCGGGAGCGAGGAATTCGCCGGCCGAGTTCCGTCTCGGATCGGCCGCTTGTTCTATTCTTCACGTAATCCGCGGCCGGGAACCCGCGCACCGCAACCGAAAGGCATGCCGATGCCACGCGTGAGCATCGAAAAGGACCGCTGCAAGGGCTGCGAGCTGTGTGTCGAAGCGTGCCCGCAGCACATCCTCGAGATGTCCGACAAGATCAACGCGCAGGGTTACTTCTACGCGCGCGTGTTCGATCGGCCGCGTTGCATCGGCTGCCGTCTGTGCGCGATCATCTGCCCGGACATCGCGATCGAGGTCGGCGTGAACGCCGTCCAGTACGACTATTTCCCGTATTGAACGTTCGGGTGAACGAGAGCTGCCGGCAGACTCGGGGACGGGTCCGGATGCTGCGGCCGATGATGCGCCGGTCTCGTATCCCTGCAACATCCCGGCTGTGCCGGGCTGTCACAGGGGCACGCTGCGGGGGCGGGTCGAGGCCTTTGTTAGCTCAGCACTCGAGCATCTGGACTGAACACTGAGGACTCAAGCCTCAGGACTCAAGCCTCAGGACTCAAGCCTCAGGACTCAAGCCTCAGGACTCAAGCCTCAGGACTCAAGCCATGGCGAAGCAACTGATGAAAGGGAACGAGGCGATCGGGGAGGCGGCGATCCGCGCCGGCGCGACCCGGTATTTCGCGTACCCGATCACGCCGCAGACGGAGGTCGCGGAGTATCTTGCGCGCCGTCTCCCGGAGGTCGGCGGCGTGTTTGTCCAGGCGGAGAGCGAGCTCGGCGCCTCGAACATGATCTTCGGCGCGGCCTCGTCCGGCAAGCGCGTGTTCACCTCGTCCTCGAGCCCCGGCATCAGCCTGATGAGCGAGGCGCTCAGCTACATCACCTGCGCCGAGTTGCCGTGCGTGTTCATCAACGTGTGCCGTGCCGGGCCCGGGCTCGGCGGGATTCTCCCCAGCCAGGGCGACTATTTCCAGGCGACGCACGCGTCCGGCCACGGCGATTTTCACCTGATCGTGCTCGCACCCTCGACCGTGCAGGAGGCGGTCGAGCACATGATGACCGCGTTCGACCTCGCCGACAGGTACCGCAACCCGGTGATGATCTTCGCGGACGGTCTGATCGGGCAGATGATGGAGCCGGTGGATTTCGAGGCGGTGAAGAGCGGGGAGGCGGTCGATCACAGCTCGTGGGCGACGACCGGCGCGAAGGGACGCAAGCCTCATATTATCAAAACATTGTACCTGAACCCGAACGACAACGAGGCGCACAACGTCCACCTCGCGGAGAAGTACGCCGGCATCCGCGCGAACGAGCAGCGCTCCGAGCTGTACGGCGGCCTCGGGAGCCCGGAGCTGATCCTGACCGCGTTCGGCACCGCCGCGCGCGTGTGCAAGACCGCGATCGACGTGCTCAACGAACAGGGCGTGGACATCGCCCTGTTTCGCCCGATCACGATCTACCCGTTCCCGGCGGACGCGCTCGACAAGCTGTCGCGCAAGCAGCATGTGAAGAGATTACTCAGTGTCGAGATGAACAACGGGCAGATGGTCGAGGACGTGAAGCTGTTCACCGGCAACCGGAAGCCGATCGACTTTTTCGGCCGCCAGGGCGGGATTGTCCCGAGCCCGGAGGAAGTGATCGAACGCGTGCGCGCGCTGCTCGACGGGAAGAAGAAGCCGGCGAAGGAGAGGCCCGCGGAGGCGAAGTAACGTCTTCGTTATGCCCCGCGCCTGCTTGCAGGCCGGGTTCAGCAAACGCCAACGCCCACCGTACCCGGGTCCATGCCTGCGAGCAGGCACGGCACAGGTGATACGCTTGCGGGGGATGGGGCGCAGGCGGATAGCGGGCGCTGCAAATAAAAGACATCGATGTCCGATTTAGCGAACGACGAGGCAGAGATGGCTGTGAACACCGTTTTCTGCAAGCCCGAGGCGATGACGGACGCGCACACGCACTACTGCCCGGGCTGCACGCATGGCGTCACCCACCGGCTCGTCGCGGAGACGCTCGACGAGCTCGGGATTCGGGAGCGCGCGGTCGGGGTCGCGCCGGTCGGCTGCTCCGTGCTCGCCTACAACTACTTCAACTGTGACTTCCTCGAGGCGGCGCACGGCCGCGCGCCGGCGTTCGCGACCGGTCTCAAACGCTCCTCGCCCGAGCTGACCGTGTTCACCTACCAGGGCGACGGCGACCTCGCCTCGATCGGCACGAACGAGATCCTGCATGCGGCGAACCGCGGCGAGAAGTTCACCGTGATCTTCATCAACAACGCGATCTACGGGATGACCGGCGGGCAGATGGCGCCGACCACGCTCGCGGGCCAGGTGACGACGACGAGCCCGAGCGGGCGCGATGTCGAGTCCGCCGGCTGGCCGATTCGCATCCGCGAGCTGCTCGCGACGTTGCGCACCCCGGCCTACATCGCCCGCGGATCGGCGCACTCCCCGCAGTGGACGATCCGCACCAAGCAGTTCGTGCGCAAGGCGTTCCAGTACCAGGAAAGCGGAACCTGCTTCAGCCTCGTCGAGGTGCTGAGCACGTGCCCGACGAACTGGGGGATGTCACCGACCGAGTCGATGAGATGGGTGGAGGAGAACATGATCCCGTACTACCCGCTCGGGGAGCTGAAGACGCCGGACGAGGAGGACGCTTCCTTCGCGCGGCTCACCGGCGGGCTCGAGGCGACGCCGAACGGGTACGCAGAGAAGACTCGCTGGTAAATCGGACACGCGTGTCCGAATTAATGCGCGCGAGACGCAAAGTAGCCCGGGTTCGTGAACCCGGGAGACGCGGGAACTGCCCGGGTTCGTGAACCCGGGGGGACACGGGGACAGTCCATCGCGATGAATCGCAGCGTCCCTACAGGACGCTCCCGAGGGGTTGTGGGGAGCCATTCGTTCGCGTGGCTGAAGCCACGCGCTATGATCGAAACGCCGCTACGCGGCGAATACTTTCGACTATAGTAGCCCGGGTTCGTGAACCCGGGAGACGTGGGGACAGGGCCGACGCGGAACGAAGAACGCCCCGCGGGTTCTGATACCGTCACGGCGAGCGATGAATCGACCGACCGCAACCGGTTGGAGGGCGAACGATGCAGCGTGAAGTGAAATTCGCCGGGTTCGGCGGGCAGGGGATCCTGTCCGCGGGCCATTTCCTCGCGAACGCGGCGCTCGAGGAGGGCAAAGAGGTCGCGTGGGTGCCTTCGTACGGGCCGGAGATGCGCGGCGGCACCGCCTATTGCACGGTGGTGATCGCAGACCACCCGATCGGCAGCCCGATTGTGAACAACCCCGCGGATCTCGTCGCGATGAACCGCCCGAGCCTCGAGAAGTTCGAGCCGACGGTGCGTGAGGGCGGCTTCATCCTCGTGAACAGCAGCCTGATCCCGGACCGGGTGAAGCGGAAGGATGTGACCGAGATCCTGATACCGGCGAACGACACCGCGATCGAGCTCGGGAACAACAAGGGCGCGAACATGGTCGCGCTCGGCGCGTACATCGCGTGCACCGGCGTGGTCAAGCTCGACACCGTGGTCGCGTTGATGCCGGAGGCGTTCGCGCGCAAGCCGCAGTTCGTCGAGGCGAACATCGCGTGTATCCGGCAGGGGGTGAAACTCGCGAAGCAATCTCTGGAGGCCGTGTTATGAGCCCGCGCCGCGCGAAAAGGACGGACGTGGACATCGAGAACACGAGAGCGCTCGAGCCGAAAGCCGGCGGAACCGGTGCGAAGGCGCCGCCGTCGCCCGGCAAAACGAAGGCCGGCGCGGACGGGAACGAGCTGAAGGCGGTCGATGAGGTCCTTTCGCACTACCCGGCGGAGGAACCGAGCCTGATCATGGTGCTGCAGGAGATCAACGACCGGTTCAACTGGCTCCCGCCGGAGGCGATGAACCGTGTCGCGGGCGCGCTCGATCTCCCGCTCGCGAAGGTGCTCGGCGTCGCGACATTCTACAAAGCGCTCAGCCTCGAACCGAAGGGGGAGAGGACGGTGAAGGTGTGCCTCGGCACCGCGTGCCATGTCCGCGGCGCGGGGATGCTCGTCGATGAGCTGAAGCGGTCGCTCGAGGTCGAGGTCGGCCGCGGGATCAGCCCGGACGGGGCGTACAGCCTCGAGACCGTCAACTGCGTCGGCGCCTGCGCGATGGCCCCGGTCGTCGTCGTCGAGGATAATTACTACGCGCACATGGAGCCCGGCAACATCGCGAAAATGCTCAAGAAGGAGCGCCCCAAATGAGCAAAGGCAACGGGAGACCGTTTCGTGACGCGAACGCCTTGCTCGCGCGCGCGGACAGGATCAGGGCGCAGCGGGCGAAGCTGAAGCACGAGATCCGCATCTGTGCGGGCCCGGGCTGCCTCGCGCTCGGCGCGCGCGCGATCCACGAGGAGTTCCTCACCCAGATCAGCGAGCATAAGGCCGAGCTGAAGCAGGCTGGGCTTGCGCTGAACACGACGCTCGCGGAGAAATGCACCGGCTGCCACGGGATGTGCGAGGCCGGGCCGATTGTCACACTCGAGCCGGAGGGCACCTTCTATACAGGCGTCAAGCCCCGCGACGCGAAGAAGATCGTCGAGAGGACACTGCTCAAAGGCGAGCTCGTGGACAAGCGGCTCTACGAGCTCGGGCACCAGCGCGGCGGTGGCAAGGTCGAAAAGTACGCGGACATCCCGTTCTATTCGCTGCAGGTGCGGGTCGCGCTGCGCAACGTCGGCGTCGTCGATCCGACCAGCCTCGACGATTTCCTCGCCGCGGGCGGGTTTCGTGGATTTGTTCGCGCACTCAGCGAAATGACACCCGACGAGGTCGTGACCGCGGTCGAGGACTCCGGCCTGCGCGGCCGCGGCGGCGCCGGGTTTCCGAGCGGCCGCAAGTGGCGCAGCGCGCTGCGTGTGAAAGAGGATCGCGTCTGGCTGATCTGCAACGGTGACGAAGGCGATCCCGGCGCGTTCATGGACCGCGCGATCATGGAGGGCGACCCGTACAGCGTGCTCGAAGGGATGATGATCGCCGCGTACGCGCTCGGCGCGACGGACGCGTGGCTCTACGTCCGCCACGAGTACCCGCTCGCAGTCAAGCACCTGCAGATGGCGATCGACACGCTCGAAAACGCCGGCCTGCTCGGGGACGACATCCTCGGCGCCGGGATGAGCCTGCGCATCCGCATCTCGCGAGGCGGCGGCGCGTTTGTCTGCGGCGAATCGTCCGCGCTGATGCGTTCGATCGAAGGCAGGGTCGGCGAACCGCGCGCGAAATACGTGCGCAGCGTGGAGAAGGGCCTCTACGACCAGCCCACCGTGCTCAACAACGTGGAGTCGTTCACCTGTGTGCCCGCGATCATCGATCGCGGCGCGGAGTGGTTCGCCTCGATGGGGCGCGACAAATCCCGCGGCACGAAGGCGTTCTCGCTCGTCGGCAAGGTGAAGCACACCGGCCTGATCGAGGTGCCGATGGGGCGCACGCTGCGCGAGATCATCTACGACATCGGCGGCGGGATCATCGACGACCGCCCGTTCAAGGCGGTGCAGACCGGCGGGCCTTCCGGCGGCTGCCTGCCCGCGGACAAGCTCGACCTGCCGGTCGATTTCGACACGCTCACCCGCGCCGGCGCGATGATGGGATCCGGCGGGATGATCGTGATGGACGACCACACCTGCATGGTCGATGTCGCGAAGTACTTCATCCACTTCCTGATCGGCGAGAGCTGCGGGAAGTGTGTCCCCTGCCGCGAAGGACTGCGCCAGGTGCACGACATGCTCGAGAAGATCACGAGCGGGCGCGGCGAAGACGGCGACCTCGAAAAAATCGAGCGACTCTGCCACACGATGGAGGTCGGGAGCCTGTGCGCGCTCGGCAAGAGCGCCCCGTACCCGGTCACCTCGACGATCCGCTACTTCCGCGCGGAGTACGAGGCGCACATCCGCGACAAGATGTGCCCGGCCGGAGTCTGCCCCGATCTGATCATGTACGAGATCAACAAGGAGTGCACCGGCTGCCTTATCTGCAAGGACCACTGCCCGACGGAGGCGATCAGCGGGGAGAAGAAGAAGCTGCACGTGATCGACGAGGACGCGTGCATCTCGTGCGGAATCTGCATGAGCGTGTGCAAGTTCGACGCGGTCGATATCAAGAGCGGCGGGGTGATCGTGAGCCGGGACGAAGCGGTGGTGTAGCTCGGGTTCAGGATGAGACAGTGAGCGCAGCTTCAGATATGCCCCGCGCCTGCTTGCAGGCCGGGCTGCGACGCGGTGATGTCCTTCTTTGTGTGACCTGGAAAGGGTGTACCGGCCGTGCGGGCTTGCCCGCGCGGATGATCCACCGGTCAATCAGCCCTGCGACATCGCATACCGACGCGCTGTCACAGGGGCACTATCGCCATGCGCAAAGTCAGGCCAACTCTGGACGACACGGCGAGAATGATGAGCGAGACGAACGAAACCGTGACGATCACGATCGACGGCCGCGATGTCGAGGCGCCCGCGGGCGCGTACATCCTCGACGTTGCGGGCGAACTGGACATCGACATCCCGAGCCTGTGCGCGCACCCGGGGCTCGAACCGTTCGGCGCGTGCCGGCTCTGTGTCGTCGAAATCCAGAAACCCGGCTGGGACGACTGGTACCGGCAGCTCGTGACCAGTTGCCTGTACCCGGTCGCGGACGGGCTCAAGGTGTGGACGAACAGCGAAGAAGTCCGCCGCAACCGGGAAGTCGTGCTCGACCTCCAGCTCGCACGCGTGCCGAAATCGGACGTGATCGGTGACCTCGCCCGTGAATACGGCGTCGAGCGGACGAGCTACGCGGAGCGCGACACGGACGACACCTGCATCATGTGCGCGATCTGCGTGCGTGCCTGCGACGCGGTCGGCCGGAGCGCGATCGCGACCCTGTCGCGCGGGCCGGACAAGTACGTCGATGTCCCCGACAAGGACGCGTGCATCGGCTGCCTCGTCTGCGCGCACCTGTGCCCGACCGACGCGATCGCGTTCGTCGCCGACGACAACGGCAAGCGCACGATCTGGGATAAACAGTTCGACCTCGTCACCGACGAGCGCACCGGAGAGGTGCTCGGCACGCCCGAGTATCTCGAACACGTCAGGCAGCGCGCGACCGACCGCGGTCTGCGCTGGCCGGACGAGATGAAGCACGAGAGCGCGAAAGTCAAGCGCCGTACGTATTCGAGCAAACTCGCGCGCGTCGGCCGGATCGAGGAACCGGCCGAGTAGCCCGGGTTCGCTGAACCCGGGGCGGTGACCGCCACAGTAGCCCGGCTTCGTGAAGCCGGGGCCCGACACCGACGACAACCACCGTTGCAAGCAGATGAGGATGGGAATGAACGAGCGCCTGTACGTGACACCGTACCGCTGCATCGACTGCAAGATCTGCGAGCAGGCGTGCAGCCTGGTCAAGTCGAAGCGGCCGGGAGTGCCCGCGCGCCCGCGCGTGCAGTCGTTCAACGTCGAGGGCGACACGGATTTCGTGCTTCTCTGCCTGCAGTGCGACGAGGCGTCGTGCCAGGCGGTGTGCCCGGTCGATGCGCTCGTGCGCAACCCGGTCACCGGCGCGATCGAGGTCACCGACCGCTGCATAGAGTGCGGGTTCTGCGTGGTCGCGTGCCCGTTCGGCTGCATGGACTACGACCCCGCGAACAACGAGTACATCAAGTGTGATGTGTGCTACGGCGACCCGGCGTGCGCGAAATACTGCCCGACCGGCGCGCTCGTCTGGGCCGAACGCCCGCTCAGCGAAGCCGAAGCGGAACAGCGATCCGCCCAGCGCACCACCGACCCGTTCTCTGTCCCCGCTGGAGATTAGCGCATTCCATGGACTCTCTACCACGGAAAACACGGGACACACGGATGGTCGGCGGGCGGCGGGCAACGGACACCGGACGACGGACTCTCGACAACGGACCACCTACACCAGATGACGGAACGAGTGTCATCCTGAACCCCCGCACGTCAGTTTGTGCGCCCTCCGTGTCATCCTGANCCCCCGCATGTCAGTTTGTGCGCCCTCCGTGTCATCCTGAACCCCCGCATGTCAGTTTGTGCGCCCTCCGTGTCATCCTGAACCCCCGCATGTCAGTTTGTGCGGGGGTGAAGGATCTACTCGAAGCACAATCCGCTGGTTGCGTCAAACAAACCGGGTGCCGTTTCTGCTCGCAGATCCCTTCGCTTCGCTCAGGGCAGGCTCTTCACGGCGCGCGGCAAACAGACGCCGCGCTTGTTTACGATGACACTGTTGCGCGGGTCACGGGTGGAGAGCCGCGCGGGCAAGCCCGCACGGCCGGTACTGACGGGTGGCCCGGGGCTCGCCCCGGGTTTCACGCACCGTTGGATCAGCCGCGGTGACGCCCGCCTTCGCGTTGGGCTTCGGCGGGGCCGTCGCCGCGGGCACGATTCGACCTGCGACTTCTTACTGCTAACCGCCGGCAGCGGCCCGCACGCGTGCGCTCACAGCTTCTCCGTCACCGACTTCGCCTGCATAAACAGCTGCAGGTAGTCCTGCCCGCCGGCCTTCGAATCGGTGCCGGACATGTTGAACCCGCCGAACGGCTGCACGCCGACGAGCGCCGCGGTGATCTTCCGGTTGAAATAGAGGTTGCCGACGTGGAACTGCCTGCGCGCGCGTTCGATCCGGTCACGGCGTGACGAGAGCAGCCCGCCGGTGAGGCCGTACTCGGTGCCGTTGAAAATCTCGACTGCGTCGTCGAAATCGCGCGCGCGGATGCACGCGAGCACCGGGCCGAAGATCTCCTCCTGCGCGATCCGGTGGTCGGGTTTCACGTTCCTGAACACGGTCGGTTCAACGAAGTAACCGCCCTCGATCGCGTTTCCGCCGCAGATCAGCTCGCCGCCGTCCTGTTTGCCGAACTCGATGTACTGGAGGATCTTCTCCTGCGCGTCGGCATCGATCACGGCGGCGACGTCCGGGTCGGTCTCCGCATGTGCGACCTTCAGCTTCTTCGCGCGTTCGGCGACTTTGTCCACGAGCTGATCGTAGATGTTATCGACCGCGATCAGCCGGCTGCACGCGGAACACTTCTGGCCCTGGAACTGGAACGCGCCCTTGATCGCCATCTCCGCGGCGTTATCGAGGTCGGCGGACTCATCGACGACCATCGCGTCCTTGCCGCCCATCTCGAGGATCACGCGTTTGATCCAGATCTGGTCCTCGTGCACCTTCGCCGCGCGCTCGTTGATGCGCAGGCCGATCTCTTTCGACCCGGTGAACGCGACCATCCGGGTTTTCGGGTGATCGACGAGCGTATCTCCGACTTCGCCGCCGGAGCCGGGGCAGAACGTGATCGCCTCCGCCGGCATCCCGGCCTCGAGCAGGATGTCAACGAACTTCGCGGCGATCACCGGCGCGGTGCTCGCGGGCTTGAGCACGGCGCAGTTGCCGGTGACGAGCGCAGCCGAGGTCATCCCCGCCATGATCGCGCACGGGAAGTTCCACGGCGGAATCACGACAACAACCCCGAGCGGGATGTAGTAGAGGGTGTTCTCCTCGGCCGGAACCGCGACGACCTCCTGCGCGCCCTCGAGGCGCATCATTTCACGCGCGTAGAACTCGAGGAAGTCGATCGCCTCCGCGGTGTCGGCGTCCGCCTGCAACCACGCCTTCGATTCCTCATAGACCATCGTCGCGCTCAGCTCGTGCTTGCGCTCGCGCATGATCTTCGCCGCCCGGAGCAGGATGCGCGCGCGGGCGTTCCCGTCCGTCCAGCGCCATTCGCGGTTCCAGAAGTCGTACGCCGTCTCGACGGCCTGCTTCGCCTGCTGTTTCGACGCCTTTGCGACGGTACCGACGATCCGGTCCGGCTTCGCCGGGTCGAACGACTCGATCATCCGGTCGCTGGAGATGCCTTCGCCACCGATCAGCAGATCCCAGTGTTCGCCGAAATCGCCGCGCACCTTTTCGAGCGCGGCCGCGAACGCCTGCTTGTTCTCGGGCACGGAAAAGTCGGTCAACGGCTCATTCTCGAACGGAACGATCGACATGGAAACACCCTCCCGTGTATGTTGTGAATCGTTGCTCATGGCGGACTGGTAAGATCGTGTGCGAACACCGCGCGCGGGACCGGTGACCGTGCTCCCGGAGCCAGCCCGGGCCGCGCCCGTGGCACGGGACTCCCACGGGCAACGTTCCGCGACCGAACCTGTCCGCGAGCGCTCCCGGAAACGCGATCAAGCTCAAGGAGGCGAGCGGAATCTGATCAATCCGCGCCCGCGGCTTGCGTTGATCGCGGGCGATGGGCATTATTGTTGAGTACTCGCAGGCTGACGTGTCCAGCGTCATCTCCGCTGAACAAGGAAAGGGGCGGTGCGATGAAGACGGGCTTATCTGTGCGGTTTTCTGTGAGATCCTGCTGGTTGTGTCGGGGGGCCACGCGCAGCCGCCGGCTGTTACCTGGACCGGTGAGGTGGCCGGGATCGAGACGATCCACGACGCCGAGGTTGAAGCGAACGGAAATGCGCTCATCCTCGCCGGCCACCGGATCATTCTCATCGAACCGGACGGCGCCGGCGGAGGTTCGTACGGGAGCCCGGTACTTTGCAGTCCGGCAGGGCGGGCCTGTCCAGTGGTGTGTATGAAACCCGAGGCGAGCCCGGGGCCGGACGGCGGCGCCGGTCAGAAGTCGAAGATCGCCGGGTTGTAGAACCAGTTCAGCATCTGCACCCACGCCGTGACCGCATCTTCCTGCTCGATAAAGTAGTAGGAGAATGTGGTGAGCGCGGTGCGGAACCGCAGCGCGGGGAACGGGTTGATCTGACTGCCGCCCTGCACGCCTTCGCGGCGGACCTCGACCGGTTTCAGGTGCATCACCGAGATCGGGTTGTAGATGTAGTCAACCTGCAGGCTGTCGCTGTCCGACCAGGGTTGGCCTTCCGAGTAGCTGACGCGCACGAGATCGTCGCTGATCACGACGACTTCGGCCTCGTCGTTGCTGCGTCCCTCCTGCTGGAAAGTCCAGTTGATGATGCTCGTGATCTGATCGACGTTGTTGTTCTTCGTGACCAGATAGGCGTTCGTCGAGGTCGGCGGGAAGAACACATCCTCGAACTCGTCGTCGATCGCGTTCGTGCCGGTGGGGAGCACGTGCGAGTCCTCGTCCTCGACTTCGACCTCGGTGCCGAAGGTGCGGGAGACGAAGTACTGCGTGGTTGTCGCGTCCTCGTTGCGGGCGATCCGATCGACTCCGCTCATCCCGAAATCGTCTCCCCAGTAGCCGAACGGCTCGCCGGTCTGGCCGTTGATGAACCCGTTCTCGTCCGTCTTCGAACTGTCGAACTGGAGGTCGGGGAATGAAGGCAGACCGTGAAACGTTTTGATGAAGTCGGCCCGCATCAGGAAGGTCTGCGTGCGGTAGGGGTTGTTGCTGGCATCGTTTGGCGGCGGGGAGAGGCTGTCCACGCCGAAGAAGTCCTCCAGCAACTGGGCGCCTTCGGGGTTCTGCTGCGGGTTGAAGAACATCCCGCCGCGCCACAGCGTTCTCCCCGTCTGCCATACGCGGCCGCCGACGCGCAGGTAGTCGTCCAGCACCTCCTGCTTGCGATCCATGTAGTCGTCGTCGCCGGTTCCGCCCCATGGGAATTCGCTGTTCAGGTGATCGGCGGCGAAGACCACGAGCTTGTACTGGTGGATCAGCGAGCGCGGGATCGTCTGGCTGGGGCTTGTCAGCCGGAAGTAGCGAACGTCGATCCCGTCACTGAGATCGAGGTTCACCATCGTCACGTTCGGCGCGACCTCGGCGAGCAGGTCCTCGTAGTACGACTGCACCGCATCACGCGTCGGCGGATTCTGGATCTCCCCGTTGAACCCCTGGATCGGCGACTCGAGCGCGACGAGCAGGTTGTGCTCGAACGTGGGCCGGATCACGTTGAACTCGGCGCGCGCGGGCGCGACCGACTTCGTGAGCCCGTCATCACGCGCCCACACGTTCAACGTGTAGAAACCGGTCTCCAGGTTCACGAGCTGGATCTCGACCTCGTCTGTCCACGGGTTGACGAACACGGTGTCGGACGGCGCCTTCACGAGAACCGCCTGATACTCGAGCGGAATTGAAAACAGCGCCTTGTCGTCCGGGTCGGACCCCCGCCACGAGAACTGGATGCCGGGGTAGATGTTCGTAATCTCGGGGGCGCTGAACAGGGTATCCTCGACCACGTACCGTGTGTCGAACAGCGATTCGTCGCTGCCGGTGATCCCGATGCGCGGGATGTACGGCGCGTTGTTCGAGCGACGGAAGCGGCGATAAATGATGTCGCTCTGCATCCCCTTGTTGTCCTCCGCGCGCACGTAGAAGACATGCTCGGTCGTGTCGCCCGCCTCCGTGAGCAGATAGATGCGGGCCTGCGTCGCGATCGTGTCCACCCACGTCTCCTCCGGAACACGCGGGATATACTCGATCGGATTCTCGATCGCGGCGGAATCGGTGACATCCGCGTACGAGTAATACTCGATGAAACCGTCCGGATCGCTGCCCGACCAGTGGATGATCGGGGCAAAGTCATAGACGAGGCTGTCGCTGTTGTCGTGGACGTTGACGAACTGGACGCTCGGTGCCCGGTTCTCGTCCAGATCGCCCTGGATGTCACCGCATCCCTGGAGGACGGCGAGCAGCGGCAGGCTGAGCAGCGCGGCGAGCAGAAAAACTCGTGTGCTTCGCATGTCTTATCTCCTGATTAGCCGCGATAGACATCGGTGAGTCGTTCGATCTCTTCCCCGAGCCGGTTGACACCCTCCGGCGTGTCGATATCCGCGGTGAACACTGGATTGAGCGCCTGCACGGATTCGAGCGCGGCGGCGAAGTCGCCGATCACGTACTGGCACGCGGCAATCGTCACCCGGATGTCCCTGAAATCAAGCCCGGGAATGTGGACGAACGAGTAGTTCCCGTTGTCGTCAAGCAACCCCTGGAACATGTCGATCGCGGGCTGATAATTGTCGAGCTGGAACTCGAGGAATCCGATGCCGGCTCGGATGTCGAAGCTGGCGGCGTCACGCTCGAGCCCCTGCTCCCAACGGGTGCGGGCGTGCTCGAGGTCTCCGAGCTGGAACGCCGTCCAGCCCGCGCCGCTGTACGCATCGCTGGTGAGCGGACCGGTGGAGATCGCCTGTTCGAACAGGTCTTGCGCGGTACGAAAGTCGAGCGCTTCGAACGCACTCCACCCCTGGCGCACGAGCGTGACAGGATCCGCCTGCCCCCCGCCGCCGTCACCGCCGTCGTCATCGCCGCACGCGACCAGCACCAGCGAGACGGCGAGCACGAGCGGAATCTTCACCCAGGTCAGGACTGTGAGACGCATTTCGCTGTCCCCCTTATCGCATCAGGACCAGCTTGCGGGTCCGGGCGACACTCGCCGGCCCGCCAGCGGGTTGGGTTTCCATCCGGTAGAAATAGACGCCGCTTGCGACCGGACGGCCGTTGTCGTCAAGCCCGTTCCAGACAACCGCGTGCGCCCCGGCCGAGTACCAGCGGTTCGCGAGCGTCGCGACCCGCCGGCCGAGCACGTTGTACACTGAGATCCTCACATCGCCCGCACCGGCGAGCGTGAACGGAATCGTCGTTGACGGGTTGAACGGGTTCGGGTAGTTGGCGCCGAGCTGCGATTCGTCCGGCAGCAACCTCCCGGCCTCGCCGGCCGGTTCGTAGAGCACGATGAACGTGCCCGGCTCGGCCGTGCTCGCGTGCACGGTTCCGGATCGCGCGTCCACCCAGCTCTCGAGACGAACCCAGTCCTCGCCGCCGTCACGCCAGATCGAAAGCCCGGATTCACGGCCGCGCGGGACAACATCGCGGTGATACGCGAGCGCGACATCGGCGGGGACGGTCCAGCCGCCGGCCGGCGCGTCCACCGTGAATCTCGCTCCCGCACGGACCGCATCGACGGTCCCTTCCGGGAGTGAAGCGCCGGCGTCTGCGTACGCAAACAGCAGCATGCTCTTGCCGGACGCATTCGGCGGGAGCGTGAACGACGCGCCGCCGGCCGAGCTGATCGACGCGCCGCCGGGCGGGGTGTAAACCGTCACCATCAGCTCGCGGCGCGAGGACGCCTCGATGATGTTGCCGTCCCCGTCGAGCCACGGCGCGCTCGCGACCAACTGAAGCAGCGTCGATTCCTCGACATTGTAGCCGACCGCCCACACGCGCTCGTCCTCGCTGACCACCGGCATCGGGTCGATCGTCTCCGTGCTGTTGTAATCCTCGATCGTGAGCGCAGGATCCGATTCGATCGGATCGACGGCGTTGACGGCGATCTTCATCGAGCGCACGTTCGCCGGGTTACGGAAGATGTTGATCCGCAGCGGAGCTCCCCAGTAGCCGGCGAACGGCCCGCCGCTGAGACCGACATCCGTGCGGTTCTCACCGCGCGACGGCGGGAAGCTGTAGTCCTGGAACTCAGCCTGCTCCGTGCCGGCGTCGATCAGGTTGCTGGGCGAGGCGGGGAAGAACGGCTCCGCCGGCTCGTCCCCCGTGCCGGCGAACTGCGGCTCATCCGTGTAGATCGTAGAGCCGCCCTCGTATTCTCCTTCGACGAAGCTGTGGGTGACGGTCGTCTGCGACCCGCCCGACGAGAGAATCGCGGGCGTGCCGGAGACATCCCAGACCACGGAGTTGCGTATCACCGGCTTCGACTGGTCACGCACGTCGATGCCGTTCGACGCCCCGTCACCGGCGCCGCTGTTGCCGGAGAATACGGTGTTGAGCATCAGCGGAGTGGTCTGGCCGGTGATGAACGCGCCGGCGCCGGCGCCGCCCGTGATCGTGTTGTCGGCGAACAGGCTGTTGGTCAGCTTGCCGCCGGCGAACGAGCGCATCGCGATCCCGCCGCCGTTCGATCCGGCTTGATTGTTGCGCACGACATTCGCGTGAAACAGCGGGCGGCTGCCCCAGACCGTCACCCCGCCGCCGTCTCCGACGGCGAGTCCACCGGCATCGTCGCCGGCGGCGACGTTGTCCTCGATCAGCGCCCGGATTACGGTCGGCGCTCCCTGGTAGATCCAGAGTCCGCCGCCGTCCTGATGGCTGTAACAGTTGCGGATCGTGACGTTACGCAGCAGCGGGCTGCAGTTGTACACCGCGATCCCGCCGCCGTGGGCGAGGATGTGCGGCACCGTCTCGGTGTAGTCATCGTTGTCGAGCAACAACGCGAGCTCGTCTGTCGTGAACGTGCGCGCGCTGTCAACGACGACGTGTTCCAGCCGCGATCCGCGCTCGCTGGCGAGGAAGCGGAGGCCGCCGTGGCGCAGGTGAATGATCGATCCGTCCTGCGCGACCTGGCTGTCGAGGGGAGCGAAGTTGATCGGCGCGTCCTCAGTCCCGACAGCTTCGATCTTGCCCTCGACCTGGATGTAAGAGGGAAGCAGTGACTCGCCCGCCGACTCGTCCGGACTCTCGAAGAGGACATCGACCCCGGGCAGGATGGTGAGTGTTTTGCCCGGCGGGATCCGCGCCGGTCCGGCGACGACGAACCGCGTGTTGCCGTCGCCGCCCAACTCGGAGGGACCCCAGACGAATTCGATGCCGTTCGCCGGGTTCGGGATATCGCCGCTGAAGAAGATGCCCGCCTCGGTTCCGCGGCCGCGAAGGACGTACTCGAACTCGGACCGTGTCAAATGCGGGTCAAGCGTGTCCGCGGTGACCAGGGTGAGCGTGTCCACATACGTGCGCACCTCCGACGGGGTGAACTCGATGGTCACGAACCGCGTCTCCTCCTTCGGAATCGGCAGTTCCGGCCAGATAGCGGCGAAATCGTCGTTCGTGAACTCCGCTTCGAGGGTCATCGGACGGTTGCCGTCGTTCTTGATCTCGATCTCCCGCGTGCGCGAAGAATCCTTGTTGAGGAACGCGAAATCGAGGTCGTTGCTGTCCGGGTTTGCCGCGTTGAAGTCAGGGAGGAACGGAATCGGTCCGACGGCGTTTGCGGAGAGTGGGACTTCCGCGGTACCGCCGCTGCTGCTCACGGTCGCACGGCCGCTGATATCGTCGCGTATCTGCGGATCGGCGATCACGTCGATCACCAGGCTCGAGTCCGGCAGGATCGTCTCAGACGGGACAGCCGCTCTGTAGTTCGGGTTCGAGAAATCGACCTTGAGAAACTCGAGCAGGGTCGAGCCGACGTTCGACACCTCCACGTACAGTGTCTCGGGCGTGTCGAAGTGAACGTCGCCGAAGTCGAGCAGGGTGGTGTCCGCTTCCTGGATCGGATCGATCGGGGTTCCCTTCAGCCGGTAGCGGATCGTGCCGCCGTTGGTCACGACATCGACGAACGCAGTGTCCGGGATCGCGTTGCCTTCGGGGTCGAGCTCGATGCTGTCGCGGACGGGGGTGTAGTAGGCGAGGATGCCGCCGACGCTGTCAGGCCGGAGATCGAACGAGGAAAAATCGGGCTCGGTCGTCGGAATCTCGAACATCCCGTTGTTCTGCACCCACTGGATACTCTGCGCGCTCACGGAAAGCAGTCCGGCGCCGATGTTCTCGACCACGATCGTCTGCTCGCTGGTGCGGCCGGGACGGGTCTTGGCAAACGCGATGTTCGCGGTGCGCCCGCCCGCGGCGCCGGTCGGGGGAACGGCGACGGGAACGCTTTTCGCTGTGAACGGCGTCCCGCCCCACGTGCCCATGTTGATCCGGTCGCCGAGCGGTCCGACGTTCGGAACCGGTTCGTTCTGCCAGCGTGTGTCGTTCAGATCGCCCTGGTCGATCGCTTCGGATGAGTCGCTGACCGTGAAGAACACCGTTTCCCTGAAGTAGGACGAGTTGGTCCCGTAGATGACATTCGTGGGATCGTACGTGTTCCCGATGCTCGTGTTGATGCTGTATTTCAGATCGGGGCCGACCTCCGGGTAGAACGGGTCGTCGCCGTTGCCGCTCGTCGGGTTGCCGTCGAGAATCGACGAGCGAACGATCATCCCCGTGTTCGGACCGAAGAAAAACCCGTGGCCGAACTCTTCGGCTTCGTTGCCGACGAGCGTAAGGTTGTAGTATTCGGTCGTGGACTGGTCAACGTACACCGCGCCGCCGGAGTAGCCGGCGTAGTTCTCGTGCAGGAGCGAGTTGCGGAACGTCGATGCGGTTGACCAGAGATAGACACCGCCGCCGAAGTTGCCGGCGGTGCAGCTGCGGACGACGAGGTTCTGCATGTTGACGGAGACGGCGCGCACGTAGAGGCCGCCGCCGTTGTTCATCGGCCACTCGCCGCGCGCGTAGCCGTGCTCGATGATCGCCCACTGCACCCCGGAACCGTTGTCGGACTCGTTGAACCGGATCCCCCGCCAGAGGCTGTCGGGGTAGGTTTCCTTCCACGTGTCGAACTCGATCGTGTCGCCGCCCGCGTCCACGTGCAGCGAATCCTGGGTGAACACGATCCACTGGACATCGTCCGGGTTCCACGGCTCCAGCCGTTCGCTCGGCTCGCGGTCTTCGCGAATCGAGCCGGTCGCGAGCAGCCTGCCATCGACCTGCAGCTTGTACGGTCCCATGAACCGGACCGTGACGCCGGGTTCGATTGTCAGGGTCGCCCCTTCGGCGACGAGAACGTCCTCGACAACCTCGAACGGGCTGTTCGCGAGGGACCACGTTGTGTTTTCGCTGATTGTCCCGCCGACATCCCCGGCGAGCGCCGGCGCGACGGCGATCAGAAACGAAACCGCCAGCGCCGCCGGCAGCAACGAACCGGCGAACCCAGTTGTCAGTTGACGCACGATATCACCCCGTCCTTGTAACCAGAACCTCCGCGTTCACGGCGCAGCAGCTCAGCTCCGCCCGCGAACAGGACAAACCGATCAATCGAATTCGTACATCAGGCTGAAGCGGTGGATGTCCCCGAAGAAACCGTAGTTGGCGTACGCGTAGTCCACCGTGAGACCGATCCCGTCGAGGTAGACGCCGCCGCCGAAGCTCATCCCGTGCCACGAGAAGCCGCCTCCTTCGTTGATCACCGGGTACTCGAGGTACGGGTTGTTCTTCTCCGGATCATCCTCGTACGCGTCGAACGTGCTGCGCTCCCAGCCGTTGAACTTCCTCCCGATCCTGAGAAACGCGAGCTCCTGGAACGCGTACTCGAAGCCGATGTGGACTTCCTCGCGGTTGTCATTCGGGTGGATCCCCTCGAGCGCGACCGTGAGCCGGTTCTGCTCGCTGTTCCACAGGTCGCCGGAGGCGCCGAACTTGAACACGATCGGGAGCGGGAACGGCGTCGTGATGAACTCCATGTCCGGCCCGAAGTTGGAGATGATCATCGCGAGCGTGAGCGACTTCCAGCCGGTGTCATAGAATGTGCCGACATCGACGGACCAGCCGCGGGCGACCTCGTCGGCGAGGTTCTCCTGCAGGTACTTGACCGTGGAGCCGACCGAGAACTTGTCGGTGAGCCGCTGTGCGTAGCTGACGCCGGCGGCGAAGTCGGACGCGGTGAACGTGCGCCCGGTGCCGTACGGGCGCTCCGGCGTCGTCTCGTCCATATCGCCCGTGTAGAGGCCGAACACCTGCGCCCCCGCCGCCGCGCCGAGCGCGGGCAGCGGATAGACGTACCCGAGGAAGTCGTAGTTCGTCTCCGCCGGGAACGCCAAGTGCGACAGCATCAACTGCGGCTTGTCCACGTTCACCAGTCCGCCGGGGTTGTACCACAGCGTGGAGGCGTCATCCGCGATCGGGAGGAACGCGTCCGCGAGCGCGACGCCGCGCGAAGAGGGCCCGATCTTGAGGAAGTTGACACCGGTCGTCCCGACCTTCTCCTGCGCCGACACCCACCCCGGTGCGACCAGCGCGAACGCCAGCACAACCAGCAGGACGTTTCTCCAATTCATGTTCGCACCCCGGTTACCGGATGATGACAAACTTGCCGACATCGATGTGGCCGTTGCCGTCGTCCGTCTTATCCTCAACACTGAAGAAGTACAGACCGGAAACAACCTGCTGGCGGTTCCTGCTGTTGAGATCCCAGGCTTCCGCGTGCGGGCTGTTCCAGCGCGAGTGTTCGCTCCGCTCGTTCACGTCGTGCCGGATGATGTCAACGAGGTCTCCTGACACGGTGAGGATGCGGATCAGGCACTTCTCCGGGAGATTGTAGAAGTAGATCCGGCGATCCGTCTGCGGGAAATAGCCGGTGGTTCCATCGTCGCGGTTCTCCCACGAGACGAAAGTCGTGTCCTCCTCGCTGTAGGTGAGCTGCAGGTAGCGGCGCGTGTAGTCCACGTCGGCGCGGTAGGGGTTCGGGACGACGCCGGGCTTCTTCCGTCCGGCGCCGGCGGGCGCGGCGTACACCGCGTTCGCCGTCTTCGCGCTCTCGAGCGGCTCGGTGCCGGACCGGTAGTCGCCGTAATCGTACGCGGTGACCGCGTAGTAGCGCGGGATCATCGGGTTCGCGTCCTCGATTCTGAACGAGTACGTCTCGCCGTCCGACTGCAGGATCTCGTCCATGCCGATGTTGAGCCCGATCGGCTTCAACGTGCCGAGCGCGCCTTCGAATTCACGCTGGGTCGCGAACGGCTGCCAACCGTACTCCTGCACCTCGGCGAGCGTGTACGTGCTGTCGAGCAGCGAATCCTTCTGCGTGTAGAAAGAGAAGTCGATTCTGTCGAACTCCGCAAGGAAGCTGAACTCCGTTTCCTGGCCGGTGTTCGACACGTAGACGCGGTATCCCTCGAAGTCCTGCTGGCGGCTGAACGCGTCCTGGTATTCCGGGTCTTCGGAAGGGAACTTGCTCCACTGGAGGACGACATCCTGCCCTTCAGTGCTGTAGTCGAGCACCGGCACCGGCGGCGGCGGCGGACCCTGGAAGTCGGGCACGCCGTCACCCTGGTCGAACAACTCGTTGTTGAACGTGTAGTCGAACATCTGCGGGCGCGGCGCGATGTCCTCGGCCGACTGGAACCGGCCGTCGAGCTCCCCCTCGTCCTTGCCGTTGTATGTGAGCGTGACGAACTCGCCGGTGGACGGATCGTAGAACGTGACCTCCTTGCCGATGGAATCGGCGGGGAGATAGACGCCGTCGAGGCCGACGTCCTCGCCGAACCAGAGGTCCTGCTCGCCGCCCTCGTCGAGCGGGAGCGGGCGCCAGTCGCCGGGGCGCATCGGCGTGTCCACCATCGGGTTGTCATAGACCTTCGCCGCCCAGTCCGCGTTGTACTGGAAGTCGTTGTAGTTGAACTTGCTCGGGTCGATGTTCGTGTTCGTGATCTGCGGGTTGTTCTTGTCGTGGAAGTTGGCGCCGGCGACATAGGCGACCGTCATCGAGAACTTCTCACCCGGGTTGAGCCGATAGACACGGTTGCCGGCGTCGTCGGTGAAGTCGTAGATCCCGAGCGGCCCCCAGCTGATCATGTAACGCGTGTCGAATCCGTCGGCGAGGGTCTGCGCATTGGCCGCATCCACCTCCTTCCACGAATTCGTGCTGAGCAGCTCGCCGGTGAACCGGTCCCTGAACTCCTGCGGGTGCGAATCGATGTAGTCCGGGCTGTTCACATAGATCTGGTCGTAATCGAACTCCCGGTTCGAGAGCACGAAGTACTTGTCCGCGTCGGTGACGGGTGTGCCGAGCCGGGAGGTCCAGTTGCCCGGACTGTCGTCGTCCTCCCAGGCGGGGCCGAAGTCCAGGTCAACGTCTCCGTTGGAGATCCACCAGTTGAACGAAGTGCGCAGCTTCGGGTTCGGCGCGCGCACGACACGGCTGCCGGTGACATCCGGGGCGGAGAAGCGCGTGCCGGAGCTCACGTTCGGCGGACGGCCGTCGTTGTCGGCGATCCACGCGGTGTTGATCGTGAGCGTGTCCACCCGTTCCGACCCCGCCGGGCTGTACTCGTACGTCCTCGTGAACCCGCAGATGTCGTCCTCCCAATGGTTGCCCGGGCTGTCATACCTGCCGATGTCGGCATCGACAAACAGCCCGATATACAGGTTCTTGAGGAACTTGTCCGCGATGTTCTCGATCTCGTAGTCGATGATGATGAAATCCTGCGCGTAGTTGTAGGACCACGCGTAGGTGCTCTGCGTCACCTTGATCCCGAGCGGCACATGCGGGCCGTCATACGGGTGCGAAATGCCGGAGCCGGTGCCCGGCACCGTGGTCGCCGTGTCCGTGTAGGAAGTGACGAAATCCTGCTCCGACACCGCCTCCGGGTGCGTGACGTATTCGCCGAGACAGTTGAACGCGTTGAGCCGGGTCGAACGCTCCTCGAGGCGGGAGGCCGGGGTAAACTCATCGTCCCCGATCCAGCCCTCGGTGCCGGTGGTCACGCGCGGGTACTCGAACCCCTCCTCCTGGATCATCGCGCCGACCCAGAGACCGCCGCGGTAGAGGTACTGCACGTTCGACCCGCCCGGGTACTCGGCCTGCACCGCCCAGTCGTCGGTGCACGGGTCGGTGAGCGCGCCTGGCCGGGACGGGTTGTCGTTGCCGAAATACCCGAAGTTCGTGATCGTGATCCAGAGCAGCCCGACATCGACGGTCCGGTTTGCCTCCTCGATGTACTCCTGGCTGAGCGTTGCCATCGGGCGCATCGGCCCGCGCCTCCGGTCCTTCTCCCAGTACGACTCCTCCATCCGGGCCAGCGGCGTGCTGAGAAAGCCCAGCAGCAGCACAATCAGGCCGGGACCGATGAAGCCGCGCATTCCGTAACGTCCTGCTCGCGCCATAATTCCACCCGTATCAAGGTTATGGACGGTCGTGTTCACATCCCGTCGCCGCCGTACGCGCCCACTTCACCGCCGTTCTCCGAGGCGTCTTTCGCGGGACTGTCAGCGGAAAGCCTGAAGTTGAACTCGTCGGGGTTGACAAACCGGGGATCCTGTTCGTGCACCATCAGCGAATCCACGTTTCCGGACACCGGATCGGCGCCCGCCTCTGAGTAGAGGAACACGTAGCGCAGGTCGGGCAGCGAGGAGAACTGGGACTGTACTCCCACAGTCGCATACTCGCTGATGATCGAGTTCATCAGCAGCGGCTGGGCGCGGTCTTTTGCGCGCACGCCCTGCGCGATCCGCCGCGTCACCGGCTCTTCCCCGCCGATCTGCTCCGAGCGACGGCCGTACACGGTCGTGTAGTTGATCGTCGGCGAAGAAAACTCCTGGACGAGGAACCCGGCGGTGCCGAGATTGTACATCAGCATGTTCGCGATGGTCGGGGATGACTTCGACATGCTGACACCGTACCCGCCGGCGTCGTGGATCGTGGTCCGCGTGATCGTCGGGCTGCTGTTCAGCTCGCAACTGATCCCGTGCATCCCGACATTCTCCACGGTCAAGCGGTCCACGACCGGACTTGCGCCGTCGAAGCAGTAGAGGCCGACGTAGTAGCACTCGCGGATCGTGAGCTCGCTGATTACCGGCGAGCTCGCGATCAGGCTGAGCGCGCCGAGCGTGTCCGGGTCGGGGGAAGACTGGTTTTCCATCGAGGCGTACTCGACAATCGCGTGTTCGATGAACGAATCGTCGGAGGCGTGGTCGAGCACGATCTGTTTCCAGTCGGAGCGCTCCGGTTCGTCGAACGCCGAGGTAAAGACAACTTCGCTGCCCGGCTCTCCACTCACCTGGAGCCCGCCGTAGATGCGCAACGAGTACCGCCCCTCGAATGCGAGCACCGTGCCGGGCTCGATGCTGAGCACATCCCCTTCCGCAACCCAGGCGTCGCAGCGGACACGGTACACCTCACCCGCCTCGAGGTTGAGCTTGTCGAACGCGCCGTCAGCCGTAAGCTGCTTCGCGAGGTCGTAGGGTCCCTGCGCGATCGTAAGCGCGCCGATGTCGGCCCGGGTGCCGTCCGGGTCGGTCTCGTCCGGATCGCCGCGGTCGATCACGCCGCTGCACGGATGCAGATTGTAGTCGCCGCCCTCGACATCGACGAACACCGGGTTCACGTGGATGTCCCGGCTGACATCGGCGGCGACGCGGAATCCGGGCGGAACGTAGTCGAGCGATGCGTTGTTCCAGATGTTGTTGTACGAGAGATCCGGAATCATGCCGACGTTGTACAGGTCCGGGCTCTCGTGGAGGCGGATGCCGGCGTCATCGTTCTCGACGATCAGGTTGTTGAAGATGTTCGAGGGGGCGACGGTGCGATCGAGCGTGTCGATGTCGGCCACGCTCCAGTCGGGTTCGATCCGGATCCCGTTGAACGCATTGTTCACGATCGTGTTGTGCTCGATGACCGGTTCGGACTTGCCGATCACCTGGATCCCGTCATAGCCGCCGAACTCGATGATGTTGCGGCGGATCGTCGGCGAGCACCTGAGCACGGTGATCGCGCCGCGATGGATGTTATCGGGAATAATCGCGCGGTCGTCATCGAGATACTCGCGCGTCGTGTCCTCGATCAGGTTGTATTTCGCGGCGAACGAGATGCGCACGTACTCGAGCAGGGAAGTGTCGTCGGCGTCGAGCAGCCAGAGTCCGTCCCAGTCACCGCGGTCCGGCTGCGAGCGGTTCGAGGTGAAGTGAATCCAGTTGGTTACGGTGCCCTGCGCCTGGATTTCGCCGTGGACGATGAACTTCGCCCCCGGCATGAAGAACATCTCGGTGCCGGCCTGCACGGTCAGCGACTGCCCCGCCGGCACGACAATCGAATCCGACACGGTGTACACGCCGGAGAGCGATCCGGTCACTTCCCCGTAAAGGGAAGTTCCCCTGATCGAGTCGGACGGGCCGTTCGGTTCCGTGTCCTCGTCCGCGCAGCCGGCGGCGAAGAGGAGCAGACCGGGCAGTGTCAGCAGCGTGGCAATGCGACGCCATCGTTCCATGTCGCAGGTACCCCCGTAGCTCGTGAAACCGGAACCGGGGCACGGCACTGCGGCGCGGTTCAGCGCGCGGCCGCACCTGGAATCCGGGAATTAGAATTCGAGACCGAACTTGAGCAGGATCTGCCGCCCGGCGCTGTAGTTGCGCGGATTGCTGTCGTAGTCGGCGCGGTTCAGCCCCGGGTTGTAGTCCGGGTTGTAGGGATGGACCGCGATGTCCGGGCTGCCGGTTTCCGTGTACAGGCTGTTCACGTTCTTCTTGTCCCACAGGTTGTACACCTGCAGGCCGGCGATCCACTTCACGCCGCCCATGTCGAAGTACTTCTCGAAGCGGAGGTTCGTCCGCTCCCACCACGGGTAGCGCTCGGAGTTCTCGAGGATCAGGTTCGGGTCGAGCCCGGTGGTGTATTCGGACGGTGTGTACGGCCGGCCGGAACCGAACTGCCACTGCACGGAGAGCAGCCAGTAGTCCGGGAACCTGAGCCCGAACAGTTCGGGATGATCGCCCTTGGCGTACATCACCGCGGTGTTGAAGTTCATCTGGTGCGTCTGGTCCCAGTTGAGCGGGTGCTCGTCGTAGTTGACGGGCACGTTGCTCGAACGGTTTTCGAACTCGTCGAGCGCGCCGGACGACTTCCCGTAGGCGAACGAGAAGTCGTAGTTGAACGTGGCCTGGAAGTGGTTCGCGAACTTGCGGTCCACCTTCAGTTCGAACCCGCGCGCGCGGCCGTAGTCGAGGTTGATGTACCTGGTGATGACAATCGGCCCGTCGCGCTGCTCGATCGTGGAAATCTGATCGTAGAGGTCGCGGTAGTAGCCGGCGATCTGGAACGATAGGTTATCGGTCACCTGCGTGTGCACACCGAGCTCGTAGGTGACGGAACGCTCGAACTTGAGGTTCGGATTGCCGACCACGCCCTGGTCCACGTTCGTCGTCGTCGATTTGTAGAAGTTGAGGAACGGCGGCAGCTTGAAGAAGTGGCCGTAGTTGAAGTACAGCTTGGAGCGGTTTGTGATCGGGTGACTGATCCCGAGCCTCGGCGCGAACGCGAACCGGCTGCGGCGGGCGTCGGTCGCGCCCGGTTCACCCGCTTCCAGACGGCGGCGCTGCTCGTCGATCACTTCCTGGTCGTGGATGATGAAGTCGCTGCGCACACCGGCCTGCACGATCAGCCCCTCGAACTCCATCTTGTCCTGGACGTAGAACGCGCCCTCCCACGGGCGGTACTCCCAGAAGTCACGCACGGCGCCGTAGCCGACGCGCTCGCCGTCCTCGTTGATGAACGTGAACGGTGCGTCCTCATCGAGCGAAGCCTCGCCGGTGTACGGCTGGTCCGGCGTCTGGATCTGCTGCTGGGACATGATGTAGTACTTCATCTCCGTCCCGACCTTCACCTCGTGGAACTTGTGCACCTGGCTCTGCCACGAAAACTCGAACGAATACTCCTCGGTGCGGCGCTTCGACCAGACGACGCTGTTGTCCCAGCGGCCCGGGTTGAGGAACAGGTCCGGTCCGTTCCACTGGCCGTTCCCGTTGAAGTCCACGTACCGTTCCTCCCCGCGGTCGTAGATGTTGTTCGGCGGGTTGAACCGGGGCGCGTCCTCGTCGTGGATCGTGCGGTTGATCCACGTGCTGTGGTTCGGGTCGTAGGCGAGATAGTCGCTCGGCCAGTCGGTGCCGTTCATGTTCAGGTTGTAGGTGTAGCCGACAGGCTGGCGCGGGTTGCCCGTCTGGAACGTGAACAGCTCGTACTCGTCGAACTCGCCGTCCGGCGGGTCGTACTGGCCGTTCAGCGTAGGCACGCCGAACGTCGACTCCTGGCCGGGGATGTTGAACTGCCGCGTCACCTGGCTGTTCGAGCTCGGCAGATCCCAGAACGGCTCGCCATCGTCCCAGACGCCGTTGTAGAGACCGGTGACCGGGTCGGGCAGGTCGATGAACGGTTCACCGGTGTCGTACCAGATGTCGCCGTCCCAGAACGGTTCCGCCGTCTCCTCGTTCAGATTGGTGTTGCTGACGAGGTCGCGGCGGTCCATCTCGCCGTTCAGGTTCATGTCGTCGTAGCCTTCGCCGTCGTCCTGGTAGCCGTTGCCGTTGAGGTCGGTGAACGGTTCGGCCTCGCCGGGGTCGACGATGCCGTTGCGGTTGCTGTCGTTCCACGTCCACTGGCCGTCGCCGTTCAGGTCCTCGAACGGTTCCCAGCGGTCGAATACGCCGTTCCCGTTCGCGTCCTGGAACCGTTCCCCGTCCCAGAGGCCGTTGTTGTTCAGGTCCTGCTCGGGGAGCTGAGGTTCTGCCGGATCCCAGACGCCGTTGCCGTTGAGGTCGATGAACGTGTCCCACGGGTCATACACGCCGACGTTGTTCTGGCCGGTGACCGGATCGACCACATCCGTCCACGGCTCCGCGTAGTCATAGACGCCGTTGCCGTTGAGGTCGATCCAATCCTCGCCGCGGTCCCACTGCCCGTTCTGGTTCAGGTCTTCGTAGCCTTCGTTCTCGCCTTCCCAGTGGCCGGAGCGGTTCGCATCGACGTAGCCGTCGAGGAAATTGTTGACGTCGAGATCCTGGCTCAGCTCGTCAATGCTTGAGTGGATCACGCCGTCGCCGTCGGCGTCCTGATCCCAGCGGCCGTTTTCGTTGAGGTCGAACCCGAGCCCGACCCCCGAGCCGCGGAACTCCTCGATCTCGTCCTCGAGCGCGAATTCGCCGGGTTCTTTCCCGCGCGGCTCGAGGCTCGCGTTGATCACCTGCCGGCCGACGGAGAAGTTGAGCACCGTCTTGTCGGACGCCTGGTTCGTGTAGTCGATGCGGAACGACGAGCGTTTGTCGCGGGCGCGGGGGAGGTTCTGGACGTTGTACTTGTACTGCCAGCCGTAGTTACCGCCAACTTCCGCGGTCGAGCGGCCGTAAACATCCCAGTCGAGCGTGCGCTCGGCGAAGTAGGCGGACAGCTTCTGCCCGTTACCGATGTCATAGGCGAGCTTGAGCGAGCCTCCGATGTCGTTGTACTGGCGGCGGGGCAGGTCCACCCCGAGCCCGACGTAGTCCTGGTTGGGATACTCGCCGCCGAGATACGTGTGCGTGTTTGAAATCTGGCCGTTGAACGTGAGGTAGAACGTGATCGGCCGGTCGAGCAGATCGGTGGTGAACGGAACCGGGCCGCCGAGCGCGGCGTCCACCTGGTCCTCGTCGAACGAGTATTCTCCGAACGGGGAGTCCGATTCCCAGTACACGGTCCCGTTGTACTGGTCCGGCGCGCCCTCCGGGGTCGTGATCGTGACGAACCCCGACTGCGCCTGGCCGTACTCGGCCGCCATCCCGCCGGTGAGGATCTGGATTTCCTGGATATTGATCGCGGACAGGTTGAGCGGCAGCGACTCTCCGGTGATCGGGTCCCGGGTGTCGATCCCGTCCACGAGGAACCGGGCCTCCGTCTCACGGCCGCCGCGGATGTGGATCTTGCCCTCCTCGTCCACCTTGAATCCCGGCGTCTGCGTGAGCACCGACGTCACCTCCGTGTCCGGGAGGAACTCGATGTCCTCCTTGTTGTATCGGGTGACATTCGAGGTCACGTCCGGTTCGACGACCGGCTTCTCGAAGACCACGGTGACCGGCTCCAGCTCGAGCGCGGAGGGGGCGAGCTCGAACTCGAGCTCGGTGGTGCGGTCGATGTTGACCTCGACCTGTTCGATCGTGACAGGCGTGTAGCCGACGGCGCTCGCCCGCACGGTGTATGTGCCGGGCGTCATCGCGACGATGAAAAAGCGGCCGTCAAGGTCGGTCGCGGCCCCGCGGCTCGTATTCTCGACGACGACATTCGCGCCGATGACCGGGTCCCCTGTCTCGGAATCGACGACAGTCCCGCGGATCTTGCCGGTCTGCGCGAGCACGAGCCCGGGCAGAAGCAGGAATGCCATCAGCACGGCGAGGGGAGCTGGGTATGCACGCACGCCCCGCATCGTTCACCTCCGTCTTCGTCCACACGTTTATGACGCGACAAAGTAGGCCCGCCCGGTTGCGCGGGACAAGCACTCACCGCCGCGGTCGTGGATTTCGACCGGCGGACACGCACTCGCGCGTCCCGATCACAGCCTGAAACTCACGGCCGGAACCCGGGTTCGCCCGCCCGGGGCCGTCGCTCCGAGAGCGGTAGAAATTAGGGACAGACCCCGGTTTTCTCAAGGGCGGCGAAGGTCCCTCGCTCACCCGCTGCCGGCGTTTTCCGGCGCCACACTCATGCCCCCGCGGAAAACCGGGGTCTGTCCCTAATTTCTCATGTTCTCAATAATCGCGTCCGCGTATTCGGACGTCTTCAGCTTCGTCGCGTCCTCCATCAGGCGCTCGAGGTCGTAGGTGACGCGTTTCTGCCGGATCGTCGCCTGCACGGCGTTCTCGATCGCCTCCGCCGCCTCCGTCCACCCGATGTATTCGAACATCATCCGTCCGGAGAGGATCAGCGAGGACGGGTTGATCACGTCCTTGTCCGCATATTTCGGCGCGGTTCCGTGCGTCGCCTCGAACAGGCCCATGTAGTCGCCGATGTTCGCGCCGCAGGCGAGCCCGAGCCCGCCGACGAGCGCCGCGCCCGCGTCCGAGATGTAGTCGCCGTTCAGGTTCGGCGTGACCACGACCGAGTACTCGCCCGGACGGGTCTGGATCTGCTGGAACATGCTGTCCGCGATCCGGTCCTTGACGATGATGCGGCCGTTCGGGTCCCCCGGAGGCTTCCCGCCGCGCAGCTCGGAGAACGCGCCCTGCTTCTGGATCGGCGTCACCCCGTCCGCCGCCATCACCTCGTCCCACAGCTCGGATTCCGTGATCACGTGATCCCGGTACTCCTCGACCGCGACCTCGTAGCCCCAGTCCTTGAACGCGCCTTCGGTGAACTTCATGATGTTGCCCTTGTGCATCAGCGTCACCGAGGGCAGCTTGCGCTCGATCGCCCAGTCGAGCGCCTTGCGCATCAACTGTTTCGTGGCGGTCGGGCTGATCGGCTTGATCCCGATCCCGGAATCGTCACGGATCTGGTGCTTGCCGTAGTCCTCTTTGAGCAGCTTGATCAGGCGTTTCGCTTCCTCGCTCAGCGAGGGGAATTCGACGCCCGCATAGACATCCTCCGTGTTCTCGCGGAAGATGATCATGTCCATCTCGTGCGCGCGCTTGCTCGGACTCGGGACACCGTCGTAGTACTTGACCGGGCGCACGCATGCATACAGGTCGAGCGTCTGGCGGAGCGTGACGTTGAGGCTGCGGTGGCCGCCGCCGACGGGGGTCGTGAGCGGGCCCTTGATCGCGACGATGAACCGGCGGATCGCCGCGAACGTCTCCTCCGGCAGCCACGTGTCCTCGTGATAGACCTGCGTCGCCTTCTCGCCGGCGTACATCTCCATCCAGCTCACCTTGCGCCGGTCGCCGTAGGCGGCGCGCACCGCCGCGTCGAACACGCGTACCGACGCCTTCCAGATGTCACGGCCGGTGCCGTCGCCCTCGATGTAGGGAATGATCGGGTTGTCGGGCACGTTGAGCCGGCCCCCCTTCACCTCGATCGCGTCGCCGTGGTCCGGGACGACGATTTTCTCGAACCCCGTCATTGACTCCGCCTCCACGTGTTCGCTGCGTCACTGTTGTCAGGTGCGACCGGCGCCGTCGCGGCGCGTGCTCGGGCTGATTTGAGCTCACGCGCGGGGGGCTCCGCGACTGCCCGGTACCTGTTGATCGACTCGCCTCCCGGGAGAACAGAACACCCCGACGAGGGGGTCGGACGCTGGCGAAACGGCGTCAGCGGCGCCGGCGGTCTCGTCGGGGGTCGTGCTCCACACTCCCGGCAGATGCCACTGGGTCCGCATCTCGAGCAGGTGTGCCGGCCGTCCTTCCGTGAACCGTCCGGACGAAACCGTGCAAGACGACCTCTCCGCAGACAAGTCCCTCGTCCCGGAGGATCGGAAGCCCTCCAGGGGTCGGCCCGCGAACCGGGCGCCGGGCGGCGATACTCGTGTCGCCTCCGGACGGGTCGCGAGCGCTTTATCAGTTCGGCCAATATATCCCCGCGACCGATACCCCGCAAGCCGCTGTGACTCCCGTCACACGATTCCCGGGTGAGCGCGCGCACGGGGGTGGCCCGGGGCTTCAGCCTCCGGTCTCATCCACGTCCGGATCACATACCCTTGCCCTTGACTTCAGTCAAGGATAATCAATCGGTTAATCCACCAACAAGTGGCCAGGGGCTTGCAACGTGCCCCTGTGACAGACCGGCGAAGCCGGGATGTGGCAGGGACCTCACGACAGTTCATGCCTGTCCCGCCCTTGCAAGCAAGTGCGGGCACGAGAGAGGGGGCGGCGGGCAACCGCGCCCGGGAAAGACAGGCGCACGGTCACGCCGAGAGAGCCGACCGGAGCAACTGTTCCACCGTCGCGTCCTCCCCCGCGTTGCGCGCCGCTTTCCCCGCGAGCCGCTCCGCCTGCGCCTGGGAGTGGCCGAGCGAGACGAGCGCGTTCACCGCTTCCCTGATCACGGCGGAGCGCCCGGTGTACGCGGGAGCGGCGCCGTCCGCGGCGACCTCCACGGGCCGGAGACGGTTGCGCAGTTCAACGCCCATCCGCTCCGCGAGCTTGTTTCCGACCCCGGGCGCGGCAGTGAGCCGTTTCCAGTCGCCCGCCGCGACCGCATCGCGCAATGTCGCCGCGCTCATCGACGAGAGGATCGCGAGCGCGACGCGCGGGCCGACGCCGGAGATCGCGATCAGCGCACGGAACGCCTCGCGCTCGTCGCGGTCGTGGAACCCGTACAGTTGCAACACATCCTCGCGCACATGCAGGTGGGTGAACAGCGCGGCGCGCTGGGGACGGCCGAGCGCTTCGTACGCGCGCACGGTGATCGCGAGGTGGAACGCGACGCCGCCGACGTCGATCACCGCGTGCGTCGGCTCGAGCTCGAGCACCCGCCCTTCGATCCGGTCGATCATTTCCGTCTCCCTCCCGCGAGCCAGCGCGCGAGCGCCTGTTCATCCTCCGGGTTCGCGGCAAGCTGGCTCGCGCGGGTCCGGTTCGCATCGCCACCGGTCGAGACCGCACCGGCGGAGGATGTCTCCGAACCGCGTGCGCTCGCGGCAAACTCGCCGCGGTTGAGGTGGCAGAGCGCGACCGCGGCCGCGTCGGAGGCGTCCAGCGGCTCCGGCGGTTCGTCAAGCGCGAGCAGGCGGATCACCATGTGACGGACCTGCTCCTTGTCCGCGGACCCGCGCCCGGCGACCGCCTGCTTGATCGTCGCCGGCGCGTAGCTGACCACCGGCTTCCCGTGCTGCGCCGCCGCGAGCAGGATCACGCCCCGCGCCTGGCCGAGCGTGAGCGCACCGGACGCGTTCCTCCCGACGAACGGATCCTCCACCGCGATCACATCCGGCGAACTCCGCTCGATCACCGCGAGCGCGCCGAGATAGATGCGCCGCAGCCGTCGCTCGATCGGCTCGCCCGCCCGCGCGCGCAATGCGCCGCAGTCGAGCAGCGACGGGTCGCGCGGGCCGGCGACCGCCGCCCACCCGGACACGGACGTCCCCGGGTCGAAACCGAGCACGATGTGACGTGCGTCCGCCACGAAAATCCCCAGTTCGCTCCAACGATCCCGCAAGGTAGGCCCTCGGCGGAGAGGATTCAAACCGGGGGTCTGCGGTCCGGGGATGACGGCTTGACCACGGATGACACGGATAATCGTGACGCAAATTGCATAGATAGTTGTTCCACGAGCGGAGGCGGGCGCGAGTGCGAGAAGGTCAGGCCCGCGGTTGCGAGCAACCGCGGCTGATCCGAGCCGGGATGCGCGAGAAGGGCGGCTGCGTTGATCTCGGTACTCGCCCCTGTGAGAAACCTACCCTGCGTCTCACCGACCGTCTGGTTATCCTTGACTGAAGTCCTGTCTCTTACTTACATCCTCCGCATCTCGCATGAGTAAAGGAGTAGCAGCGGATGATGATCAGTGAATCAGCCGCGAAGCGGCGACATCTGCATAGCGCGGGGCGTAAGCCCCGGGATGGGAGCCGCCCCCCGATACGTTCTCCGTTAACCCCGTAGGAGTGACAGTTATCTTCAATAATAACAATAATGTGCCACCCCTTCGGGGTCCCGATTGTTGGCGCCGCGCGGTTCTATTCACGTGCGACCCCTGCCGGGGTCGAAACCCGATCCACAGACTCACCTTCATACTCCCGGAACCCAACCTTTATCCGCGTTCTGGAAAGATGTGGGTAATAGACAGGGCTTCAGTTTCGGGTCTCGTGCACCGTTGTATCAGCCGCGGTTGCTCGCAACCGCGGGCCTGTGCCTTGACTGAAGTCAAGGGCAAGGCGCGTTGACCACTCATCTGATGTGCCTTGACTGAAGTCAAGGGCAAGGTCGTTGGTCTATCCGTATCATCCGTATCATCCGTGGTCCTGTCATTTCCGTGTCTTCCGTGGTTCCGCGGTGGCGGGCTTGTGATCGGAGGCACTTGATCTCGCGGCCGCGGATGCGCATTCTTACGGTGCCGTGGTCAACGCGTCGCCGGCCCCACCCCGCGCGCGACTCGCAGCCGGATCCAGCCGCAACCCGACAACAGGAAAGGAACCCGTGATGGAACAGACCGACATGTTCCTGACGGAGGAGCAGAAAATGCTCCGCGAGATGGTGCGTGACTTCGCGGAGAACGAGGTCGAACCGATCGCCGACGAGGTCGATCGCGACGAGCGATTCCCGAGCGAGACGGTCGAGAAAATGGCTGAGCTCGGTCTGCTCGGGATCTGCTTCGACGAGAAGTTCGGCGGCGCGGGGATGGACAACCTCTGCTACATGATCGCGGTCGAGGAGCTGTCACGCGCGTGCGCATCGACCGGGATCACGCTCGCCGCGCACATCTCGCTCGGGACCGCGCCGATCGAGATGTTCGGCACCGAGGAGCAGAAGGAGAAGTACCTGCCGCCGCTGTGTTCCGGCGAGTACCTCGGCGCGTTCGGGCTCACCGAACCGAACGCCGGGTCCGACGCCGGCGGCACGGAGACGACCGCCGTGCTCGACGGCGACGAGTGGGTGCTCAACGGGTCGAAGATCTACTGCACGAACGGGTCGGTGTCAGGGACGATCGTGTGCGCCGCGGTCACCGACAAGGAAAAGAAGCACCACGGGATCAGCAACTTCATCGTCGCAACCGACAATCCCGGGTTCCGTGTCGGCAAGAAGGAGAAGAAGCTCGGGATCCGCGCGTCGGACACGGTGATGGTCCACTTCGAGGACTGCCGGATCCCGAAGGAGAACATCCTCGGCACGCCCGGCGAGGGGTTCAAGCAGTTCATGGTCACGCTCGACGGCGGGCGGATCTCGATCGGGGCGATGGCGCTCGGGATCGCGCAGGGCGCGTTCGAACGCGCGGTCCGGTACAGCCAGGAACGTGTCCAGTTCGGCAAGCCGATCGCCGCGTTCCAGTCGATCCAGCACAAGCTCGCGGACATGGCGACCGAGATCGAGGCGGCGCGTCACCTCGTCTATCACGCCGCCCGCTTGAAGGACAAGGGGATGAAGTTCAGCCGGCAGGCGGCGTTCGCGAAGCTGTTCGCGAGCGAAGTCTCGACCCGTGTCTGCAACCAGGCGATCCAGGTGCACGGCGGCTACGGGTACGTGCGCGAGTACCAGGTCGAGCGGATGTTCCGTGACGCGAAGATCACGGAAATCGGCGAGGGGACGAGCGAGATCCAGCGGCTCGTGATCGCGCGCTCCCTGTTCGACCGGAAACCGGCGACCGCGTAACGCGCGCGGGGATTCACTACCGCACGAGCGCCACGCGCCGGGTTGCCGTTTCGATCCCCGCGCCGGACACACGCACGATGTAGATCCCGCTCGCGCGCCCGCCGGCGGCGAACGTGAACCTGTACGCGCCCGGCGGGTGGACCCCGTCCGCAAGTGTCGCGACACGCCGGCCGGTGATGTCGAACACCGCCACGTTCAACTCCCCCGCGGCCGGCAAGCCTACCGTAATCACGGTCGTTTCGTTGAACGGGTTCGGCGCGACATGTAGCCCGGCTTCGCCGAAGCCGGGATCACCTTCACGTAGCCCGGCTTCGCGGAAGCCGCGGTCACCTCCCGCCAAATCACTACCGCCCGTGCGGGCTCGCCCGCGCGGGTCATCCGCCGGTGTGTGAAACCCCGGGCGAGCCCCGGGCCACCCATCCGCCTCCATTTCCGCCGGCCACCCGGCCACCCACCATTCAAACTCCCCCTCCGCGGAATCACGATCCGGCGCATCCCGTGGCCATGGCGACTTCGCGAACTGGAATGAGTCGCTGTCCGCGAGATAGCCCGGATAGATGCCGGCGCCGCCGGTGAACGTGTAGCTCCCCGCAGGCGCCGCCGCCGGAACGAACAGGGTCAGGTACGGGTGGTTGATCGTCTCCCCCGGAGAGAGCGAGACGGTCGCGACCTGAAGCGTGATCGTGAGTCCACCGGGGGTCGTGACCGAACTCCACGCCTGCCCGCTGATCGGCGAGCCCGAAAGACTGGTAAGCGTGACGCCGTACACGAGCACACCGCCGGTCGGAGGCACGGGGACGCCGTTGTTCAACGGTTGCAGGCTGATCTGCACCGGACTGCCGGCGCTGGCGAACAGGATGTAGTTCTCGAAGTCGTAGTGCAGCGACGCGGCGTAAAGGTCCGGGCTCGTGCGCGCGACCCGGATCACGTTGAAATCGTCCAGCTCCGGATCGCCCGCCGACCCGAGCAGCTCGCCGCTCTCGGACAGCTTGTGAAAGGTCGCGTGACGGTCGCAGACGACGTAACCGCCGTCCGCGGTTGTGGTTACGCCGTACGGCTGGTCGAGCGCGACCGACCACATCTGCGTGCCGGCGCCGTTCAGTTTCACCAGCGAGCTGTCCGAGACGACAGCGAACCCGCCATCGGTCGCGAGCGCAACATCGTGCGCGACCATGTCCACATACCAGCTCAGGTTCCCGTTGCTCGAGATCCGGGCAAACCGGTTCGGTCCGCTGCCGTAGACGACAAACCCACCGCCGGGAACCGTGCGGATGCGCGCGCCGACGCTCACGAAATCCAGGTCGTACTGGGCCTGAATCACGCCCGCCGCGCTCACTTTCGTCACCCTGTCCACGAACGAATAGATCTCGGGCGGTCCGTGCAGCAGCACGTAGCCTGATGAAGTCGTGTCGACCGATACAATCCGGCCCACCTGGCTTTCGTATTCGATCTGCCAGTCGAGAACGCCGCTGCTGTCGATCTCCGCGAGCACGCCATAGTACCAGAACGGCGGCTCGTCGTAGAAACGCAGACCGGCCGCGACAATGGAGTTGTCTGCGCTCCTCACTCCGGCATTCAGACTAGTCCCAACATCATATTGGCCGGACGAGATTTCGGCGGTCCACAGCGTCTCGCCGGCCGGGGTGAGTTCGCCGACAACGCCGACGCCCGCGCTCAACCCCTGATCATACCCGTTCGCGACGAAGCCAAACGTGTTTCCCGGGCCGGGGAGAATGTCGATCGGGAAGCTGGTCTCGTACGGGTCGGGTTGGAACAGGTCGTGCCACACCTGTTGCGCGGCAACGGGCCCGGCTGCGAACATCGCCGCGGCCACGGCTGCGAGATGGATGACACGGCCGCAGCGTTGCATGGAGCCTCCGGCATCCGGTGGCGGGGACACGTCCGAGGGAATGCACCTCCGGCAGTTTACCCACATCCGCCGTTCGATGCAAACCGCGCGCGCGAAATGCAGGCAGTCCGGTATGAACAGACGGACGCCGCCCCGCAGCTCCGGCTCCGGGCTCTATGCCCCGTGCCTGCTGGCAGGCCGGGCTGATCCGCCGGTGTGTGAAACCCGGGGCAAGCCCCGGGCCACCCGCCCATGCCTGCACAGCAGGCATGGGCATAGTCTGAGCAAGCCGTAGCCCGGGTTCGTCGAACCCGGGGGGTCGAACCTGCGCCCGTTCCACCCCGGCTTCACGAAGCCGGGCTACTTGACGACGGGGACGCTTGCTGGCAAGCGTCCCGGTCGTCGCATCTCAGGAA